>NZ_MBLN01000048.1:0-273932 GCF_001854645.1 Pseudofrankia sp. EUN1h | reverse complement strand
CCAAAGGAACCTTACAAACCCCCACAGACAACACCACCAACCCGGCATCAAACCAGACCAGCAGCGCCACCCGCGGAACGGGGTATTTATGGCACTGACTTCTATGGCACGCTGTTGAGTTCTCAAGGAGCGGACACGCCCGCTTCCATCGCTCTCGCGACTTTCACGGGGTTACCGGCTTCACCGGGTTCCGCTTGAACCGCTCATCCGCCGATTTTTCCGGCTGACTTGCTGTTCGGTGTTGTTACCGTACCGTTTCCGGCGAGAGCCTGTCAAATTGCCTCGGTGTGAGGAACTTGCGTTCTCTCGCCTGGCCCAGTGGGCCTCTTCGGCGGAAGCGGACGATGCCTTCGAGGCACCTAGTCCGAACTTTCCGCTTTTGAGGCTAACCAGCCTTGTTGCTTGGTGTCAAATCGCTCCGACTTGCGTCGGCGACCGCCACGTCCCACTACCCGCGGAGAAACCGTCACTCCACGCGGGGTGGGGACGCCGGTGTCTCCAAGTACTGAAGTTCGCCCATTGAGCGCGTAACCCGCCTGAGGCGAGTCGCGTTACCGGGCTGGTTCAGAACCTTACTCCCTGAGCAGGGCCCGACCGGCGGGGGGTGTCACCACCCTGGTGCGGTGCGGATCCGTACTCCACCAGCGCGAGGCGCCGGTTCGGAGCAGCAGAAGGCTAACAGTACACACGATCGACTCGGATGTCGAGGGCATGACTGTGACGGTGGACACATGTCGATGTCGACTCTGCTAGGCCTACCCGGGCTGGAGCTCGCTAAACCTCGGTCTTCCGGGCCGGCGCCGACGGAGCCGGCCACGCGCCGGACCCGGGGCTCGGCCCGGGGCCCGGCCCGAGGCCCGGCCCGCGCACCGGGCCTGCCGGGACGTGGGACCGCGAGCGGCCGCGAGAGTCATGCTGCTTGGAATATGAGCCCCTCATCGGCATGGCCTCCCAGGCATCGACCTGATGGGCCGGGCGGCCCGCGCCGGACAAAGCTGGGCGGGCTGCGTTGGACCGAGCTGGCCGACCCTCGTCCGATCCTGCTCCTGCCCCTCGGCAGCACCGAGCAGCACGGCCCGCACCTGCCGCTGGACACCGACACCAGGGTCGCCACGGCGATCGCGTCCGCGGTGGCGGTCCGACTGCGGGGCCTGCTCGTCGCCCCTGCCCTCGGCTACGGCGCGAGCGGTGAGCACGCCGGTTTCCCCGGCACCCTCTCGCTGGGCACGGCCGCCCTCGAGCTGGCGCTCGTCGAGCTGGTGCGGTCGGCCGACGAGACCGCGGCCGGCGTCGTCCTCGTCAACGGGCACGGCGGCAACGCGGCCGCGATCCACAACGCGACCCGGTTGCTCGCGGCCGAAGGACGGCGGGTGCTCGCCTGGGCACCGCGGACGGCGGTGGCGACCGCCGCCGGCGTCCCCGGTGTGGCTCGGGACCTGCATGCCGGACGGATCGAGACGTCGCTGCTGCTGCACCTCGCGCCCGAGCTGGTCCGGCTCGACGCGGCGGCCCGAGGCCCCAGCCCGGCGGTGGCCGACMTCGTCCGCCATGGCGTCCTGCCGCTCAGCCCGTCCGGCGTGCTCGGCGACCCGGCCGGCGCGAGCGCCGCCGAGGGCGCCGCGCTGCTGGACGCGTTCGTGACCGATGCCGTCGCGGCGATCCGAGCCTGGCCTGGATACGCCGACCAGCCCGGCGTCGGCCAGGCGGATCCCACCGGGTCGCGGTAGCCGGGCCCCGGCCAGATACCCCGTGGTAGAAGCAACAAATGCATTGCGGCATCTGCGTGCCGAACATCGGCGAGTTCGTCGACCCCCGCCGTGTCGGTGATCTTGCCCGACGGGCGGAGGCCGCCGGCTGGGACGGTTTCTTCGTCTGGGACCACGTGGTCTTCCCGCACGGCGGCGCGCTCGACGTAGCCGACGCCTGGGTGCTGTTGACGGTGGTGGCGCTGGCGACCGAGCGCATCRGGTTCGGGCCGCTGGTGACGGCGCCCGCGCGGCGCCACCCGGGGACGCTCGCCCGGCAGACCACCTCCCTGGACCGGCTCTCCGGCGGTCGGCTCGTGTTCGGCGCGGGCCTGGGATTCACCCTCGAGGCGGAGTTCGGCACCTGGGGCCAGCCGGTGGAGCCACCCGTGGTCGCCCGGCGGCTGGACGAGAGCCTGACGGTGCTGGCCGGGCTGTGGTCCGGGGAGCGGGTGGACTTTCATGGGTCGCAGGTGACGGCCGCGGACGTCACCTTCGCGCCCACCCCGGTGCAGCGGCCGCGACCGCCCGTCTGGATCGGCTGCAACTGGCCGGCGCGGGCCCCACTGCGGCGAGCGGCCCGATGGGACGGCGTCGCGCCGATGATGATCGACCCGCGGGACGGGTCCTGGAACCCGACCCCGGCCGCGGTGGCCGAGATCGTCGCCGCCTTGCGGGAACAGCGCGTCAACGCGGACCCGTTCGACGTGGTGATCACAGGCCGGACCGCCGAGCAGCCGGCCGCGGCACGGGCGGCCGTGGAGCCGATCGCGGCGGCCGGGGCGACCTGGTGGCTGGAGGGCTTCCGGCCGGAGCCGGGGGGATACGACGCCGCCCTGCGCCGTATCGAGGCCGGCCCGCCGCGCTGAGAATCCCGCCGCGAGTCCCGCCACGCCGAGTGAGAATTCCGCCCCGAGTCCCGCCGCGCTGAGAACGAGGAGAAGACCGACCAACAATGGCCTCATCCCACGCCACGCCGACAGAAGCGGACGCGGTGGCGGCAGCGACCGAGGCGCCGGTGGCGTTGGTCACCGGCGCGGCCCGCGGGCTCGGCGCCGCGGTGGCCCGCGCGCTCGGCGCCGCCGGTTACCGGCTGGTCCTCACCGACATCGCCGTGGCGGACGCCGCCGACGCGTCGGCCGGCGGGGGAGGCTACCCGTTCGCCACCCGCGCGCAGCTCGAGGCAGTGGCCGCCGCCCAGGCGGAGGCGATTCCCGTCCGCGCCGACGTCCGGAGCCAGGCCGACATGGACGCGGCGGCGCGGACGGCACTCGACCGCTTCGGCCGGCTCGACGCGGTCGTCGCGGCCGCCGGAGTGATCGCCGGCGGGCCGCCCGGCTGGGAGACCGACGACGAGACCTGGCGGCTGCTCCTGGACGTCAACCTGACCGGCGTGCTCATCACCGCCCGGGCCACGCTGCCCGCGTTGCTCTCGGCGCCTGCCGGCCGGTTCGTCGCGGTGTCGTCGGCAGCCGGCACCCGGCCACTTGCCCGGCTCGCCGCCTACTCGGCGTCCAAGCACGGGGTGGTCGGCCTGGTCCGTAGCCTCGCCGCGGATCTCGCGGGTACGGCCGTCACCGCCAACGTCGTCTGCCCGGGCTCGATGGACACGACGATGCTCGCCGAGACCGCGAAGGTCTACGACCTAGCCGACCCGGGCGACTTCGCCCAGCACGCCTACCTGCGCCGGCTTCTGGACCCCACCGAGGTCGCCGCCGCCGTCGCCTTCCTCTGCTCACCCGCCGCCGGCGCCCTCACCGGCGCCGTCATCCCGGTCGACGGCGGCTTCACCGGCTGATGAGGATCACCAGACGATGAGCGGGAACGGTGCGCCGGGTGACCCGACGGGTGCCGCCCATCGCCACGACACGGTGATGTGGGAGGTACGGGCAGCGCCGGGACGGCTGGCGGACCTGCTGGAGTGGGTACGCGACACGGCAGTGCCGGAGCTGCTCGAGGGGCCCGGCTGCCTGCGTGTCGACGTGTACGACGCGGCGGACGAAAGGGTCGTCGTCATCGCGCGGTTCGCCGGCGCCCCTGCACGGCTGCCCGAGCCGCCGGCAGGTCTCCTGCGCCGCCCGGAGCACGCCTGGCCGTTCCGCCACCTGTCGACCTACGGCCCGACCCGCTCCTGAGCGGTGGGGACGCGTGACCGGGGCGGGACGCGCGTCCGGCATGCTGGGTCGGTGCGAGATATCAAGATCAAGGATGAGATGATCCGGCTCGGCCAGTTCCTGAAGCTGGCGGACCTCGTCGAGTCGGGCGGTGACGTCAAGTCGCTCCTCGTCGACGGCCTGGTCCGCGTGAACGACGAGATCGAGACTCGGCGCGGCCGCCAGCTGGCGCGCGGCGACGTCGTCGCCGTCGGCGAGCAGTCCGCGCGCGTCGGCTGATCGGCGCTAGGCCAAAGGCCACGCGACGATGGCGAAGCCTCGCGTGGCCGGAGGCCATCTGCTCGGCGCTAGGCCAAAGTCGCTCCCCCGGAAGATCGGCTGACGCCGACCTCCCGGGGACCCCCGCGGCGACGATGGCGAAGCCTCGCATGGCCGGAGGCCATCAGACACGGCCTAGCCGACCCAGGCGTAGCAGTCGGGGACCAGGATGAACGCGGCTGCGCCGCGCAGCGCGACGTCGTTCGGGGCGGAGCTGGGTTCGACCGGGACCGCGCGGGCGAACTCCATGCCGGTGTGCCGGTCGTAGGCGTCCCGCAGCGCGTCCCAGAACATCGGCCCGGACTGGGAGAAGCCGCCGGCGACCGTGACGAGGTCGAGGTCGAACGTGGCCGCGCAGGATGCCAGCGCGACGCCCACCGCGTTGCCGGACCGGGCCAGCGCCGCCCGCGCGATCTCGTCGCCCGCCGCCGCCGAGGCGGCGAGCGCCCGCCCGTCCGGCGGGGTTCCTGCCGGATCGGCGAAGCCCGGGGTTCCTGCCGGATCGGCGAAGCCGATCTGGGAGGTCTGCTGGGAGGTCTGCTGGGAGGTCTGCTGGGAGGTCTGCGGCTCCTCAGCCGGCCCGGGCCCGCCGTCGGTCGGGCCGACTTCGACGGGCTTCCAGCCCTCGTCGAGCGCCCAGGCGACGGTGCGCGGACCCGACGCGATCGCCTCCAGGCAGCCGACACCGCCGCAGACGCAGTCCGGCCCGGCAGGGTCGACGACGATGTGGCCGACGTGCCCAGCATTGCCGGACCGCCCGTGGTAGAGCCGCCCGTCGAGGACCAGGCCGCCGCCCACCCCGGTCGAGACCGTCACGGCGAGCAGGTTGCGCGTGTCCCGGCCGGTGCCCATCCAGTGCTCGCCCGCGGCGAGCGCCACCGCGTCGTTGTGGACGAGCACCGCCAGGCCGCCGAACTCCTCACGCAGCCGGGCGCGCAGCGGGAAACCCCGCCACGACGGGATGTTCAGCGGCGAGACCTCGCCTGCCGGCCAGATCATCGGTCCACCGCAGCCGACGCCCACCCCCGCGAGGCCGGCGTAGTCATACCGTCCACCCAGACCAGCGTCGCCAAGGGCCGCGTGCAGGCATTCAACGGCGGCCGCGAACGTGACCTCGGGATCGAGGGTCTTCGGCATCGCCCTGCGCGCGCGGCCGAGGACCGAGCCGTCGGCGTCGACGACGCCCGCGGCGAGCTTCGTCCCGCCGACATCGAGCGCGAGCGCGGTCCGGTTCCGGCCACTCGCGCCGCCGAACCCCGCCGACGAGGTCACGGTGACCGTCGTGGTCGTCGTCGTGGTCACCGGTCCGGCAGTCACGGTGACCGGCCCGGTGGAGCTCGTCGCCGTGTGCGTATCCCGACTATCGCCCGTCGCCATCGCGCTCAGTTTTCCTCTTCCTCGGTTGCCAGCGGCGCCAGCCGCGACCCGCTGGCACCGCCCTGACGGACGGGGCCGCATGCCACCTTGCCGGATCATCATCGCGCACCGGCGGCGGCTGTCCCGTCGTTCTTTGCCAGGCACGCGGAAGTCGCGGCAAAGATGGGCTCGTCTTGTTCTGCGCCCGCGCCCGACTGGCTCCTGCCGTTACCACCGGCAGCCGAGCGAATGCGCCGACGCGGACTCGCGCGCAGTACTATGCGCGACGCCGACCAAGGTACTCAATCGGGCCGGGTCCGAGCAGGTCATTGTCGACCGGATTCTCCGGGCGCCGCGGCCCTGGGCGTGAGGACGCGGACGTATGCGGGCCGGTCCCGGTTACCCCTGCGGGCGGTCGTCCGAGAAGCCGTCCGGCGCGGCCGGTGCCCCTTCTGGTGCCGCTTCCATCCCGCGCGCGGGGTCGGGGGTATCCGCACGCCAGGGGCGGTCGCGTTCCCACATCTCCCAAGGGAGGATCTGCTCGCCGGGACGGTCGTGCGGGTCGTAGGCATCGAAGGCGTCGAGGTCGAAGGTCCGCACGGCCCACCTCCGCTGAGGATGTGCGCCACCGGCGACCTCGGCATCGCCGGTGTCACTCCCGGTGGCGACCGGTGCAGTCATCATCGCCGCAGGCCGGAGCAGAGACCACCGATTCCGAATTGACCACCGGCGCGCCGCCAAACGCCGAGACGGCCGGGTTCCGCCCCGTTTGGGCGGCGACCCGGCCGTCTTTGCGTGTGTCCGTACTACCCGGACGCGAGCTATCGCGTCGTCTCAGCCCTTGCGCTTTTCGACCTCATCGGTCAGCTGCGGGACGACGTTGAACAGGTCGCCAACCAGGCCGTAGTCGGCGAACTCGAAGATCGGCGCCTCGGGGTCCTTGTTGATGGCGACGATGGTCTTCGAGGTCTGCATGCCCGCCCGGTGCTGGATGGCGCCGGAGATGCCGACCGCGATGTAGAGCTGCGGCGAGACGGTCTTGCCGGTCTGGCCGACCTGGTTCTGGTGCGGGTACCAGCCGGCGTCGGTCGCGGCGCGGGAGGCGCCGACCGCGGCGCCGAGGGTGTCGGCGAGCTTCTCCACCAGCGCGAAGTGCTCGGCGGCGCCCAGGCCACGGCCACCGGAGACGACGACCTGCGCCTCGGTGAGGTCCGGCCGGCCCGACTTGGCCTCCGCGACCCGGTCGACGATCTTCGCGCCCTTGGCGACGTCGGAGATCGTGATGTCGACGGGAACCTCGGCCGGCGAGGCCGGCGCGGCGACCGGCGCCGTCGAGTTCGGGCGGACCACGATCACCGGTGTGCCCTTGGTGACCTTGGAGTTGACGATCGTCGACCCACCGAAGATGCCCTGCGTGGCGACCAGTTCCTCGCTCACCGCGGTGGCGTCCCAGATCAGACCCGATTCGGTCTTCGCGGCGGTCCGCGCGGCGATCTCCCGCGAGTCGGACGTCGCGGCGACCAGCACCGCCGTCGGCGACGTGTCGCCGACCAGCTTGGCGAGCACCTCGGCGACCGGCGCGCCGACGTAACCGGCGACGTCGTCGGACTCGACCACGTAGACCTTCGCGGCGCCGTACTCGGCCAGGTAGGGCTTGGCCTTCGCGTAGGTGCCGGGGGCGCCGGTGAACACCGCCGACGGCTCGCCGAGCGAACGGGCGAGCGTCAGCAGCTCGCCGGTGACCTTCTTGGGCTCACCGTCGGCGTGCTCGACGAGAACGAGTACCTCAGCCATAGATCGTTACCCCTCAGATGAGCTTCTGCGCCGCGAGGAAGTCGGCGATCTTCGTGCCGCCGTCACCCTCGTCCTTGACGATGGTGCCGCTCTGCCGCGGCGGCGCCGGCTGGGAGTCGACGACCGTCGAGCTCGCGGCGGCGAGGCCCACCGCACCGGCGTCGAGGCCCGCGTCGCCGGCGGACAGCGTGGTCAGCGGCTTCTTCTTCGCGGCCATGATGCCCTTGAACGAGGGGTACCGCGGCTGGTTGATCTTCTCGACGACGCCGACGACGGCCGGCAGGCTCGCCTCGACCAGCGCGTAGCCGTTGTCGGCCAGACGCTCGATCGACACGGTGCCCGCGCCCGGGTCGACGGTCACCTTGCGGGCCTGGGTGAGCTGGGGAAGCCCCAGCCGCTCGGCCAGCAGCGCGCCCATCACACCGCCACGCGCGTCGGAGGCCTCGGTCGCCGTGATGACGAGATCCGGGGACAGCGTCGCGATGACCTTCGCCAGCGCGGCGGACGTCTGCAGCGCGTCCGAGCCGTGCAGCGCGTCGTCGGTCAGGTGCACCGCCTTGTCGGCACCCATGGACAGCGCCTTGCGGATCGTCTCGACGGCCTTCGCCGGGCCCATCGTGACGACGGTGACCTCACCGCCGTGCGCTTCCTTGATCTTGAGGGCCTCTTCGACTCCGTACTCGTCCATCTCGTTCATGACGTTGTCGACGCTGACGCGGTCGACCGTCTTGTCCGCGGCGTCGAGCTTCTTCTCCGCCCAGGTATCAGGAACCTGCTTGACGGTAACGACGATGTTCACGCCTAGGGGCCTCCGTAGCCAACATAATCAGGTGTCCAGTGCTCTTGACATGGTGGCATCGGTCGCCGCGACATGCCCGATGATCGGCGGCGTGATGCCGGACGCATTGCGTCACAATTCCCCGTCGGTCCGGCAGTCACCCGCGACTGAGTAACCCGGTGGTCCCGGCCGGCTTCCGACCCAAGATCGCCGAGGCGGGCGGCCACGCCGCCGTTCTCGTCCCGTCCGTCCACCCGCTCACGCACTGTCGATCGCCGCTGCCGGCGGGGCGCGCCGGTAGGCGCTCCAAGGGCGTCCAGCTGACGCCGTCCACCTGATGCCTTTTCCTAAGGCCTTTCTACCTGATGCCTTCCCGCCCGGGGAGGCATCAGGGCAACCAGTCCGTCCAGCGACCGCCCATCACCCGGTGACGGGTGGCTCGCGGCCGTTCATCCGCGGCGGCCAGCCGGCCGGTGTTTGTCCATCACCCGTCGGTGCCACTTGCCGCGCACGGACTCGCCCGGGAGGGCGCGAACTCGTCACGACCCCGCCAACCGCTAGTTGGGGTCATTTTCCCCTGTCCGTGACCGTTTGTGGGGCCGACAGAGGGTACCCATCGTCACGGATCCGAGCGGCAGACCCGACACGCCGCCCCCCGAGACCGTGCATTCGCCCGTGACTCTGCACACTCTCTCGGTGAGAAGTCACGAGTCGGCTACTTTCTGGCCCTGGATACGCGTCAGGCGACGACTCTCCCACGTTAAGTAACAGGATTTGAGCCCGGGGGTTCGATGTCCAGCTCCACGCCCGCCAGCGACCCCACCTCACCCAACGTGTTCGACCGCCTGCTGCGCGAGTCCGGTGTCTCCGACACCCGGTTCGCCAGGCAGGTGAACAGCCGGGCCCGCCACCACCGGCGGATCGAGCTCGGGCTGGCGCGCACGACCGTGGGGCACTGGCGGCGTGGGATGCGGCCCCGCGACCCGATGGTGGCCGAGCTCGCCGCCGCCGAGGTGTCGGCGCTCGTCGGCTACCCGGTCCTGCCCGTGGACCTGGGCTGGCGCGGGGAGCACTACGGGCGCGAGGACCTGGGACTGCACGTCGCCGACACGCCTGTCCAGACCGTCAGGACTCTGGCTGGACTCACGGGGCGGGACATGCGACGTCGCGAGCTGCTCGGAGACTCGACGGCCTTCGTCGCCAGCGCGTTCGCCGAACCGGTGCTGTCGAGCATCACCGGCGTCGTCCGGCGGGCGCTGCGCGCCAGCACCGAGGCCGCGGGCGGCAGCAACGCCGCCATGATCAGGGACATGACGGAGACCTTCCGCCGGCTGGACGCGCGGTTCGGCAGCGGGGAGATCCGCAACCAGGTGATCACCTTTCTGCATGACCGCACCCGGGCGGCGATGAGCGACGAACCCGACACCGAGCTGTGCAGCGCGCTCGCGGAGCTCACCCAGTTCGGCGGCTGGCTCGCGCAGGACAGCGACCGGCAGGCACTCGCGCAGCGCTACTACATCCAGGCGCTCAGCCTCGCCGAGCACGCCGACGACGTCCAGCTCGCCGGCCGGGTGCTCGCCGCCATGAGCGACCAGGCCGCCCGGCTGGGATACAACCGRCAAAGCCTGTCGATGGCGCGCGCCGCGGTGGACCGGGCACATCGCCTGGCCGCGCCCACAGTCGAGGCGATGCTCCACGACAAACACGCCTGGGCGTTGGCCCGGGCAAAGGACGAGTCCGGCTGCGTGGAGGCGCTCACCGCCATGGAGCGCGCGATCGAGCGCGGCTCGCCCGGCGACGAGCCGGCGTGGGCGTCCCACTACAACGCGGGTGACGTCGCCGAGTGCGTGGGCCACTGCTACCTGCTGCTGGACCGGCCGGAGCAGGCCACCGAGCACCTGGTCGAGGCGCGCGGCCTGCAGGTCAGCTCCCGAGCCAGGACCCGCAGCTACGCGGAGGCCGACCTCGCCATCGCCTACCTGCGCGGGCGCTCACCCGACCTGGAGGCCGCCCTCGACGCCGGCCAGCGCGCCGTCGACTACGCCGGGCCGGTGTCCTCGGTCCGGGTCACGGACAAGCTGCGCGAGCTCGACACCGCGTTCGACCCCTACAGCGGCTCGGTGACCGTGCAGGAATGGCGCACCAGCGCCGCCACCGTCCTGCGGCGTTTTCCGCCCGTCGGCGGCCCCGACACCGCCCGGTAGCCGTCGCCCTTCCGAGCGGCTCGTCCCCACGCCCGCTTCCGGCGCCACCTGTGGCCGTCTCGCCCGAACACGGACGACGACCCGCGAGCGACGGACGACAGGCGACGGCGACGAGCGACAGGCGACGGCGGGCTGTGATGGTCGTCTCACGTGGATCACGCTCGGGTAGGCCGGGTATGGGGCGGGCGTGCGTAACCGGCACCCTGATGGGGTGAGCAACACGGGGGAAGGCGCCATCGGGGGCCCGACCGGCGTCGGCACCGGCGCGAAACCAGCCACGACCCGGTCGGACATCGAGACCGCGAAGCCGGGGTGGTACCCGGCCGACCTCGGGCGCACGCTGCTCGCGGCGGCGGCCTGGCTGGTCGTGGGCGTGCTGAGCGTGCTGGCGCTGGGCCGGCTGGTGTACCTCGACGACGCGCTGAGCTGGCCGTACTCGGCGTTGAACGCGCTGACGCCACTGCTGTACCTGCCGGTCTACGCCGCGCTGATCGTCGGTTTCGGGCTGAGGCGCAACGCGCTGATGCTGGCGACGGTGCCGCTGATCGGGCTGCACCTGTTCTGGACGGTTCCGGAGCTCTGGCCCGGTGCGGCGGAGAAGGCGCCAGACGGCGCCCAGCAGGTCCGGGTGCTCTCGGCGAACCTGCTCTACCACAACACGTCCGCCGGGCGGCTGGGCACTCAGATCGAGGCGACGCACCCCGACATCGTCGTGCTCGTGGAGGCCTCACGACTCACCCTCGGCGAGGTGCGGAAGTCGGGGGCGCTCGCCAACTATCGCTATCAGCTGGACAAGTCGGCCGAGGGCGCGTTCGGCTATGCCGTCTACTCCCGTTACCCGCTGTCCGACTGGGCCGCGCCCACGGTCGGCGGTAAGCCGCTCCCCCGGATGACCGTCACCCTCGGCGGCGGCCGGCGCTTCGTGATCTATCCGGTCCACACGATCGCCCCGACGAGCGCCGGGGACACCCAGCAGTGGCGCGCCCAGCTCGACCAGCTGGCCACCGAGGTGCGCGGCTCCCGGCTTCCGGTCGTGCTGGCCGGCGACTTCAACGCGACCCGCGACCATCGCCCGTTCCGGCGGCTGCTGAGCTCCGGCGTCCGGGACGCGCACGACGCCGCCGGCACGAGCTGGAGCCCGACCTGGCCCGCGACCACCCTCCTGCCGCCGGTGCTGCGCATCGACCATGTGCTCGCCTCGCCGGCGTTCGCGGTCACCGGCTACCAGCGGGGCGGCCACGACGGCAGCGACCATCTCCCGGTCATCGCCGACCTGGCGCTGCGGCCTGCCCCACCGATTGGCTACGTCCCGGGCCAGGGCTAGTCCGCACGGCCCATCCTCAGATCGCTAGGCAGCCAATCCGGACCTCCCAGATCGGCTCCGCAAGCTCCACCGATCCGGCAGGGACCCCGGGGGACCCCACGGAGGGCGAACGCGGAAGACCGGCGCACCGGAAGCCCGGAGCGTCGCGCGGTCAGCGCCAGGGCGGGGGCGGCGCCGGGACGCGGCCGAGACGGGAGGCCACCGGGCCGAAGCGGCCGGCGCCGTCGCGGTCCGCCCACTGCTCGGACGCCGCGGTCAGCTCGGCGCGCGAGCGGCCGACGAAGTTCCACCACATGACGATCGGCTCCTCGAACGGCACGCCGCCGAGCAGCAGCACCCTGGTCGGTTCGGTGGCGTCGAGCGCCAGCTCGTCGCGGCCCGCGCCGAGGTAGGCGAGCTGGCCGGGCCGGGCCACCGGCTGGGCGCCGGCGGCGGGGGCCGAGCCGTTCCCGACCCGCGCCGCGCCCTCGGTGACCACCAGCGCGTACTCGAAGTCGGGCCGCAGCGGCAGGACCACCCGGCCGGGCCGCAACGCCAGGTCCGCGCCCACCAGCTCGGTGTCGCGGCGAGCCGGCGAGGCCGTCCCGGCGAGCTCCCCGACCAGCACCGTCGCGACGGCGTCGCCGATCTCGACGCGCGGCAGCTCGGCGTGGTGCTCGAAGGCGGCGGGGCCGTGGCGGGTGGCCTCCGGCTGCGCCACCCAGAGCTGGACGCCGTGCAGCGCGCCGCGGTAGTCGGTGCCTTCCTCCGCGTGGACGACGCCGTGGCCCGCGGTCATCAGGTTCAGCTGGCCGGGCCGGACGACCTGCTCGGAGCCCAGGCTGTCGAGATGGCGCACCTCGCCCGCGAGCAGCCAGGTGACGGTGTGCAGGCCGGTGTGCGGATGCGGGCCGATGTCGATGCCGCGCGCGCCGGCGGCCGCGTCCGGCGCCACCGCGAGCGGCCCCAGGTGGTCGGCGAAGCACCAGGCGCCGACGGTGCGCCTGGCGCGGACCGGCAGTGCCCGGCGCACCGGGACCGCCCCGACCGTCTGCGACCTGCTCTCGGTGATCTCCACGACCTGCCCGTCGGCCCGGGCTTCCGGCATCCGTGCGACGGGGACGACGTCCGCGCCGGTCACTGGTCCGCTCATCGCCAGCAGCCCCCTCCATGATTCGCGTAGCCAAGATAGTTTCTTACGCAACAACATGGCGAGGGTCGCCGAAAGTTCCCGGGTTGGCGGTTCCCGGACGCTCGGCGCCGCTGGCGGCGACGGTCTATCGGCCGGTGAACTTGGCCTTGCCCGGACCGTTCTGCTGGAACGACTCCATGCCGTTCTTCTGGTCCTCGGTGCCGAAGAGGCCGACGAAAAGGCCGGTCTCCAGCCGTAGCGCCTCCGACAACCCCGTCTCCAGGCCGTCGTCGATCGCGCGCTTGGCGGCCGCCAGCGCGAGCGCTGGGCCGTCGGCGTACTGCTTGGCCCGCCGCACCGCCTCCGCGTAGACCTCGGCCGCCGGGACGACGGCGTCGGCGAGCCCGATCGCCAGCGCCTCCTCGGCCCCGATCTGGCGACCGGAGAAGACCAGCTCCTTGGCCCTGGCCGGCCCGACCAGCCGCGGCAGCCGCTGGGTGCCGCCGGCGCCCGGGATCACGCCGAGCAGGATCTCCGGCTGGCCGACCTTCGCGTTGTCCGCGAGGATCCGGAAGTCGGCGCACAACGCCAGCTCGAGACCACCGCCGAGCGCGTAGCCGGTCACGGCGGCGAACACCGGCTTGGGAATCCGGGCGACGAGCTCGAACGTCTCGGTGAGCTCGGTCGCCCAGCTCGCCATGGCGGCGCGGTCCTGGGCCGCCATCTCCTTGATGTCGGCACCGGCCGCGAACACCCGCTCGCCGCCGTAGATCACGACGGCGCGGACGTCGGCGCGCCGGGATGCCTCCAGCGCCACCTCCCGCAGCTCGGCCGTGAGCTCGGCGTTGAGGGCGTTCACCTTCGGCCGGTCCAGCCGGATGGTCCCTATCCCGTCCGCAACCTCTAGTCGTACGACCGCCACCGGTCGACCTCCTTGTCCCGCCATCCCTGGGCCAGGCGCCCACCACGCGCCCCGGCCGTCGCCCCGGCCTCGCGGGCCCGGCCGCGGCGCCTCCTGTGCCGACGACCATCGCACCGCGCGGCGGCCCGCGCCGGCCCGACGATGGTGACGCATCTCACGGGACCGCCCGAGGCGGGTGCCGGCGCGCCGGCTGCGGGAACGTCAGCATGATCGGCCGACGTGCCGCCGCCCGTCCACAGGCGTCCCGTTCACCCGGACGCGATCAGTGCGTTCCGTTAGCGTCACCGATGTGTCGTACACGTTCGAACCAGGTCTCACGCGCCAGGACCCCGCGCGCCTGCACGTGCTACCCGGCGCGCCGTACCCGCTCGGTGTGCTGCCCGACGCCGGCGGGGTCAACGTCGCCGTGGTCGCGCCGGGCGCCGATGCCGTCGAGTTCTGCCTGCTCGACTCGGACTCGCCGCTGGGCGAGGGCGGCCCCGGCCGCGGCGAGACCCGGTACCGGCTGCCCGAGCGGTGCGGCGGCGTCTGGCACGGCTACGTCCCCGGCGTGCGTCCCGGGCAGCGCTACGGCCTGCGCACCCACGGGCCGTACGACCCGGAGCGCGGCCTGCGCTACAACCCGGCGAAGCTGCTGCTCGACCCGTACGCCCGGCGGGTGACGGGCACGCTGACGCCGAACCCTGCGATCTTCGGATACGCGGACGGCGACCCCTACGGCCACGCGGCCGACGGCCAGGACTCGACGCCCTTCGTCCCGGTCGGGGTGGTCACGGCCCTCCCGAGCACGGCCACCGGGCGCTCCCCCGCGCCAGGCCGGCGCGGCGGGATCGGCGGCCTCCCGGCGGCGGACCCGACCGCCAACCGGCCCGGCACACCGTGGCGGGACACCGTGATCTACGAGCTGCACGTCCGGGGCTTCACCAAGCTGCACCCGGCGCTGCCGCCCGCCCTGCGCGGCACCTACGCCGGCCTCGCCCACCCCGCCGTCCTCGACCACCTGACCGGTCTCGGGATCACCGCCGTCGAGCTGCTCCCGGTACACGCCCACGTCTCGGAACCGATACTGGCCGAACGCGGGCTGACCAACTTCTGGGGCTACAACACCGTCGGCTTCTTCGCCCCGCACCCCGGCTACGCGGCCACCGACGACCCGGTCACCGAGTTCCGCGCGATGGTGGCCGCGCTGCACGACGCCGGCATCGAGGTGCTGCTCGACGTCGTCTACAACCACACCGCCG
The DNA here is from genome assembly GCF_001854645.1 of Pseudofrankia sp. EUN1h. NCBI lineage: Bacteria > Bacillati > Actinomycetota > Actinomycetes > Frankiales > Frankiaceae > Pseudofrankia > Pseudofrankia sp. EUN1h. Next base: position 259,025 of record NZ_MBLN01000048.1, on the reverse strand, counting down.
AGCAGGACGAGCGCGGCCCGACGCTGTCGATGCGCGGCCTGGACAACACCGTCTACTACCGGCTGGAGCCCACCGACCCGCGGCGCTACCGCGACGTCACCGGCTGCGGCAACACCCTGAACGTCACCTCGCCGCACGTCGCGCGGCTGGTCTGCGACTCGCTGCGCTACTGGGTCACCGAGATGGGCGTCGACGGCTTCCGCTTCGACCTCGCGGCGGCGCTCGCCCGCAACCCCGACGGCTTCGACCCGGACGCCCCGCTGCTGACCGCGATCGGGCAGGACCCGGTGCTCGCCCAGGCGAAGCTGATCGCCGAGCCGTGGGACGTCGGCTGGGGCGGCTACCAGGTCGGCGCGTTCCCCGCGCCCTGGGCGGAGTGGAACGACCGGTTCCGCGCGACCGTGCGCGAGACCTGGAGCGGGCGGGCGACCAGCGCCGCCGATCTCGGTTACCGCATCACCGCGTCGTCCGACCTGTTCGACCATGGCGGGCGCCCGCCGTGCTCGTCGGTCAACTTCGTCACCGCGCACGACGGCTTCACGCTGGCCGACCTGGTCTCCTATGAGCACAAGCACAACGAGGCGAACCTGGAGGACAACCGGGACGGCGACAACAACAACCGGTCCCGTAACCACGGCGTGGAGGGGCCGACCGACGACCCGGTCGTGCTGGAGCGCCGCCGACGGGTGCGCCGGGCGATGCTCGCGACGCTGCTGCTGTCCGCCGGGGTGCCGATGATGGTCGCGGGCGACGAGCTCGGCCGCTCGCAGGGCGGCAACAACAACGCCTACTGCCAGGACAACCCCGTCTCCTGGCTCGCCTGGCCGACGGCGCGGTCTGGCGGGCGGCCCGGCCGATTCGGCGGCGGCTGGTGGCCACGGCGCGCGGAGCGGGCCTCCGGCGCGGACAGCACGAACGGCGCGAACGACTCGAACGGCGGCGGGGAAGGCGCCGACAGCGGGCCGGGCAACGGGAACGACGGTGCTGGTCCCAGGGGTGCCAGCGCCGGCCCGCTGGCGTTGGAGGCACCGGCGCCCGACCCGGCCGGTGAGGACCAGGGCCTGCCCGAGCTGGTCTCCTGCCTGCTGGCGCTACGCCGGGCGTCACCCGCGCTGTGTCGAKGGCAGTTCTTCCACGGCGGCCAGTCCAGTGACACGCACCGCGCCGACATGACCTGGTTCCTCGCCGACGGCACCCAGATGTCCGACGCCGACTGGAACGCGCCCAATCCGGCCACCGTCGTCGCGTTCATCGCCGGCGACAGCCTCACCTGGCTCGGCCCGGACGGAACACCGGCAACCGGCGACAGCCTGCTGCTCATCCTGCATTCCGGCGAGGAGGACGTCGACGTCCACCTCCCCGGCGCCCCCTGGGCGTCCCGCTACGACCTCATCCTCGACAGCGCCGCCACCGACCTGACCGGCCTGCGCACCGCCGTCGAGGATCCCCGCTGGCCCCTGGCCACCTACTCCGCCGGGGGGACCCTGCGCGCGAGCTGGTCCTCCGTCGTCGTCCTACGCGCCCACCGCTGACGGATCGGGCGGCGGCGTCTCGTCGATCCCCAGGCGCCGCGCGCCGTTGGCGAAAGCAGCGTTTCCCCGCCCGCTCCACCACAGCGGCCGAACTCCTGAAGGTCAGCCGCGGAGCACCGGTTCCGCCTCCGGGAGGCGGCGGATGGCCGGAACGTGACCGTCGAGCTCGCCGGCCTCGAAGCGGACACCGTTCATGAGCCACCAGAACGCGCCGTCGCTCGTGGGGCCGGCGAGCAGGTACGAGCCGTCAGCCAGCAGGGCCGCCCATCCCTCCGGCAGGCCGACCAGCGTCGCCAGGACGCGCCCGTCCGCGGCGTCCCACAGCCGGATCGTCCCGTCGTCCCCCGCGGAGACGACGCGGGTGCCGCCGGGGCAGAAGGCGACCGACCCCACCGAGCCGGTGTGCCCGGACAGCTGGCGCAGTTCCCGCCCGTCCGCCGCGTCCCACAGCCGCACCGTACCGTCGCTCCCGGCGGTCGCGAGGCGGATGCCGTCCGGCGAGAACGCCAGCGCGCGCACCCTCGAATCGTCCCGGCCCGGGAGGGTGCGCAACGCCCGGCCACGCGCCGTGTCCCACAGCCGCACGGTCCCGTTGTCGCCCGCGGCGGCGAGGCGAGCTCCGTCCGGCGAGAACGCCAACGCCCATACCGGCCACTCGAAGCCTTTGAGCCTCCGCAGCAGCCGACCGCTCGCCACCTCCCACAGCCGCGCCTTCCCATCGCTGCACCCGGCGGCGAGGCGGGTGCCGTCCGGCGAGAACGCCACGTCCCACACACTGAAATCGCCGCGGCTCACGAGCGTCCGCAGCAGCCGACCGCTCGCCACGTCCCACAGCCGCGCCGTCGCGTCGGACCCGTTCGTGGCGACGCAGGCGCCGTCCGGCGAGAACGCGAGCGTGCCGACCCCGCCGGGGCCACCGTCGAGGTGGTACCGCTCCCGGCCGCTCGCCGTGTCCCAGACGCGCATCGTGCCGTCGGATCCGGCGGAGGCGGCCAGGGTCCCGTCGGAGGACAACGCCGCGTCGCGCACGGCGCCTGTGTGGCCGGCCAGCCGATGTAGCTGATGCCCGCTGGCGAGGTCCCACAGCCGCACGGTGCCGTCGTCCCCGGCGGCGATGAGGCGGTCGCCGCGCGGGAAGAGCGACACCGCCAGGACTGCGCCGTTGTGAGGGGTGAACGTACGCAGTAGTCGGCCGGTGGCCACCTCCCACAGCCGAGCCGTCCCGTCGTCCCCGACGGTCGCGATCGTCATGCCGTCCGGCGAGAACGCCACGGCGGACGTCTCCTCGGACTGGGTCGCGAGCTCGCGGATCTCTCGTCCGCCGGCCGCGTCCCACAGCCGAGCCGTCCCGTCCTCGTCTCCGGCGGACGCGAGGAGGGTGCCATCCGGCGAGAACGCGACAGCGGTGACGCCGGAGGGGTGGCCCGTCAGCCGGCGGACCTCGCGGCCGCTTGCGACCTCCCACAGCCGAACCGTCCCCTCGTCCCCTCCGGTGACGATCTGGGCGCCGTCCGGCGAGAACGCGACCGACCGCACCGCGAAGCCGCCGTCACCGAGCACGTGCAGCCGCCGCCCGTCGGCCGTCTTCCACAGCCGCGCCGTCCCGTCGTACCCGGCGGCCGCGACCACGGCCCCGTCCGGCGAGAACGCGACCGACACCACCGAGCCGGTGTGGCCGGTGAGCTCATGCGCCTGCCACCCGCTGACGACCTCCCACAGCCGCGCCGTGCCGTCGTCGCCGGCGGAGGCGAGACGGGTGCCATCCGGCGAGAACACCACCGCCTGCACGGATCGCCGGTGACCGGTGAACCGGCGGATCTCGCGCCCGCTGGTCACGTCCCGCAGGCTGACCGTCGCGTCGGGCCCCGCCACGGCGACCAGCGCACCGTCCGGCGAGAACGCCACCCCACACGCGAGGGAGTCGTCGCAGACGAGCTGGCTCAGTTCCCGCCCGCTGGCCACATCCCACAGCTGTGCCGCCCCGCCACCGGAGGTGGCGAGCACGGCGCCATCCGGGGAGAAGACGACCGTCTCCAGCATCGCGGGTGCCCCCGCAGTGACGAGCCGGATCTGGTCGCGGCCGGCGACCGCCGCGTCGGCCAGCTCGCGGCTGACCAGCATGGCCGGGTCGAGCGTGCACGACAGCAGCGCCGCCCGGCGGAGCCGCGCCCCGGTGAGCGACGCCCCCGTCAGGTCGGTGTGGATCAGCCGCGCCCCGCTCAGGTCCGCTCCGGTCAGGTCCGCGCGGGCGAGAGAGACGCGGTCGAGCACCGCGCCGGCCAGGACTGCCCCGCGCAGGGTGGCCCCGGCGAGCGTCGTGTGGATCAGCCGCGCGTCCCGCAGGTCCGCGCCGGTCCAGTCGACACCGGCGAGATCCCGCCCGAACAGCTCAGCACCTTGCATATCCACGTCATCGCCCCTTGTGACGTCCCAGCCACCGTGCGGGAATTCTCGACGCGGATCTCGGGCATGCGCAGTCGTGGAGATGACGCCGCGTCCGGACGAGCGGTGTCCGCCGCACGACGGGCAGTGCCCGATCCGGCGGGCACCCCGCGGAAACGACCGTGCCCGGGCCGACATGGTCGGCCCGGGCACGGGAACGTGACTCGGCGGTCAGGTGGCGGTGATCAAGGAGTGGTGATCAGGCCGACCTCGGCGGAGCTGGCGAGGAGGGGGTGGGCGGGCAGGACGTTGACGGTGTAGCCGAACGGGCCGGTGCGCGAGAGCGGGATGGTGCCCTCGAAGCGGTGGCCGCCGCCCTCGGCGTCGCCGGCGGGGTGCAGGTCGAGCGTCGCCGGGTCGAGCAGCCGGTCGGTCTCGTCGACGCGGCCGTAGGACGCCCGCACGACGACGTCGGACGCCGCCAGCTGGCCGAGCTCGACCGTGGCGCGCACGACGAGCTCCTGGCCGACCTGCGGGGTGTCGCCGAGGCCGGTCGAGTCGACGTTGACGACCCGCACGCCCGACCAGGCCGAGCGCACCTTCGCCTTCCAGCCCGACAGGCCCCTGGCGCCGCCGAAACCGTCGGCCGCCGCCGCTCGCGCGGACACCCCGGCGGGGACGTAGTACTTCTCGACGTACTCCTGGACCATCCGGGTCGCGAGCACCTTCGGCCCAAGGGTCGACAGGGTGTGGCGCACCATGGCGGTCCAGCGGCGCGGCACGCCGTCCGCGCGGTCGTAGAACCGGGCGGCGACGGCGTTCTCCAGCAGGTCGTACAGCGCGGCCGACTCGATGCTGTCGCGCCGGTCCGGGTCCTCGACGCCGTCGGCGGTCKGGATCGCCCAGCCGTTCTGGCCGTCGAACATCTCGTCCCACCAGCCGTCCCGGATGGACAGGTTCAGGCCGCCGTTGAGCGCCGACTTCATCCCGGACGTGCCGCAGGCCTCCAGCGGGCGCAGCGGGTTGTTCAGCCACACGTCACAGCCCGAGTAGAGGTAGCGGGCCATGCCGATGTCGTAGTCCGGCAGGAAGACGATCCGGCGGCGCACGGCCGGGTCGTCGGTGAACTGGACGATCTGCTGGACGAGCTGCTTGCCGCCGTCGTCGGCCGGGTGGGCCTTGCCCGCGATGACCATCTGGATCGGCCGCTCGGCGTGCAGCAGCAGCCGGGTGAGCCGGTCGCGGTCGTGCAGCATGAGCGTGAGCCGCTTGTAGGACGGYACCCGGCGGGCGAAGCCGATGGTCAGGATGTCCGGGTCGAAGACGTTGTCCACCCAGTCGAGCTCGCCGGCGGCGGCGCCGCGGGCGAGCCACGAGGCACGCAGCCGGCGGCGCACCTCGGCGACCAGCCCCTCGCGCAGCTCCCGGCGCGTCGACCACAGCACCTCGTCGGAGATCTTGTCGATCTTCGCGAAGCCCTGGCCGTCCGGGGAGAGCAGCGGCGGCTCCGAGTCGCGGTCGGCCAGCTCGATGAGCGTCCGCGAGACCCAGGTCGGCGCGTGCACGCCGTTGGTGACCGAGCCGATCGGCACGGCGGCCGGGTCGAACCCGGACCACAGGCCGTTGAACATCTCCCGGCTGACGATGCCGTGCAGCGCGCTCACGCCGTTGGAGCGCTGCGCGAGGCGCAGGCCCATGTGCGCCATGTTGAACATGTTCGGGTCGGGCTCGGCGCCCAGCGCGAGCACCCGCTCGACGGGCACGCCGTCCCAGGCGTTGTCGCCGCCGAAGTGCCGGGCGACCATGTCCTTCGGGAACCGGTCGATGCCAGCCGGGACCGGCGTGTGCGTCGTGAAGAGCGTGCCCGCGCGGGTGGCCTCCAGGGCCTCGTCGAAGCTCAGCCCGCCGGCGGCCAGCTCGCGGATCCGCTCCAGCCCCAGGAAGCCCGCGTGGCCCTCGTTGGTGTGGTAGACGTCGGGCGTCGGCGCGCCGGTGACCTCGGAGAACACCCGCAGCGCCCGGACCCCACCGATGCCGAGCAGCATCTCCTGCAGCAGCCGGTGGTCGGTGCCACCGCCGTAGAGCCGGTCGGTGACGCCCCGCTCGGCTGGCTGGTTGTCCTCGACGTCCGAGTCGAGCAGCAGCAGCGGGACCCGGCCGACCTGCGCCTTCCAGATCTGGGCGTGCAGGGTGCGGCCCTCGGGCAGCCCGACGGCCACCTTCTGCGGGACGCCGTCGGCGTCGGTGAGCTGGGTGAGCGGCAGGCCGTGCGGGTCGATGCCCGGGTAGCGCTCCTGCTGCCAGCCGTCCCGGGACAACGACTGGACGAAGTAGCCGGCGCGGTAGAGCAGCCCGACGCCGATGATCGGCACGCCGAGGTCGCTCGCGGTCTTGAGGTGGTCGCCGGCGAGGATGCCCAGGCCGCCGGAGTACTGCGGCAGCACCTCGGTGATGCCGAACTCCGGCGAGAAGTAACCGATCGCCGACGGGGCGCCGGGAAGATTCCGCTCCTGGTACCACAGCCGAGCGTTCAGGTACTCCTGAAGCTCGTCGAAGGCGTCGGTGAGCCGGCGCAGGAAGCGGCGGTCACCGGCGAGCGCGACCAGTCGGCCGTGGTCGACCTCGCCGAGCAGGCGGACCGGGTCACCCTTCGTAGCCCGCCATAGCTCGGGATCAACAGACTCGAAAAGGTCAAGCGTCTCCGGGTGCCACGACCAGCGGAGGTTCATGACAAGGTCGGCGAGCGGAGCCAGCTGCTCGGGAAGCTGCGCGCGGACGGTGAACCGTCGGAGTGCTCTCACGAAGACGTCAGCCTAGACAGTGCTCGTGAACTGGCCACGCCCGGGTCTCACCCTTGGGTTACCAACAAGAAAACCCTTCGACATCACGGGTGAAATGGGACACCGATGCTCCGATAGTGCCCCATTCCAGACCGTGTTGACATTTACACCTTCGAGCCATCGCGCGGCACCGCCGGCCCGTCGCCGCTCGCGGCGACGCGTGTCAGCGGCGGAGCGGGGGCGCGGCGGGGAGCGGGCCGAGGCGCCGCTCGCCTCGACCCGCTCCCGTCCTACTTCTCGTCCGCGTCGGCCTCGGCGACCTTCGTCGCGAGGGCCGCCATCACGGCGGGGTCACGCAGCGTCGTCACGTCACCGAGCGCACGGCCCTCCGCGACGTCCCGGAGGAGCCGACGCATGATCTTTCCGGACCGGGTCTTCGGCAGGTCGTCGGCCCAGATGATCCGCTTCGGCCGGGCGAGCTTGYCGATCCGGGTGGCGACGTGGTCACGCAGCTCGGCGACCATGGCGTCGTCGCCGACCCGGTCGCCGGCGAGCGTCACGAACGCCACGATCGCCTGGCCGGTCTGCTCGTCGGCCTGGGCGACGACCGCCGACTCGGCGACCGCCTCGTGCGCCACGATCGCCGACTCGACCTCGGCGGTGGACAGCCGGTGCCCGGAGACGTTGATGACGTCGTCGATCCGGCCGATGATCCAGAAATAGCCGTCCTGGTCGAGCCGAGCCGCGTCGCCGACGAGGTAGACGGTCGGGCCGAACCGGGAGAAGTACGTCTCGACGAATCGCTCGTCGTCCTTGTAGAGGGTGCGCAGCATCGACGGCCACGGTTTGGTGACGACCAGGACCCCGGTGCCCTCGGAGATGGGCCGGCCGTCCTCGGACAGCAACGCCGGGCTGTAGCCGGGCAGCGGCCTGGTCGCGGAGCCCGGCTTCGTCGGGGTGACGCCCGGGACCGGGGAGATCATGATGGCGCCTGTCTCGGTCTGCCACCACGTGTCGACGACCGGGCAGCGCCCGCCACCGATCACCTTGTGATACCAGAGCCACGCCTTCGGGTTGATCGGCTCGCCGACGGTGCCGAGCAGGCGCAGCGAGCTCAGGTCGTGCCGGTCGGGGTACTCGGCGCCCCATTTCATGCACGCGCGGATCGCGGTCGGCGCCGTATAGAAGACGGTCACCTTGTATTCGTCGATCAGCTTCCACCAGACATCGAAGTCCGGGTAGTCCGGCGCGCCCTCATACATCACGCTGGTAGCGCCGTTCGACAGCGGGCCGTAGACGATGTAGGAGTGGCCGGTGATCCAGCCGACGTCGGCGGAGCACCAGTAGATCTCGGTCGCCGGGTCGATGTCGAAGACCGTGCGGTACGTGTAGGTCGCGCCGAGCAGGTAGCCGGCCGTGCTGTGCAGGATGCCCTTCGGCTTCGCCGTCGAGCCCGAGCTGTAGAGGATGAACAACGGCGCCTCGGCCGGCATCGGCTCCGGCGGGCAGACCGGGTCCGCCGCGGCGACCAGCTCCTCATACCAGACGTCCCGGCCGGGCGTCATCGGCGCGCGCTCGCCACCGAGGCCCGCCGCGCCCACCGCCTCCACGACGATGATGTGCTCCAGGCTCGCCAGGTCGCCCATCTCCGCGTCGACGCCCGCCTTCACCGGCGCGGTGCGGCCCTTGCGGCGCGCGCCGTCGACGGTGATGAGCACCTTCGCGTCGGAGACCTCCATCCGCTCCTTCACCGCCGACGGGGCGAACCCGCCGAAGACGACGTTGTGCACCGCGCCGATCCGGGCGCAGGCGAGCATCGCCGCGGCGACCTGCGGGATCATCGGCAGGAAGATGCCGACGACGTCGCCCCGGCCGACGCCGAGCGAGCGCAGCCCGTTCGCGACCCGCTGCGTCTCGTCGAGCAGGTCGGCGTAGGTGATCGCGCGCCGCTCGCCCTCCTCGCCGGCCCAGTGGAACGCGACCCGGCCGCCGTGGCCCGCGGCGACGTGCCGGTCCAGGCAGTTCGCCGAGACGTTGAGCTCCCCGTCCTCGAACCACTTGTAGAACGGCGGGTTCGTGTCGTCGAGGACCTCGGTGAACGGCCGGTCCCAGTTCAGCAGCTCGCGCGCCTTGGTGGCCCAGAAGGCGACCGGGTCATCCGCGGCGGCGGCCACGTCGGCGCCGACCGGATGGCGACGGGTGAAGCCGGCCGGCGGATCGAAGTTCTCCACCGCGAGCAGCCGCTCCAGCTCCGCCTCGAGCGTGCCCGCGACCCTCGCCGGCCTGGTGTCGGTCTCGTCGGTGGTGCTCACGCGTCCTCCTACGTCGTCGAGGGAGTCGGACCGCCCGTTCCGGCCCGGTCCGTCTCTACCACGGCGGTGAACGTCGCGTCGATCGCCAGTGCGCCGGGCGGCACGGGCCAGGCGGCCAGCGGCACAGGTCCGGTCGACGGCGGACCAACACGGTGCCAGGCGGTACCACCCGCGCGGCAAGCGGTCATGGCTGGGGCACGGGTAGGGCGGGGAGACCGTCGACGAGGCCAGCGAGGTGGGCGAGCAGCTCCTCGCCGGCGAGGAGACCGGGCGCCGCCGTGACGTGCAGGTTGGGGGCGGTCCAGTCGCGGTCGTGGAGCTCGCCGTGGGCGGGGCGGACGGCGGTGTCGGCCGCGAGCAGCATCGGGGCGTCCAGCAGCGAGTCGCCGGCGGCGGCGACCCGGTCGGCGCCGGCGCGGCGGGCCACCTCGGCGAGCGCGGCCTGCTTGGTGAGCGCGGCCGGGACGAGGTAGACCTTGCGGCCCTGCACGGAGACGGTCCAGCCTTCGGCCTCGACCTCGGCGGTCACCTCGGTGAGGTCGGGGATGCCGTCGCGGTCGTAGGCGACCAGGTAGACGAACACGTCGTCGGCGACCCTGGTCAGCCGGCACCAGCCACCGGTGGCGAGCCGCCCGGCGACGTCGAGCATCGCGGCGAGCGGCGCCCCGGCGCGCAGCCTCTCCGCCACCGTGGCGGCCCAGGCCGGGTCGGGTTCGCCGTCGACGAGCAGGTGACCGCCGTTCGCCGCGACGGCGTAGGCCGGCGCGACCCCGAGGTCGACCCGGCGGTACTGGCCGAGCGTGCGGGTCGTCACCGGCACCAGCACGGCGCGGCCGGCGAGCTCGGCGACGCTGGCGAACGCCGCCTCGGTCATGAACGCCGCCGGTTCGCCGTCGAGGTGCTCGACGGTGACCAGGGGCGGCTCGGCGGCGCCCTCGGGCAGCCGGAACGAGCGCCGCGAGAAGATCAGCGTCTGGTCGAGGTCGCACGCCACCAGCCACCGCGGCGCCGGCGCGGCCTCGCCGGCCGCGGCCTCCGGGAGCGTCACTGGCCAGCTTCGGTGGCCGGGCGGTACCGGGACTGCGGGGTGTGGAACTCCGGGGTCTCCCCGTCGGCGCGTACCGGGCGGACGAGGCCGACGCAGGAGAACGGCAGGCCGGGCATCTCCTCGACCGGCACCCCGCGCGCCTCGGCGAGGGCCAGCACGTGCGCGAGCTCGTCGGCCCGGCCCGGGGCGATCAGCACCCGCCACGGCACCCGGCGCAGCAGCACCCGGGTCGCCTCGCCGACGCCCGGCTTCACCATCGCCACGTCGGGGATGTCGTACCGCTGCGCGATCCGCTCGACGGCGGCCCAGCCCTCCCAGGTCGGCGTCCGGTCGCCGGCCCACAGCCGCGGCCAGGTCTCGGCGACCTCGTCGGCGACGTCGGCGAACCGGGCGACGACCGTCTCGACGAAGTGGCGGGACAGATCGTGCGGTTCCAGCTCGCGGTAGTACTTCGCGCCGTGGAAGTCGTCGGGGCCGATGTGCTCGGCGTTCAGCACCGTCCGGCTGACCAGCCCACTGACCGTGGAGTTCAGGCAGGCGCTGGGGATGAGGAAGTCGTCGCGGGTGCCGTAGAGCGGCACGCACCTGGCGGGGTCCGCGAGCACCGCCAGGGTGTCGTCGAGGCCTAGCGGGACGACTGTCTCGGTGAGCACCCGGGTCATCACGCCCTTGCCCGTCCAGCCGTCGACGAACTGCAGCGCGGCCGGGTCGTGGCGGTCGGTGAGGTGGCGGACCGCGTTGAGGTCGACCCCCCTGTCCTTGATCACCGAAATCGCGTAGTGCGGCACGTCGAGGCCGTAGCGGAAGGCGTACCAGCGGCGCATCAGGATGCCGATCGGCGTGCCGGCCCGGGCGATCGAGACCAGCACCGGCGCGGGCTTGGCGACCCGGACCAGCTCGGAGACCAGGCCGGCGGCGAGCGCCACCCGGGTCGCCGAGCGCTCCAGGGCCTGGCGGTAGAGCGCCAGGTAGCCCTCGTCCGGCTGGTACTCGACCGGCAGGTCCTCCGAGTAGTGCCGGCCGCGCTGCATGTCCTCCTCACGGTCCTCGGTGGGCCGCTCGAGGGCGACGGCGGAGAGGTCCTTGAGCAGGAACGTGACGTCCGCGGGGTGGTAGGAGCCGGAGCCGATCGTGCCGGGCAGGCCGGCGCCGGGCAGCGCGTCCGGTGGGACCGGGCCGGCCGCGGGCCAGCCGGCGGCGGGCGTCGTCGAGGTGCTGGCGGTCATCGGGCGGCCGCCGGTACGAAGGACGGCAGCGTGACGACGGTGACCGGCGCGCAGCGCCGCAGCGCCTCGACCAGGCCGGCGGGCCGTGYCGCCCCCTGCGCGCCGGCGCCGTCGTCGGTGCCGTCGTCGACGACCACGACGATGTCGTCGTAGCGGCCGGGCGCGACGTTGTAGACCTGGCTGACGCGGCCGGGGTCGTCCGGCGCCGGGAACTCCAGCGCGCACCGGATCGCGTAGCCGGGCACGTCGAGCGGGTGCACCGGTGAGCGGGTGGTCGACTGGTAGCGCACGTCGCCGCCGGTCGCCCGGCCGAGCGCCGCGGCAAGCCGCATCGGGGTGTACATGAGCTCCTCCGTCCCCAGCACGAGCGTCCGCCCGCCCGGCTCTGCCAGCCGGTCCGCGATCGCGGCGGCCACCTCTCCGACCGTCTGGTCGAGCAGTCCCCGATGGCGCGGCGCCCAGCCATGCCGCCCGCCGTCGGGCAGCTGGGCCGGCCAAGGCGGGCGCAGCCACGTCACCGGTCCTGGCGGGCCCGGCGGTGCCGCCGCGAGGTGTCCAGGCGCGTCACGCTCAGGCCCACCGCGTTCAGGCTCACCGCGCTCAGGCGCGCCATGGCGTTCGCGCAGCGCCCGGGCCCGGTCTGCCACGTCGGGCGGCACCGCGACGGTCGCGGACACGAGCGAGACCACGTCGACGGGCACGCCCAGCTCGGCCGCCAGCTCGTCGAAGCGCGCCCGCGCCGCCGCCGGCCGCGCGTCCAGCAGCGTGGCCACCGTGTAGGCGGGGCGCCAGGCGAGCGCGTGCATCGCCCGGATGGTGCCGAGCGCCGTGTTGCCGGTGGACAGCTCGTCGTCGACGAGCAGCAGCGGGCGGGGGTCGGTCAGCAGCCGCGGGTCGGCGGGCAGCAGCCAGTGGTGCACGGCGTGCGAGTGCGCCTCGGCGAGCTCCAGCTCGGAGCGCATCCCGGCGACCGCGCGGCGCGTGGTGTGCAGGTAGTCGGCGCCGGCGAAGCCGTCGGCCACCGCGTGCCCGAGGGCGGTCGCCGTCTCGCAGTAGCCGAGGACGAACGGCGCGTCGCCGGCGCGGCCGACGGCCGAGATGTCGCGCGCCCTGGCGGCGAGCGCGGCGGCGGCGCCGAGGGCGACCTCGGCCGGGACCGGCAGGTGCTTGCCGAGCACCCGGCTTACCAGCAGGTGCGCCCGGCGCGGGTTGCGCCGCAGCGCCAGGCCCACGACGGCGCGCAGCCCGGCGCCGGTGACGTCCTCGGTCACCTCGGCCGCGAGGCCCAGCGCCTCCCACAGCCAGCCGTCGTCGTCCCCGCCGCCCCCGGCCGGCAGCCACTCCTCCACGGGAGACCCGGCCGCCAGGTCGGCGGGTACCGGCGGCATCAAGCCGCGACCGTCTGGCTGGCCGCGAGCACGTCGACGAAGGTGTGACCCTCGCGAAGCACTCCGAAGGCGGCGGCGCGCCTGGTCACCGTCTGCGCCCAGATCCGGTGCGGGCGCAGCTCGTTCATCTTGTTCGCGTAACGGCTGGGCTGGACGCCGCCCGCATCGCCGGCGAGCACTATCTGCGCGTCCTCGTACTCCTCGTGGGTGACGACGTAGAGGGCGTGGACGGCGGAGACGTGACTGGGATGGATGACGGTCTTGCCGATCAGGCCGTTCGCCTTGTCCAGCACGACTTCCTTGATCAGGCGGTCGAGGTCGGCGGAGACGAGATCCTGGCGCAGCGCGGGGCCCTGGACGTCCGAGTCCGCGAGGTCCGCCGTGGCGAACGGGGTGACCCGCAGGGTGCTGAGGAACAGCCGCTCGGRCTGGGCGAAGTACTCCCAGACCGGCCCGGTGACGACGTGGTCACCACCGCGCGCGCAGACGTTGACGATGTCGGCGATGCAGTCCCGCACCACGGCTATGTCGTAGATGGTCAGGTCGCGGTCGCGGCGCAGCCCGTAGAGCCCGGACAGGTCGGTGGCGCCCAGCCGCACCGCCAGCACATGGTCGGCGTGCTTGTCGACGAGACGGCGCACCCCACGCAGCGTGTCCAGCCGGGTCTCCCGGTAGATGACCTCGGGGCTTTCCAGCACGGGCATGGCCCACAGGGGACGGCCGATCGTGTCGCCGGCCCGCAGCACCGCCTCGAGCGCCAGCTCGCCGCTGTCCTCGACGAACTTCGGCAGCACGAAGCCGGCGAGCACGTCCGCCGCCGCCGGTGAGAGCCCGGCCACCAGCGCGGGGATCTGCTCGGCCGCGCGCACCCGCACGAACAGCAGGCCGGAGTCGCCACCGACGCTCGGCGGCTCGTCGCCCAGCTCGTTGAGGGCGCGCACCACGTTGGCCTGCGCCGCCGCCACCTCGTGGTCGGCCACCGCGTCCTCGAGGCAGAGCACCATCGAGGCGACGCCGGCCGCCGCCTGCCGGCGCACGTCGTCCGCGAGCCGCGGCCGGGTCCCGGGGGCGTACAGCGTCGCGCCGAGCGCCGTCGCGACCATCCGGCGGTCGCCGTCCCGGGCGATCTCGGTCGGCGGCAGATGGAACAACGCACCACTGACCGCCGAGTCGAGGAAGGCGAAGTGTCGCACCGCAGCGGCTCCTTCTATCTCGACGGGCCTCGCCTCTGGGCGCGCGGCTCGGCGACTGCCCGCCGGGACGCGCTCACGCGCCGCCGGACCTGCGAGAACGTCCGACGCGTCGGACCGTACCTTCCAGAAGGGGTAGATCGCTGGGAAACGTCCTACTGACGCCTTTCAGACATTTGTCCGTAATGCCCACGTTCCATACCGGGCCGGTTCAACCGGTTACGGACCCGATCGGCATGCGCCCAGCCGCCCTCCGCCACAACACATCGATCATCAATGGCTACTTTCCGCGACGGCGCGATCCCGTCACAGCCCCCCGCGCCTCCGCCAGAACCCCGCGAGCCGGCCCGTCGCGGACGGGCCGGCTCGCGGAGCGGAACGGCGGCTAGACCCCGCCGTCCCAGAGCTTCTTGTACTCGGCGGCCGAGTTGGGGTTCTGCCCACCGTTCAGGATCGTGGAGCAGACGTTCCCCGGCATCGGGTCGTCGTAGTAGGACTCGTAGCCCATGACGTCCTTGTTCGCGACGAACGTCTCCCACATCTTCTTGATGTAGAGCGGGTTGTCGCCGCCGGGGTTACCGGAGCAGGACGTGACGCCCCACTCACCGACGGAGAGCTTCTTGCCGTGGTCCCTGGCCATCTTGGCCGCGTAGCAGAGCCCGTTCGGGTCGTTGCACTGCCGGTCGAACGTGGCCTCGTCGGGCGACGGCGGGAACATGTCGTACGGGTCGATCCCGATGTAGTCGACGTACTCGTCACCCGGGTAGGCCGGCCAGGGCGTGCCCCCGTTCGGGACCGGCGAGTTGTGCGCGTTGAAGGTCCAGTCGATCTTTATGTTCGGGTCGGTGGACCGGATCGCGGTGGCGACGTTCTGGAAGCACTTCACCCAGTTCGTCGGGTCGGCGTCGACGTGCCAGTACATGAAGTCGCCGTTGAACTCCCAGCCGATCCGCACGATCGAGTCGCCACGGTTGTGGTTCACCAGGAAGGTGCCGAACCGCTTCCACTGATCGTTGTAGGCCCCGGTCGCGCACTCCGCGTTGTTGCCGACCCCCTCCGGGTACAACGGCTGGCTGATCACCAGCTTGCCGGGGAAGTTGGCGAAGTCGTTGACCGGCCAGCTCGGCTCGACGATCGGGTCCCAACCCTGCTCACGGACCGTGAACACATGGGCGAGGTCGACCTGCCGGCCTCGCCAGCTGCCAAAGTCCAGGTAGGGCTGCATCTCGTTCGCCGGGTGGACGCCCGACATCCACGGAAGGCCGGACAGCTTGCCGGCGGTGTCCAGCTTGCTCGTGTCCGCCGGCGCCTGGGGGGCGGGAGCGGTCGATGGCGTGACCGTCGGAGCCGGCACCGGCTCACCCACGGCCAGCTGGCCGGTGGCCTTCCGCTCGCCCTGCGAGGCGGTCACCGACACGTTTCCGGCGAAGCCGGCCGGCACCTGGAACCCGAGCAGGAAACGACCCTCGCCGCCGGTCTTCATGGTGGCGGAGCCGCCGAGCTGGTCGGTGACGGCGTCGATCTTCACGTCTTGGGAGGGCAGGAAGCCCCGACCCCCGACGAGCACGATGTCGGTGTCGAACAGCACGATCGCCAGCGCCGGCACGCCGGGCACGGCGCTGCTCTGCCCGCCCTGGTCGAGCGGCGTCGCGGCCGCTGACGGCGTGGCCGCCGGCGTGGTCTCCGCCGGCGTGGTGGCCGCCGAGGCGGCCGTCACGCCGGGCACCAGCACCGCCAGCAACGCGACGGCGAACAGGCTCGCCAGCGCGGCGAGCGCGCGTCGGCGGGAGCGCCGCCGACGGTAGGGACGCCGGATGGGTCCGCCCGCCGACACGGCGGGCATGAAATCGACGGCTCGCTGAACCGGACGGCTCGCCGGAGGGGACGGGCGGCCGTTGTCTGCCAAGGCCATGCGGACGCGCTGCCTTTCGGTTGTGGCGGGCGAGTCGGCGACCGCGTGGGCCGGCCCGTCCTTCCGCCGTGGGCGTGAAGCATCCGGGAGGTGTCGGCGCACGTCGGGGGCGGCGGCGCGCGGCTCCGTCCCCTCCGGAGTGGCCGTAACGGCCCTCCCAAACGGCGCCCGCCACCGTGCCCTGGACGACGTGCCGAATACCGGCGCACCCTCGGATACACGGCATTACTTGATCAGATGCATGGTAATCGCCGCGCCGAGGCCAGCGACAGCGCCCACCGGGAAACACTTCCGGACATTCTGGGACGCCTGTCCGCATGTGCGTCGCGATTCCGACAAATAGGCGCCAACCGCCGCCAGAGAACGCCGCGCGACCTACATTCGATCTACCAGGACACAACGACTAGGCCGTTGGTACCCCCACTCAAGGAGCACGCCCGCCGACCGGCCCGCTGGTCGGCGGCCCCTGCCGGCGGGCTCTGCTGGCAGGGGACACGGACCAGCGGTCCTCGGCCAGCGGTCCTCGGCCAGCGCGTCGACGCTGACGCGGTGAAGGCCCTTAGCCCACCACGAGCGCGTCGTCCGCTGGATGCTCCACCACGACCGGGTCCTCCGTGCCGTCGGTCACAGGCAGCACCCTGATGCCCCAGGGCAACAGAGCACCGTCGAGACGGACCTCCATCGTCCGGGTGCCCCGCTCGGTCGACGGCGCGAGCCGGGCGAGCGCCTGACCCTCGGCGAGCTCGGCTGGCGGAAGGGTCCCGGGGCGGGCGACGAGCACCAGCTCGGGCACGGCGCCCCCGCTGCGGACCCTGACCCGCAGGACGCGCCGCCGCCAGCCGGCCCGCGCCACCGAGTAGGCGACCCAGGGCTCCCCCGAGCCGCCCTCGGGCGGCTCGTCGGCCAGATCGTCGTCCGCGTCCTCGTCGGGTTCCGCGGCCATCTCCACACCGTCGTCGAACTCGTCGCCGGGATGGCCGGCGGCCGGCGGCGCGGTGGCGGGGTCCGTGAGCTCGGCCGGCGGCGAGACGGCCAGATTGTCCTGGTACTCGCCGCGACTCGACGACCCGGCACCGTCACCTTGCTGGCCGTCCGGGCCGGCCGGGGCGAACAGGCCGCCGTGCATCGCCGGCAACGTCCACCCGGGCCGCGGGCCCGGCGCCGGGCCGTTCGCGGGCGGATGCCAGGCGGGCAGGGCGAGCGCCGGAAAGTGCCCGTCCAGGCCAGCCGTGTCCGCCGGAGCCGCGGGAATCCACGGCGGAAGGGTGGCCGGGCCCGCCGGGCCCTGAGCCGAGGCTGGCGGGCCCTGAGCCGGAGCTGGCGGGCTCGCCCAGCCCGCCGCGCCCGGCCACCCGCCCGCCTCGGGCGTTGACGAGGGCGGGGGCGACTGGGGCGACGGTGCCGGTGGCCGGGGGGGCTCCTGGCCGGGCTGGGTCTGTGCCCCCGGCCTCGGCACGACGGGTAGCCCGGCGCCCGCGGTCGGCGGGTTCACCATCGGCGGCAGCGGCCCGGCGGGCGCCGCCGGGCCCCGCGACCCAGCCGGCCCCCCCAGCCCGGGATGCGGAGCCGACCCCGGCCCCGCTCCCCACAGCGACACGGGCGGCGGCGGCCCGGGCAGAGGCGGACCCGGCATCCCCGCCGACGACATCGCGGCAGGCGGCGGCATGGACGGCGTCGCGGCCTGGGACGGCGCGGACGCCTGGAGCGGCGCGGGCGGCATCGGCGCGGACGGCGACCTCGGCGCCGCTCCCGAGGGTGACCCAAACTGCGCGCTGGCCGCCTGCTGCATGGCGGGCGCATGCGGCGCCCCACCGGGACGGGGCGGACCGGGAGGCATCCCCGCGGCCAGCGCCGGGCCGGGGGCTGGCATCGCGTCGGGGTGCTGCGCCGCGTGACCATGCGCCGGTACCACCGGCAGCGCCGAGGTCGCGGGCGGCACGGGCAGCGCGGCGCCGACGGGAGACGGCACCGGAAAGGCCCCGGTGGGCGTCGGCAGCGCCCCGGTGGGCGGACCGGGCGGCAGCGGCGTGAGATAGGACGGCTCCGGCGCGGCCGGGGCCGCCGGCACGACCATCGGCCCCGTACCGGCGAGGCCGGCCGGATGCGGTGCGGCGGGCGCCCTGGCGAGCAGCTCGGCGCCGGCGGCCGCGGCGCGCGGCTGGCCGTTCACGCGGAACACCGGGAAGCAGGACACGTAGTACGGCCAGCCGTCACGCGGCGCGGCGAGCCGCCAGCCGCCACCGCGCAGAGCCAGACCCGCGGTGGTCACCGTCGCCGCCGAGGCCGCGGGGTCGTCCGGGCTGGTCGGCATCCGGTCGCGCCGCCACAGCACCCTGGCCTCGGTGAGCCCCGGCGCGAGCCGGAAGAACAGCACCAGCTCGTCGCCCCGGTCCTCGGCACGCAGCTCCGTGACCCCGCCGGGGGCCACATGCTGGACCGGCCGGCCGACGACGCCCCGGCCACCGAGCACGCTGACCGGGGTGTAGATCACCGGCCCGGCCGCGGCCGAGTCCAGCAGCCGGCCGCGGCGGCTCGCGCCGACGAGGCGAGCGGGGCCCGTGGCGGTACCCAGCGCCAGGTCGGCGTTCTCCTGGCCCAACGGACCGGCCGCCGCGGATGGCTGCGTCGGGTACCGGCCGCCGGACGGCGCCATCGTGTCCGGCAGCACGCCCGGCGTGGCGTAGATCCGGACGTCCGACCCGGGCAGCGCCGTCCAGCGCAGCATGGTCTCGCCGGCCGCGAACGCGACCGACAGGTCGAGGACCGGCCGGGGCCGCAGCGCCACCGCGACCGAGGCCTCCACGCCCGGTGTGCGGGCGGGCGAGCCGTCCGCCTCGACGTACTCCACCGAGAGCCGGTACCGGTAGGTGACACCTGGCTGCACGTCCGGATCGGTCAGCACCCCGCCGCTGACCCGCGTGTGCCGGACCGAGCGGTCCACGTCGCGAGCATCACCGGTGGGCAGCGCGAGCCCCGAGGTGKGCGGCCCGGCGGCCCCGTCGTCGAGGGCCTCCATCGGGTCGACCGGATCGATCGCCTCGACCGCCCGCTCGACGGTCACCAGTTGAACGGGGCCCTCCAACCGCCATGTCAGCCGGACGCCGTCCGCGGTCTGCTGGGCTCGAAGCCCCTCGACGTCCCGGCTGAGGACCACCGGCACGGTCCGCGCAACCGGCGAGTAGCGGCTGCCGGAGACCGCCGTCACCTCGTAGTACACCGGCGTCCAGGCGGGCGCGCCGGCGTCGGTCAGCTCCGTGGCGGTGGTGGTGCCCAGAGCGAAGCGGGCCGGCGGGGCGCCGAGCGTCCCGGCGACCACCCGGTCCACCCGGAACGACACCGGCGTGGCCGTGTCGGCGGTCCGCCAGCGCAGCAGCACCGCCCCGCTGGCACCCGGGGAAGCACTCCCCGCCGGCGCCACGAGCAGGTCGACCGGCGCCGCGAGCGGGAGAGCGGCCAGCGCCGCGAGGGCCTCCGGGCTGTCGGACGCGCTCGCCAGCACGGCGACGAGCGCCGCCTCCCGCGCCGCCGGCGGCAGCGCGAGCGCCGCGTCCACCCGCCGGCGGATCATCGCCTGCGCCATGGTCAGCTCTTCGAGGACCTCGGCGGCGACCCGGCCGTCCGGGCCGGGCACGTCGGCCGCCTGCGCGACCAGCCACCGGGCCCGATCCAGCGCCGCCTCGGCCCGCCCGGCGCCGCGGTCGTCCGCGAGCGCTCGCCAGCCGGCGTCGGCGGCGGCGAGGGCCGCCGCCACGCGCGCGGCCAGCTCGTCGCCGGCGGCGACGGCGGGAGCGCCGACCGCGGCGAGCGCTGGCCGCGCCCGGCCGACCGCCTCGGCCGCCTCGGCCGGCCGGCCGTCGTCGAGCGCGCGGCGGATCGCGGCGAGCGCCTCGGTCGCGTCCCTGGACTGGCGCACGCTCTGCCCGCACTGCCGGCAGACGACGGCGGCCGCCTCGGTAAGCCGCCCGCAGGTGGGGCAGACGATGTAGAGATCGGTGTCGCAGTATCGGCAGACCCGGACCTCGCCGACAGGCTCCGGGCGCCCGCAGCCCGGGCAGACGACGAAGTCGACCGTCGCGCCGGTGCTCACCGGGACGCCCAGGTCGCGGGCGAGGCCCAGCACGACCGACCTGACCTGGGCCGCGGACAGGCCGCGGCCGGCGCCCAGCGCCCGGCGCATCAGGCCTTCGAAGGCGACCGCGGTGATCTCGCCGTCCAGCAGGACGTGCTCCTCCACGGCGGCGCGCAGCTCGTCGGCCGCGTCGGCGAGCAGGCCGGCGGTGTAGGCGGCTGGATCACCCTCGAGCAGCCGGCCGCGGACCAGGGCGAGCAGGTCCGCGGTGACCGTCTTCTCCCGGTCGTGCGGCCGGCGGGCGTTCACCGCCGCGACCGCCTCGTAGGCGGCCACGAGCCGGGCCGGCGGGCCGTCCGGCGCCACCCCGAGGAAGGCCCACAGCGAGGCGGTCGAGGCGTGGTCCCCGCGGCGCAGTGCCCGCAGCTCGTCGAGCCGGTCCCGGATCTGGCCACGCGCGTCGGCGGGCAGCGGCGCGACGCCCACCCCGGCGGCGTCGTCGATGAGCCGCTCCCTGGCGAGGCGCACCTCGAAGCGCTCGCCGGCCACCCCGGCCTGGGCGGCGAGCCGTCGCAGGCCCTCGACCCTGGAGACCGGGATGCCGCCGAACCGCTCGCGCACCGTGGCCAGGTAGCCGTCGACCTTGGCCAGCCGCTCGGTGTCGCCGTCGCGGCGGGCCTCGACGACGCGCTGGCGCGTCCGTTCCCGCGCCTCGGCGTCGCGCAGCGGCGCCTCCCACTCCGCCCGGCGGCGGACCAGCTCGGCGGCGAGCGTGGCGTACTTCGCCGAGCTGCGCTCCCGCTGCAGGAACGCGAGCACCCGGGCGAGCCGCGCCTGCACCTCGGCGTCGGTGTCGCCGCCCTCGGGATCGAGGTCCGCGACGAAGAACGGGTCGTCGAGCCGCAGCGGGGAGCGCGCGCGCAGCACCGCCAGCACCCGCTGGCGGTAGCCGCTGCCGTCAAACGCCGCGCTCACGCCTCACCTCATGTAAACGCCGTGCCGAGCGAGCGAGCGCCAGCCGCCCGTACATCCACCACCGTCAGAACCGAACGGGCAGCCGTTCACGGACGGGATCTCGTGATCGCGCCGTCACCACCGACCAGGCGGCATCACACGACGACGCCAGGTCGGCCTCCCCAGCCGCCAGATCCATACGCCACCCAGGTTACGGACCGGCCCGAGCCGCCGATACAACGGGTTTCCAGGCGTCGACCCCGAATCGGGCCAGCCGCACCAACCCCACTCGGACGCCGCCTCACCCGCCATTCCGGTCTTGATCGGACATCGAGGAACGGACGCCGCACCGATCCGGACGCCACACCCATCGGGCGCACGGATCCGGACGCGCCGATCCGGGTGCATGATCCGGACGCGCGGGGCAGGCCGGCCTCGCATCCCCGTTTCGCGTCCTGGGACCGGCACCG
Source organism: Pseudofrankia sp. EUN1h (assembly GCF_001854645.1). Taxonomy (NCBI): domain Bacteria; kingdom Bacillati; phylum Actinomycetota; class Actinomycetes; order Frankiales; family Frankiaceae; genus Pseudofrankia; species Pseudofrankia sp. EUN1h. Next base: position 237,762 of record NZ_MBLN01000048.1, on the reverse strand, counting down.
GCTCTGCCCCGGCGTCGACCTGACTCGGCGGCGGGACGGGGACTACTCGCGGCGCTCGATGAGCTTGCCGACCTTCTCGGCCTCGGCGGTGCGCAGCGCCTCGCTGCCCACGCCGGCGGTGACCCGCAGCACCAGCGGCTCCGGGGTACCCGGGTGGGTGGCGCGCACCTCGATCGTCTGGTCGCGGCCCATCACGAAGCTCACCTCGACAGGTGTGCCCCTGGAATGGCCGGACGGAATGCCGCGCAGCGCGTCGGCGACGATGACCTTGTTGTCCTCGATGACGGGCGACGCGACCGCGGTGCCCTGCTCGAAGACGCGGATGTCGACCTCGGTCTGGTCGTCGGTGACGGTATAGAAGGTCCTGGTCACCGAGATCGGCAACGGGTCGTTCTGGTGAGCGAGGAACGCCGCCACCGGCCGGCCCCGGTCTTCGGCGAAGATCCCGAAGCCGCGCGACGTGACGTTGGTGACGGTGGTGCGCACGAGGCCGGCGACCGCCGCCGCCGGCAGGCCCACCTCCCCCGCCCGCTCGGCCGCCGCCGCGGCGATGTCGGCGTCCGAGGCCGCGGTGAGATCGTCGTCGGCCCCGATCCGCCCCGCCTTGACCAGGTCGTCGTGGACGGCACGTTCCAGGGCCTTCTTCTGGCCGTAGACCGCGGCGCCCTTGGCGACGGCGAGATCCGGGTCGACCAGCTTGCAGACCAGGCCGAACTCCTCCGCGAGCCGCCGCGCGACCGCCGGCGACTTGCTCATGCCGCCGACGAGCAGGCAGGTGTCGATCTTCTCGACACCCTTCTCCCTGGCCCGGTCCAGGACCGAGCGGGTGAGCTCGACGGTGCGGTCGAGCAGCGGCTTGGTGAGGTCCTCGAACGCCGCCCTGGTCAGCTGCACGCTGGTGCGCCGGCCGCCGTGCACCACGAGCACGTCGACGCTCTCCCGGCCCGACAGCGCGAGCTTGGTGTCCTCCGCGGACGTGAGCAGCTCCTGCTCGTCGTAGACGTCGTCCAGCGGGTCGCCGGCCTCGGGCTGCGCCTCCACGAACCGGCGGGCGAGATGGCGGACCAGCTCCAGGTCCCAGTCGGCGCCGCCGAGCTCGTGGTCGCCGTCCGTGGCCACGACCGTGATGCCGCCCTCGCGCAGCCGGATCACCGTCGTGTCGAAGGTGCCACCGCCGAGGTCGTAGACGAGGACGGTCGACTCCGCCGCGCCGTCCTGGGCGAACCCGTACGCGAACGCGGCGGCGGTCGGCTCGTTGATGATGTCGACGACGTTCAGCCCGGCGAGCTCGCCCGCCAGCTTGGTCGCCTTGCGCTCCTCGTCGCCGAAGTAGGCGGGCACGGTGATGACGACGTCGGTCACCGGACCGCCGGTGGCTCGCTCGGCGTCGCCGACCAGCGCCTTGAGCACGAGGCTGGAGACGGCTGCCGCCGTGTACTCGACGCCGTGCGCGACGAACCGCCAGTCGGACGTGCCCATGTGCCGCTTGACCAGGCTGGCCACGTCGTCCGGCCGGATCCGCAGCTGCCGCTTGGCCTGCGTGCCGACCACGAACGAGACCTGGCTGTCGGCGCCCTCGTCGAACAGCACCACCGACGGAGTGGTCGGCTGCGACTCGATGTTGCGGATCACGTCCGGCCGGCCGTACTCATCCAGCCGGGCTATACACGAGTACGTCGTGCCCAGGTCGATCCCGAAGACCTTGGCGYCCCGGGCGCCGTTGCCCTCCGCCACGCCGCCACCGTCCCTTCTGGCGCGCCGCGTCCCCTACGGTCGTCGACCCGCCTATTCCGTCCTTTGTACCTAGCGCGACCGAGCCACCCGTCACCAACCCCTATCTGTGGCGGTAGACCTCGGCCTCGGCGGGGCGGAGCACGGTCGAGGTGCCACGCACGAAGCCAGGCCGCACGCCGCGGGCGATGGTGCGGTCACGCGCGGGCTCGTCGGTGCCGATGCCGCGCAGCGCGAGGTGGCGCGTCGGATCGAACTGACTGCCCGGCACGGCGATGTAGGGCCGCACATCGGCGGCGATGTCGAGCACCTGCAGGAGCTGCTTGCGCAGAATTCCCGCCACGCTCTGCGGGTCGTCCGCGCCGAGGCTCGACATCTGGTCGTGCAGCCTGATCAGGCCGCGCAGCAGCGGGGCCATCGCCTCGGTCAGCTCGCCCTGGCGCAGCCGGGTGTTCTCCTCGTGCAGCCGGTCGACCAGCTCGACGTCATGCCGGCGCAGCCGGGCGAGCTCGTCTACCCGGCGGGCGAGCGCGGCCAGCTGCCCGGCCAGGTCGCCGACGGCCCCGCCCGGCGGGGTCGGCGGACCCACCGCGAGCCCGGCCGGCATCCCCCCGGCCACCCGCTCGCCACCCGGAGGGGTGAGAGGCCGCTGGGGCGGCGCGCCCCAGTCCGGGCCACCACCCGACGGCTCGTCGCCTCGGTCGTAGCTGTCGTAGGACCCCGCCTCGAAGGGCGGCCGGCCGTCGAGGGCCCCACCGGTCCGGCCCGGCATGCCCCGCGGGTCGGAGATCGGGTTGGAGATGTCGACAGCGCTCCCGGCCGCGGGCTTGCCGCGCCCCCCGTCGGACGTCGACATGATCGGCAGCGTCGTCGGTGAGCCGCTGGGGCTCCCCAGCCCGGGGAGCCCCGCCACGTCGCCGTCGTCCGGCCCGGCGCCCTGGCCCTGCCCGGACGGCCCGACTGGGTCCAGCCCGGGGAACCAGCGGCCGGACCGCTCGCGGCGGCGACGGGAGTGCGGCTCGGTCACTTGCGGCCCGGAGTCCAGTTCAGGCCCCAGTTGTAGAGGGCGTCCAGCTGGCGGTGGCCACCGACGTACCGGACCTCCCGGCTGACGGTGAAGTCGCCGGCGCCGTTGTTGGTGAGCAGCGCGATCGCGCACATCCGGTTGCCGCCGGCCTGCTCGTCGAGGCGGACCTCGATCGGCGCGCCCTGTGCCGGGGTCAGCGTCACGACCGCGTCGGCCTGATCGAAGGACGCGACGCCCTCGTAGATGAAGGCGAAGATCAGGACCCGGCGGATGTTGGCCGCCTGCGCGAGGTTGACGTAGAGGTTCTCACCGCCGGTCGCCGCACCCGTGCGGTCGTCGGCGTCCAGCACGACGAAGGGCGGCGCGTCGAACGACCCGAAGCTGTTGCCCAGGGCCTGGACCACGCCGGACTGGCCGTTGGACAGCTCGAACATGGCGGCGAGGTCGAGGTCGATCCCGTTGTTCGCGCCGAGCACGCGCTTGAGGAATCCGCCCTTCTGGGGGGCGGAGCCCGTGTTCCAGTTGAGGTTGACGTGCAACCGCCCGCCGCCGCCCTGCTTGGAGAGCGATACGGAGGGAGCGGACTTGGTGAGGGTGACCTTGCTCAGGGACACGCCGGGCGCCGCGCCAGGCGTGTCGCTCGGACGCTTCGAGTAGTCAATTGCCATGTCCGCTCCTTTGCGGTGTCGTCCGCGACGGCCCGTCGGATCGGGAGGACCGGGGGCGGCCCCAACGCGGACCTTCCGGCCAGCACCGGCCCGACGACCCCGTCAACCATTCTGCACAGCGGTAGAAGGTGTGGAGTACCGCCATCACGGCCCGGCCGGGAGGGACTTCCTCCCGGCCGCGCGGCCGGGCCGTGCACGGGCACGGCACCAGCCGCCGGCTAGAGGACCGCGGATGGCCTTACCGTTTGACCGTTGGCCGCCTTCGCGCGCGGCCCCGGGTCGTACGCGGTCAGGACTTGGCGCCGACCGGTTCCGGCGCCTCCTGCTCGCCAGCCTCGTCGCCTTCGTCACGGTTCGCGTTGCGGTGTCGCATCGACGACAGCAGGGCGATACCGATGAAGGCGACACCGATCAGCCCGGTGACGATCTCGGGAACCTCGGTCTCGATCGACACGGCGAGAATGACGGCGAGCGCGCCGATCGCGTAGTGAGCACCGTGCTCCAGGAACACGTACTCCGACAGYGTTCCCTGCCGCACCAGGTAGACGGTGAGCGACCGGATGTACATCGCGCCGATGCCCAGGCCGGCGGCGATGATGAAGATGTTCTGCGAGATGGCGAACGCGCCGACGACGCCGTCGAACGAGAACGACGCGTCCAGGACCTCGAGGTAGAGGAAGAGGAAGAAGGCCGCCTTCCCCGTCGCCTGGACCACGCCGCCGCGCGGGGCACCGGTGGCCGCGACAGCGCCCGGCTCCGCGTCGCCGTCCTCCTCCTCGGCCCCGATCCCCTGCGCCTCGAAGAACTCACCAAGGCCGCGCACACCCAGATAGGTCGCGAGGCCCGCGAGCCCGGCGACGAGGACCTGCTCGGTATGGCCGTCGGAGAACGCCTCGCCGACGACGAGCAGCGCGACCAGCCCGAGCACCACGGGAATGACGTCGAGCTGGCCGGCCTTGCGCAGCGGCTCCTCGATCCAGCGCAGCCACTGGACCTCGCGCTCGGGGTCGAACATGAAGTCYAGGAAGATCATGAAAAGGAAGATGCCGCCGAAGGCCGCGATCGCCGGGTGGGCGTTGTGCAGATGGCCGGCATAGGTGAACCCGTCACTCACCTTGTCCGAGTTGACCGCCAGGTCGATGACCTGTATCGGCCCAAGATGCGCGGTGAGCGCGACCACGACGATCGGGAAGATCAGCCGCATCCCGAAGACGGCGATGAGCACACCCACGGTAAGGAAGAGCCGCTGCCAGACGGGGCTCATCCGGCCCAGGATGGTCGCGTTGATCACCGCGTTGTCGAACGACAGGCTGATCTCCAGGACCGCGAGGATCGCCACGATCGCGGCGGCGTGCCAGCCGCCGAGCACTCCGGCCGCCGCGATGACCACGGCGGTTATCGCGAAGGACCAGCCGAAGATCCGCAAGATGTGCACCAGTACCAGCACCTCCGCGGACCGGTTGAGGAAGGTGGCCGGCGGGCACCTGGCACTGCGGCTCCGGTCCGCCGGAGTCCGCCGCACCGCCGTCACTGGCGCCGCCGTCTGTCGCGCCGCCCCGAGCGCCCGGTCCTCCGCCCGCGCCTGGCGGCGCCGAGTGGCTCCGGCGAGCTGGGCCACGGGCCGAACGACCTTCGACACGCTCGTGGTACCTGCGCGGCTCTCGGCATCGTAGCCAGCACCACGGAGGACAAAGGTGACAAGCGGGCGACACGACGCCAACAATCACGATCCCAGCCAGGACCGCCACCCTCGGACTGCTATCCGCCACCGTGCGCCACCGTGCCATGGACGCGGGCGACCACCCGGATGACGCTCAGCTCGGTGGTCCGAGAGCCCTGAAAGACCTGGTTCCTGCCGGATCAGCGAAGATGATCCGGCAGGAACCGGAAGGCCAGGTGCTCAGACGTTCGCTCAGACGTTGACGCCGTAGTCCTGCGCGATGCCGCGCAGGCCGGTCGCGTAGCCCTGGCCGACCGCGCGGAACTTCCAGTCGCTGCCGTGCCGGTAGACCTCACCGAAGATCATGGCGGTCTCGGTCGACGCGTCCTCGGACAGGTCGTAGCGAGCGATCTCGGCACCGCCGAGGTCGTTGACGATCCGGATGAAGGCGTTGCGCACCTGGCCGAAGCTCTGCTGACGCGCCTCGGCGTCGTAGATCGACACCGGGAAGACAATCTTGTCGATTTCCGCCGGCAGGTTGGCGAGGTTCACCTTCACCTGCTCGTCGTCACCCTCACCCTCGCCGGTGAGGTTGTCGCCCTGGTGCTCGATCGCGCCGTCCGGGCTCTTCAGGTTGTTGAAGAAGATGAAGTACTGGTCGGAGAGCACCCGGCCGTCGGCGCGGCAGGCGATCGCGCTCGCGTCCAGGTCGAAGTCGCTCCCGGTCGTCGTCCGAGCGTCCCAGCCGAGGCCGACGATCATGCTCGTGAGACCAGGCGCCTCCTTCGACAACGAGACGTTGCCACCCTTGCTGAGGCTGACTCCCACTGTGTTTCCTCCCGCTGTCCGTGCGGACGGGGCTTCGGCGCCCCGAGCACCCTAGCCCCGGCTCGCTGCCAGTGTGATCGACAGCCTATGCCCATAGGTGGGCAGACCAGACGCTCGCCCGCTTGGGCGGCATCCACCGGGACCTCTATGAGCCATACGAATGATGGCGGCCCGGAAGTTCCCAGCGCGGGCGGCGCGCCGAATTGGTGGTTCGCTCCGTTGGGGGATCGGGGCCGGGGCAGAAGGTTGTTGCCTGGTTCGCTCCGTCCGGGCGGCGTGCTGTGTCTCTGGTTCGCTCCGTCCGGGCACGGCCCTCCGGCAGCCCGCTCGCCTGGCGGCTCGCGGGCTACCTCCGGGCCGCGGGGTTCCTGCCGGATCGGCGGAGCTTGCGGAGTCGATCTGGCAGGTCCGCCTCCTGCGCTCACGTGCGCTCCGGCGACCTCCGCTGCGGCCCAACCACGTTCGCTTCGCTCCGTGGCCGGGCCTCCGCGGAGGCGCGCCTCCGCGCCGCACGGTCACCCGCCGCTTAACGTCACCCATCCGAAGCAGTCCCATCCGTAGGGCCACTTCGCTGCGCTCGTGGAGTGCCTAACACGGTGATCGTCGAGCAATCCATACCCATCAGGCGCGAAGACCGCCCCACGAGCGCAGCGAAGTACCCATATGAACACGGTGGTTTCGGTTAGTGACGTCCCAACGCAAGGTGACCGCTCTGGCGCGGAGCCCGCCTCCACGGAGGCCGCCCACGAGCGAAGCGAAGTGCCTACATGAGCGCTGAGGTTTCGGGTTGGTGACGATCAGCGGTAAGTGACCACGCGGCGCGGAGGCCCGCCCACAAGCGAAGCGAAGTGCCCACATGAGCGCTGAGGTTTCGGGTTGGTGACGATCAGCGGTAAGTGACCACGCGGCGCGGAGGCCCGCCCACAAGCGAAGCGAAGTGCCCACATGAGCGCTGAGGTTTCGGGTTGGTGACGATCAGCGGTAAGTGACCACGCGGCGCGGAGGCCCGCCTCCGCGGAGGCATCCCTACGAGCGAAGCGACGTAGGGGTGCCGCAGCGGAGGTCGCCGCAGCGCACGTGAGCGGAGGAGGYGGACCTCCCAGATCGACTCCGCAAGCTCCGCCGATCCGGCAGGAACCCCGCGGCGCGGAGGTCCCGTGGGAGCGAAGCGAGTACGGGGCCGGARCGCCGTGCCCGCACGGAGCGAACCAGAAACACAGCTACCCGAACGTGCCATCGGCCTGGGGCGATTCGCGGCGGCTCGGGGCCTGACCAGCGGCGACGAGGCCGTGGTGGGCGKGGATGGCCGTGAGGGCGGCGACTTCGGGCGAGCGCTGCGCACATCTGGTGGCAGATACGCGGTTTCGTYGGCCCAACCTGGGAACATCAAGCACGGGCCGACCGACCCCTTGGCGCGAACGCACCCAGGGTACGCCCTCCCGGCCCACCACATTGGGGCATCCGGTGGTCTCACGCAGTTCACGTTGGGGTGTCGCCATTTGCCATCTGGGAGGCGGATCATTGGGGCGTGGTCCGCCTGGATAAGGTCGATGTGATGATCGGACGTTCAGTAGGCCGGGTCGTCATCTCCGACGTCACCCCGGCCGTCTCGTGTGGCCGTTGGCCCTCGCGCGCGGTGATCGGCGAAACCATCACCGTAGGCGCTACCGTGTTTCGGGAAGGTCACGACCTCATCGGGGTGAACGCGGTGCTGTCCGGCCCAGACGGGCTCGGCGCACCGTTCACTCGGATGCGGCTCGTCGCGGCCGGAACCGATCGTTATGAAGCCGATCTCACCGTCACCGCGCAGGGGCTGTGGGGCTTCCGGATCGAGGCGTGGGCAGATCCCGTCGCGACCTGGGTGCACGGCATCGAGCTGAAAGTGGGTGCCGGGCAGACCACCGACGAGCTCGCCGTCGACTTCGAGGACGGTGCGCGCCTGCTGCTGCGCGCGCTGCCCGGAGTACCCGAAAGCGACCGGGCGGCTGTCGCGCGCGCCGCCGCGGCGCTGCGGGACGACTCCGTCGACGACCCCTATGCACGTATCGACCCGGCGTGTGACCCGGAGCTCACCGACCTGCTGGCCCGCTACCCGATGCGGGAGCTGGTGACCCGCTCGCCGCTGCACCGGGTCTGGGTGGACCGCGAGCGCGCGCTCTATGGGAGCTGGTACGAGCTCTTCCCCCGGTCTGAGGGCGCCTCGCTGGACCCGCCCCGCTCGGGCACCTTCCGCAGCGCGGCGGAGCGGCTGCCCGCGGTCGCCGAGATGGGCTTCGACGTGGTCTACCTGCCGCCGATCCACCCGATCGGCGAGGTGAACCGCAAGGGTCCGAACAACACCCTCGTCCCCGGGCCGGACGACCCGGGCTCGCCCTGGGCGATCGGCAGCGAGCACGGCGGCCACGACGCCGTGCACCCCGACCTGGGGACGCTCGAGGACTTCGACGAGTTCGTCGCGCGGGCCCGCTCGCTGGGCATGGAGGTGGCGCTCGACCTGGCGCTCCAGTGCGCTCCCGACCACCCGTGGGCCAAACGGCACCCGGAATGGTTCACGGTGCGCTCCGACGGTTCGATCGCGTACGCCGAGAACCCGCCGAAGAAGTACCAGGACATATATCCGCTTAACTTCGACATGGATCCGGCGGGTATCTACCAGGAGATTCTGCGGGTGGTCCGGCACTGGACCGCGCATGGTGTGCGTATATTCCGGGTGGACAACCCGCACACGAAGCCGGTGGAGTTCTGGGAGTGGCTCATACGCGAGGTGAAGGCGACGGAGCCGGACGTGCTCTTCCTCGCCGAGGCCTTCACCCGGYCGGCGATGATGCAGACGCTGGCGAAGGTGGGATTCACCCAGTCGTACACCTATTTCACCTGGCGCAATGCGAAGTGGGAGCTCGAGGAGTACGCCCGCGAACTCGTCGAGGGCGCGTACTACATGCGGCCCAACTTCTTCGTGAACACMCCGGACATCCTGAGCGAGTACCTGCAGCACGGCGGCCCGGCGGCGTTCAAAATCCGCGCGGCGCTGGCGGCGACCCTCTCCCCCACCTGGGGCGTGTACGCCGGGTACGAGCTCTACGAGCGCGTGCCGGTACGGCCGGGCAGCGAGGAGTACCTCGACTCGGAGAAGTACCAGTACCGCCCGCGCGACTGGGCCGGCGCCGAACGCGCCGGGGCGTCGCTCGCGCCTTACCTGCGCAGGCTCAACGCCGTCCGGCGTGCCCACCCGGCGCTGCACTGGCTGAGCAACCTGCATCTCCACCATGCGGACGGCGACGAGATCATCGTGTACTCGAAACGATCCGGGACCGGACCGGACGCCGACGTCGTGCTAGTCGTCGTCAACCTCGACCCGCATGCTGCCCGGGAGACGACCGTGCGACTTGACATGCCCGCCCTCGGCCTCGAGTGGTGGGACACCTTCGACGTCCGGGACGAGATCACCGGTGCCACCTACACGTGGGGCAGGGAGAACTACGTCAGGCTCGACCCGTTCGTCGAGCCGGCACATGTGCTGACGCTGGCGCGACGCTCGTGACTGGCGACGGGGAGGCGGGGGCCGGCCCGGAGACCGGCGCCGAGCCGCTGCTCGGCGACCGGCTTTCGAGCGACCCCCTCTGGTACAAGCGGGCGGTCTTCTACGAGGTGCTGATCCGGGGCTTCGCCGACTCCAACGGCGACGGCACCGGTGACATCCGCGGGCTCATCAGCAAGCTGGACTATCTGCAGTGGCTCGGCGTCGACTGCCTCTGGCTGCTGCCCATCTACGAGTCGCCCCTGAAGGACGGCGGCTACGACATCTCCGACTACTTCCAGATCCTGCCGGAGTTCGGAGACCTCGGGGACTTCGTCGAGCTGGTCGACCAGGCGCACAGGCGGGGCATCCGGATCATCGCCGACCTGGTGATGAACCACACGTCCGACCAGCACCCCTGGTTCCAGGCGTCGCGGGCGGACCCGGCGGGCCCTTACGGCGACTTCTACGTCTGGTCGGACACCGACGACCGGTACCCGGACGCCCGGATCATCTTCGTCGACACGGAGAAGTCCAACTGGACGTGGGACCCGGTGCGCGGCCAGTACTACTGGCACCGGTTCTTCGCCCACCAGCCGGACCTGAACTTCGACAACCCCGACGTCCAGGACGCCATGCTGGAGGTCCTGCGCTTCTGGCTGGACCTGGGGATCGACGGGTTCCGCCTCGACGCGGTGCCCTACCTGTACGTGCGGGACGGGACGAACGGCGAGAACCTGCCGGAGACCCACGACTACCTGCGCCGGGTCCGCAAGGAGATCGACGCCAAGTACGCGGACCGGGTCATGCTCGCCGAGGCGAACCAGTGGCCGTCGGACGTCGTGCAGTACTTCGGCAACGACGACGAGTGCCACATGGCGTTCCACTTCCCGCTGATGCCGCGCATCTTCATGGCGGTGCGCCGCGAGTCGCGCTACCCGATCTCCGAGATCCTCGCGCAGACGCCGGCGATCCCGCCGAACTGCCAGTGGGGCATCTTCCTGCGCAACCACGACGAGCTCACCCTGGAGATGGTGACCGACGAAGAGCGCGACTACATGTACACCGAGTACGCGAAGGACCCGCGTATGAAGGCGAACATCGGCATTCGCCGTCGGCTCGCCCCGCTGCTGGACAACAGCCGCGACCAGATGGAGCTGTTCACCTCGCTGCTGCTCTCGCTGCCCGGCTCCCCGGTGATCTACTACGGCGACGAGATCGGCATGGGCGACAACATCTACCTGGGCGACCGGGACGGTGTGCGTACCCCGATGCAGTGGTCGCCGGACCGCAATGGCGGCTTTTCGAAGGCCGACCCGGCGCGGCTTTACCTCCCACCGATCATGGACCCGGTCTACGGCTACCAGGGCCTCAACGTCGAGGCGGGGCAGCGGCTGTCCACGTCGTTCCTGGCCTGGACGAAGCGGATGATCGAGGTGCGCAAGCGGCACCATGTCTTCGGCCTCGGCGGCTTCGAGGAACTGGCCGCGTCGAACCCGTCCGTGTTCGCCTATGTGCGCACCCTCGGCGACGACCGGGTGCTGTGCGTCGCGAACCTCTCCCGGTTCGCCCAGCCGGTCGAGCTGGACCTGCGGAGATTCGAGGGAATGGTCCCGGTGGAGCTGCTCGGCCGCGTGCATTTCCCGCCGATCGGCGAGCTTCCCTACCTGCTCACCCTGCCCGGCCACGGCCACTACTGGTTCGCGCTCACGGCGGCCGGGGAATTCACCCCCTGAACGAAGGGCGCGTTGCGCCCGGTCCATCGGGCCGCGCGGCCGGTGGCCGCGCCGGATCGCTGGTGCCGGGAGAACTCGATGGGTTCTGGTTGAGTCAGAGCCGACCGTAGGCTGCGCTTGCCTACGGTCGGGCACGGCCGGCCATCCCCGGGAAAATCAGTTGAACAAGTGCTGTCTCCCGGCYGGCATGTCCGTTAGGTTGACTGACAGGCAGCATGCCCGTTCCGGTAGGGCCCACCACRGCCGCTGGCGAAGGCCGGCTCCTGGTGGGCCGCCGCATATGTCGGCAGAAGGCGACCCTGTGCGCCCCGGGCGGCTGCCGGCCATCGACGTCGAGTTCGACTCCAGCTGGACCGAGAGTGGGCAGCCGGAACGGTCGCCGCAAGGTCACCGGTCTTGGTTGGCCTATCGGGGGAACCACTGAACTGAACAGCGCTTACATCCGATGCATGCGGGGAGTACCTCCTATACCGATCCGCCCGCTCTGAGATCGGTTCGTTCGGGTTCGCCCGGTCGACGGGGCGGATCGTGGACCCGGCGGATCGGCCTGGCCGATCCGGCGGAGCCCGGACCCGCGGCGCCGGGGACGACGGCTCTCCGGTGGTGCGACCAGCGCGGCATCCGGTCGCGCCGCCCCTGGACCTGTGACATCGCGTAGGCCTCCGGCAGTGCGACGAATCCGTGATCGCAATGCCTCGGGCCAAAGGGAGGTCGACCGTGCGAGACCATTCCGAGCTGGGGTCTCTGCTGGCAGAGTGGCTGCCCAAACAGCGCTGGTTCGCGGGCAAGGGCCGCCCCGGTCCGCGGCTGGAGATCCGTCAGGACATCGGGATCTCGGACCGGCTGCGCCACCTGGTCGTCGAGGTCCGGTACGAGGACGGCGGCCCGGCCGACACCTACCAGGTCCCGCTGGTGATCCGGCCAGACGCACCGCACGGGCACACCGGCTTCCTGCTGGGTGAGTCGTCGGGCGGGCTGGTCTACGACGGGTTGCACGACCCGGACGGCAGCGCCGCGCTGCTCGACTTCCTCGCCGCCCAGTGCGACCGCGACGGGCTGTCGGCGCATGCCGTGACTCAGCTGACCGCGCTGCCCGCGCACTCCGTCGGGGCCGAGCAGTCGAACACGTCGATCGTCTATGGCGAGGCCTACATCCTGAAGGTGTTCCGCCGGCTCTGGCCTGGCGTGAACCCGGACCTCGAGGTGACCAGGGCGCTGGCCGCCGCGGGCAGCCCACACGTAGCCCGCCCGCTCGCCTGGCTCGAAGGGCGCCTACCCGGCCCCGCCGCCGCGACCTCCGAGGTCGCGACCTCCGAGGTCGACAGCGCCACCGCCGAGGGCACGGCGGCGGGCACCGAGACCGCCGTGACCGGCGGTCAGCCGGAGGAGTTGACCACCTTCGCGTTCATGCAGGACTTCCTGCGAAGCGGCACCGAGGGCTGGAAGCTCGCACAGACGAGCGTGCGGGATCTCTACGCCGAGGGCGACCTGCACGCCGACGAGGTCGGCGGCGACTTCGCCGGCGAGTCCGAGCGGCTGGGCCAGGCCACCGCCGAGGTGCACACGCTGCTCGCCCGCTGCTTCCCCGTCGTCGAGGTCGACCAGGCGGCGTTGCGCGCCACGGCCAGCCACCTGCATTCCCGCCTCGACGTGGCGCTCGAGGGCGTCCCGCGGCTCGCCCCCTACGAGGCCGGCGCGCGCGCCGCCTTCGAGGCGCTGGCCGCCGAGACGTCGGCGCCGCCGTTCCAGCGGATTCACGGCGACCTGCACCTCGGCCAGGCGCTGCGCACCGACGCCGGCTGGGTGCTGTTCGACTTCGAGGGCGAGCCGGCCCGGCCAGTGCCGGAGCGGCGCCGGCTGGCCTCACCGCTTCGCGACGTCGCGGGCATGCTCCGCTCGTTCGACTACGCGGCCCAGTCCATGTTGCTGGAGCGCCAGGGCGAGCAGGGGCTCGGCCAGAGCGCCCGTGAGTGGGCCGACCGCAACCGGGGGGCGTTCCTCGCCGGCTACCAGGCAGGCAGCGGTCTCGACCTGGCGGCGTTCGAGGTCGTGCTACGGGCGTTCGAGCTGGACAAGGCGATCTACGAGGTGCTGTACGAGGCGCGGCACCGGCCGACCTGGATTGAGATCCCACTCGGCGCGGTGCGCCGACTGACCTCGCTGCACCCGCCGCTGGCGACGAAATCGGCCGGGGTATGAGATCCGCATCAGCCTCGCGTGGCGGCCCCGTTCCGGGGGCATGCCACGCGGAACCGCCAGGGGACGGGCTGGCAGGCCCGGTCGGGCCCGCAGGCCCGGTCGCGCGGCCCACGGCCGCCGCGACGAGAGATTTGGTCACGTAAGCCGCACAAGCTTGGGAGAAGTAGTGATCGACACCGACGACGGTCGCCCCAGGCCATCGGCCGCCGGGCCGGCCCGCGAGAAGGTATCGGCAACGGCCGGGCAGGCCGCCGGCCCAGACAGGCAGGCAGGCCAGTCGCCGGCCCCCGAGAGCCGCCCGCCGGCCTCGTTCGCCGCGCCGGCGGTCCTCGCCCCGCCACCCAGTGTCGACGTGCCCCGCGCCGAGCTCGATCGCCTGGTCAATGGGCGCAACCACGACCCGCATGGCGTGCTGGGCGCCCACCCGGCCGGCGACTGGACGATCGTGCGGGCCCTGCGCCCGGACGCGGTGGGCGTCTGGGTGCTCGTCGGCGACGAGCGGTACGAGGCGACGCGGCTGCACAGCGGCGGCGTCTTCGCCGTCGCCGTCCCCGGGCGGGAAGTGCCGAGCTACCAGCTCGAGGTCAGCTACCCCAACGCGCGCTACGTCGTCGATGACCCCTACCGGTACCTGCCGACGGTCGGCGAGATCGACCTGCACCTGATCGGCGAGGGCCGCCATGAGCGGCTGTGGACCGTGCTGGGCGCGCAGGTGCGCCGTTACCCGTCCGAGGACGGCCGGGTGGTCACCGGGGTCAGTTTCGCCGTCTGGGCGCCCAACGCCCGCGGTGTGCGGGTGGTCGGCGACTTCGACTTCTGGGACGGCCGGGCCTTCCCGATGCGCTCGCTGGGCCACACCGGCATCTGGGAGCTGTTCGTGCCCGGCATCTCGGCCGGCACCCGTTACAAGTACGAGATCCTCGGCTTCGACGGGGTCTGGCGGCAGAAGGCCGACCCGATGGCTATGCACACCGAGACTCCACCGGCGACGGCCAGCGTGGTGTACGAGTCCGACTACTCCTGGTCGGACGAGACGTGGATGGCCGAACGCGCCGGCACGCCGTGGCACGCGGCGCCCGTATCCGCGTACGAGGTGCACCTCGGCTCGTGGCGCCGTGGCCTGTCCTACCGGCAGCTGGCCACCGAGCTGGTCGACTACGTCAAAGAGGCCGGGTTCACCCACGTCGAGCTCCTCCCGGTCGCCGAGCACCCGTTCGGCGGCTCCTGGGGCTACCAGGTCTCCGCGTATTACGCGCCGACGTCCCGGTTCGGCAGCCCCGACGACTTCCGCTACCTGGTGGACGCGCTGCACCAGGCGGGCATCGGCGTGCTCGTCGACTGGGTGCCCGCGCACTTCCCCCGGGACAACTGGGCCCTCGGCCGGTTCGACGGCACACCGCTGTACGAGCACGGCGACCMGCGCCGCGGCGAGCACCCGGACTGGGGCACCTTCGTCTTCGACTTCGGCCGCTCCGAGGTGCGCAACTTCCTGGTCGCGAACGCCCTGTACTGGTTCGAGGAGTTCCACATCGACGGGCTGCGGGTGGACGCCGTCGCCTCGATGCTCTACCTCGACTACTCCCGGCCGGACGGCCAGTGGCTGCCGAACATCCACGGCGGCCGGGAGAACCTGGACGCGGTGGCGTTCCTGCAGGAGGTCAACGCGACGGTCTACCGCAAGGCGCCCGGCGCGATGATGATCGCCGAGGAGTCGACGGCCTGGCCAGGCGTGACCCGCCCGACGCACCTCGGCGGGCTCGGGTTCGGCTTCAAATGGAACATGGGCTGGATGCACGACACGCTCGACTACATGACCAAGGCACCCGTCTACCGGATGTACCACCACCACCAGGTCACGTTCTCGATGGTCTACGCCTACTCCGAGAACTACATGCTGCCGTTCAGCCATGACGAGGTCGTGCACGGCAAGGGCTCGCTGCTCAACAAGATGCCCGGCGACCGCTGGCAGCAGCTGGCGAACCTGCGCGCGCTCTATGCGTACATGTGGGCGCACCCCGGCAAGCAGCTGCTGTTCATGGGCAGCGAGTTCGCCCAGGAGCGGGAGTGGGACGAGGCGACGACGCTCGACTGGTACCGCCTCGACGACCCGGGCCACCGGGGCGTGCACCGCCTGGTCGCCGACCTCAACCGCGCCTACCGCGCCACGCCGGCGCTGTGGACCCGCGACAACGACCCGAGCGGCTTCGGCTGGATCGACGCGAACGACGCCGAGAACAACGTCCTGTCGTTCCTGCGTCTCGGCGACCAGCCCGCCACCGGCCAGAGCGACGGCGACGGGGCGACCTTGCTCGCCTGCGTGACCAACTTCTCCGGCGCCCCGCACTACGGCTACCGGCTCGGACTGCCCCGCGCCGGGCGCTGGCAGGAGGTGGTGAACACCGACGCCATCACCTACGGCGGCGCCGGCCAGGGCAACCTCGGCGCCGTGTACGCCACCGAGGAGCCCCACCACGGCCAGCCCGCCTCGGCCCCCCTCACCCTCCCCGCCCTGTCAACCATCTGGTTCGCCTACGACGGCGAGGAGTAGGGGCCGCCGCGCCAGAGACGCCTGTCCCGTCCGGCTGTGGACCGGCCCGTTTCAAGCGCAGAGCAACCGAGCTGGCGCGGAGGTGCGCCTCCGCGCCAGCTCGGTTGCGTCACGCTTGGACGTTGTGAGACCACGGCAGGCCGTGCGGGCGGCATTCAGTGGTGGGTGACCGTGCGGCGCGGAGGCGCGCCTCCGCGGAGGCCTGCCTACGAGCGCAGCGAAGTAGGCGGGCCGCAGCGGAGGTCGCCGGAGCGCACGTGAGCGGAGGAGGACGCGGCGCGTAGGTCCCTTGGGAGCGAAGCGAGTAAGGGACCGTAGCGCCGTGCCCGGACGGAGCGAACCAGGCTAGAACAGCGCTGCGGCGAGTGCCCGGCGGGCAGGGGCTACGGCCGGGTCGGCGTCGCCGAGGGCCTGGAACAGACCGACGAGGTGCGCGCGGGCCTTCTCGCGCTCGTCGCCCGAGGCGCGCCGGACGAACGCGACGAGCTCGCTGAACGCCTCCTCGACCTGCCCCTGCGCGATCATCAGGTCGGCCGCGGCGAGAGCCGCGTCGACGTCGTCGGGGTTGGCGGCGAGCCGGCGGCGCACGTCCGCCGGGTCGAGCCCGCCGACCCGCTCGAGCAGGGACACCCGGGCGAGACCGAGGACCGCCTCCGGGTCCGCCGGCGCCTCGGCGAGCCGGGCGCGGAACGCCGTGGCGGCCGCCGGCAGGTCGCCGCGTTCGAGCGCCTCGTCGGCGGCGGCCAGGTTCGGCTCGCGCTCGGGGCCCGCGCCGCTGGCGCCCGGCACGCCGCCGAGCGCCTCGGCGACGAGCTCCAGCAGCTGGTCGAGCCAGCCGCGCACCTCCCGCTCTGGCAGCGCCCCGGTGAACTCGCCGATGATGCGGCCGCCGACGACGGCCTTCACCGCCGGGATGCCCTGGACACCGGCGGCCTGCGCGAGGCCGGGGTTGGCGTCCACGTCGATCCTGGCGAGCACCCACCGCCCGCCGTCCGCCTCGGCCAGGCGCTCCAGCACCGGGCTCAGCTGCTTGCAGGGGCCGCACCACGACGCCCAGAAGTCCAGCACCACCGGCACCTGCATCGACCGGTTGACGACGTCCTGCGCGAAGGTCGCCTCGGTCACGTCGATGACGACCGGACCGCCGGGTACCTCGCCGCCCGGGGCGCCGGGAGCCGGCGCGCCGGGAGCGGCCTGGCGCGCCGCCGGTGGAGGTGGCGGCGACGCCGGCTTCGGGTCGAGCGGCACCGCGCCAGCCAGCCGCAGCCCGCCGAGCCGGTCCGGGAGCGGGCCGGCCTGGGCACGCGAGGACTGGGCACGCGAGGGCTGTGCGCCTGGCGGGCGTCCGGGGACAGGAGGCCTACGTTGCATACCTACCATCGTGACATCTCCCACGGCGCGTTGGCCGCGGCGCCCGCGAGAGTTTTCTCCGCGTCCAGCCGGCCATCGCCCGCCGGTCAGCCTCGCGCCGCCGCCCGTGGCACCCGGGCGCCACACGAAATGATCACTATTCCCGCCCCGGGGACGGAATCGCCCCGGCCGGGACGGCGCCGAGCGGTACTCAGCGCTCCAGGTAGCGCTCGACGGTTGCCACCTTGGCATGAAGTGCGTCGACGACGCCGGGGCGGATGTCGGCCTTGAGGACGAGGCTCACCCGGCCGCCGCCGGCGGCGACCGCCTCCGTCGCCCTGCGCACGACGTCCATGACCTCGTCCCACTCGCCCTCGATGGTCGTGAACATCGAGGTCGTCTCGTTCGGCAGGCCACTGGCCCGCACCACCCGGACGGCCTCGGCCACCAGGGCGCCGACGTCCTCGCCCGCGCCGATCGGGGTCACGCTGAATGCCACAAGCATGGTCCCGGCTTACCATGCCCGCGTCGCCACGGGTTCCCGTTGTGGGCGCCCGTGGTTTCGACGCCGGCACTGGCTCGCCGCGGGCTGGACCGGTCCGGCGGCGGGTACGGAAGGTGGACCACATAGCGGGGACTACGATAAGTACCCGCCACCGGCCGCCTCGCCGTCGCCGGACACGCTTCGAACACACCCGGCGGCGGAGACGATCCAGCACGTGACATAAGCGTCAGGCCGAGCTGGCGACGGTAACGAATGGTCGCGCATCGGTCCCCGATGAAGCTACGGCTGGCCTTGCTACGCAAACCCGCCACAACACCGGATGAAGGCACGCCCTACCATTGGCCGCCGTGGGGCGGATACAGGCAGCACTGACCCGCCGAGGGGTCTCGGCTAACACTGCCGTGTCCCTCCGTCCAGCCACACCGCACCGCCGCGGCCGGTCCTACGGGATCACACGMCACGGGCAGCCCAACGGGATGTGGTCCAGGTGAGCACCCGCACGCTGTTGGACGCGCTGAACGACCTAGTGGTTGTAGTCAGCACCGACGGTCGGATCCTCGACGTCGGCGCGGCGGCGCGCGCCTTCCTCGGCGACCGGCTGGTGGGCGTCACCTGCCTGCGCGAGCTCGCCGGCGTCGTCGAGCCCTCCGTCGAGGCGGGCCCCGATGCCGTCCTGGACGCGCTTGGACGCGCGGGCGAGTGGCGCGGCTCGGCGAACCTGCTGGACATGGCCGGCAACCCCGTGCCCTTCGACGTCACGGTCCGGGCCGACCGGGCCGGCTGGGTGGTCTTCGTGGCCAAGGAGACCACCGACCGGCGGGCCCGGATCGCCGCCGAGCGGGACTCCCGGGCCAAGGACGAGTTCATGGCCCGCCTTGGGCACGAGCTGCGCACCCCGCTGAACGCCATGCTCGGCTTCGCGCAGCTGCTCGAGCTCGAGCGGCTGCCCGACGGCGTGCTCGACGACGTCCAACGGATCATCACCGGCGGCCGGCACATGCAGGCGATCATCGACGACGTGCTCGACCTCGCCAGGCTGCGCGCCGGCCGCGGCGACATCACCAAGGCGCCGGTCAACGTCCTCGACATCGTCGAGGGCGTCGTCGAGCTGGTCGAGCCGCTCGCCCAGCGGCGCGGCATCCGCCGGATCGTCCACCCCTGCGAGCCGCTGGTCGCCGACGCCGACCGACGCCGGCTCTGGCAGGTGCTGCTCAACCTGCTCGGCAACGCGATCAAGTACGGGCGCGACGGCGGCACCGTCCGGGTCGGGATCGTCCCGGTCACCGGCGGCCGGCTGCGCATCGAGGTCGAGGACGACGGGCAGGGCCTCCCCCCCGACGCCATGAACCGGCTCTTCCGCCCCTTCGAGCGGCTCGGCGCCGAGCACACCCGCACCGAGGGCAGCGGGCTCGGCCTCGCGCTCTCGCACGCGCTGGTGACGGCGATGGGCGGCGTGCTCACCGCCGCCAGCCGCCACGGCGTCGGCAGCGTGTTCGCCGTGGTACTCGACGCCGTCGACGTCCGCTACCCACACCCGGACCCGGAGCTGGACATGTTCCCGCCCGGCATCGGCGGCCGGATCCCCACCGACGCCACCATGCGCGTCGTCCACGTGAGCGGCGACCCGGCGACCCGCGCCCAGGTCAGCCAGACGCTCACCCGCACCTTCGCGGCGGACACCGTCAGCGTGCCGCGCGGTGTGCTCGCGCTCGACGCCGTCCACCGCGCCCGGCCCGACCTCATCATGATCGACCAGCAGCTCCCCGACACCACCGCGGCCGACCTGCTCGCCCATCTCGCGGCCGACCCGACGGCCAGCGCCATCCCGACGGTCGTGCTGTCCGCCGCCGACGACCCGGTCGAGGTCCTGCGCCTGCGCCAGGCCGGCGCCCGTGACGTCGTCCCCTCCCCGATGGACACCGGCGCCCTCGTCATCGCCGTCAAGGGCGCCGCGGGCACCGCCACCCACCGGGTCCTCGACCACCAGTCGGTCACCCAGTACCCCGCCTGAGACTCAGGCTGGGCCTCTACTCGCCTTCTTCTGCATCGACCCTTCCCCGGGGTCCCCCGGGGTCCCTGCCGGATCGGTGGAGCTTGCGGACGGGTCCCTGCCGGATCGGCGAAGCCGATCTGGGAGGTCGTGATCTGGGAGGTCCGGATTGGCTCCCAGTTGGGATGGGTCGGGCATGCGCGTGGGCACCGAGTCGGGGCTTGGCCGATCAGTGGGGGAGGTCCATTCGTTGTGAAGCTCGAAGTCGGCGAAGTCGAAACCGGGAGCCACGACGCAGCCGACCAGAACAGCATCGCCGGCGTCGCCGGCATCGCCGGCATCGCCGGCCATGGGCTCGGCCGTCTGCCAGTGGCCGGCGGGGACGACGGCCTGGAGGGCGTCGCCAGCCGCCGGGTCGGGGCCCAGGACGATCCAGCTGGCCGCGACGGGGCCAGGGCCCGGGCCGCCGAGGGTGAGGGTGAGCCGGCCGCCGCCCTGCCAGAGCCAGATCTCCGCCGAGGCGACCCGGTGCCAGGCGGACACCTCGCCCGGCTGGAGCAGAAAGAGGATCGAGGTGGCGACCGGGCGGGTGCCGCCGTGCGCGGGGATCTCGTCGGGGCTCGCCCAGGTACGCCGGTACCAGCCGCCTTCCGGGTGCGGGGCCAGTCCCAGCGCGTCGATCAGTGGATGACGGCCGATCGCGCTCACCGGCGCGTCCCGTCCGTCAGGGTGGCGAGCAGGTCGTCGGCGGCGGTCCAGGAGTCCAGGCGGCCCGCCACGACCTCCCGGGCGAGGGCGCCGAGGTGGCGGGTGCCGCGCGGGTCGCCGAAGCGGGCCCGCAGCGCTCCCAGGGCGATCTGCTCGATCTCGTCGGCCGCGCGCCGCTCGCGCCGGCGGACCAGCTCGCCGGTGGCCGCGAGCCAGCCGCGGTGGGCGGTGACCGCCTCGACCACCTCGGCGATGCCGCTTCCCTCGGCGGCGACGGTGCGCACCACCCGCGGCACCCAGTGGCCCGCGTCATCCGCGGCGGCGGCACCCCGGTCACGGCCGCCGTGCCCGGTGCGCCGTGACAGCGCGACCATGTTCCTCAGGTCGCGGTAGGTGTCGTCGGCGCCGGGACGGTCGGCCTTGTTGACGACCAGGACGTCGGCGATCTCCAGAATGCCGGCCTTGGCCGCCTGGATGCCGTCGCCCATCCCGGGTGCCAGCAGCACGAGGGTGGTGTCGGCCAGCGAGGCGATGTCCACCTCGGCCTGGCCGACCCCCACCGTCTCGATGAGCACGACGTCGTACCCGGCCGCGTCGAGCACCCGGACCGCCTGCGGCGTCGCCCAGGACAGGCCGCCGAGGTGGCCGCGGGAGGCCAGCGAGCGGATGTAGACGTCCGGGTCGGTCGTGTGCGCCGTCATCCGCACCCGATCGCCGAGCAGCGCTCCGCCGGTGAACGGCGAGGACGGGTCGACGGCCAGCACTCCGACCCGCCGGCCGGCCGCCCGGAAGGCGGCCACCAGCGCCGACGTCGACGTCGACTTGCCGACCCCGGGCGCGCCGGTGACGCCGACGATCTCGGCGCGCCCGGACCGCGGCGCGAGCAGCCGCGAGATCTCCCGCAGCCACGGCGAGCTGTCCTCGACCAGCGAGATCAGCCGGGCGACCGCGCGCGGCGACCGGTCCTCGACCGCCGCGGCGACCAGCTCGGCCGGGCTCCCGTATGGCGCCGACCTTCCGGCGCCCGGGCCGGGCGTGACCAACCTGGACGTCACCTGGGAACGAGCCTGGGTGTCAGGAGGCCGCCGGCACCCGCAGGATCAGCGCGTCGCCCTGGCCACCGCCGCCGCACAGCCCGGCCGCGCCGACGCCACCGCCGCGGCGACGAAGCTCCAGCGCCAGCGTCAGGGCGATGCGGGCGCCGGACATGCCGACCGGGTGGCCGAGCGCGATCGCGCCACCATTGACGTTGGTGACCTCGGAGGAGATGCCCAGCTCACGCATCGACTGGACGCCGACCGAGGCGAACGCCTCGTTGATCTCGTACAGGTCGACGTCGGCCGGGGTGAGGCCTTCCTTGGCGAGCGCCGCCTTGATGGCGTTCGCCGGCTGCGACTGCAGCGAGGTGTCCGGGCCGGCGACGAAGCCGTGGTGGCCGACCTCGGCGAGGATGGGCAGGCCCAGCTCCTCGGCCTTCGCCCTGCTCATCACGACGACGGCGCAGGCACCGTCGGAGATCTGCGAGGACGAGCCGGCGGTGATCGTGCCGTCCTTGCTGAACGCCGGGCGCAGCCGCGCGAGCGTCTCGGCGGTGGTGTCGGCGCGCACGCCCTCGTCGTCCTTGACGACGATCGGGTCGCCCTTGCGCTGCGGCACCTCGACCGGGGCGATCTCCTCGTCGAACAGGCCGTTCTTGATCGCGGCCGCGGCCCGCTGGTGCGACAGCGCCGAGAACTCGTCCTGCTCGGCGCGGCTGATGTTCAGCGGCACGTTGAAGCGCTCGGTGGACACGCCCATGCCGACCTGGTCGAAGGCGCAGGTCAGCGCGTCGTACTCGGTGGCGTCGACCAGCGGCGCGCTGCCGTACCGGATCCCGGCGCGGCCGTTCAGCAGCATGTGCGGGGTGTTCGTCATCGACTCCATGCCCCCGGCGACGACGACGTCGTACTCACCGCTGGAGATGTAGGTGTCGGCGAGCGAGATCGCGTTCAGCCCCGACAGGCACACCTTGTTGATCGTGATCGACGGCACGTCCAGCGGGATGCCGCCCTTGGCGGCCGCCTGACGCGCGGCCGCCTGGCCGGAGCCGGCCTGGATGACCTGGCCGAAGATGACGTACTGGACGGCGTCACCGGCGATGCCGGCGCGCTCGAGCGCGCCCTTGATCGCGATCCCGCCCAGCTCGGTCGCGGAGAAGCCCTTGAGCGCCCCGGAGAGCTTGCCGATCGGGGTCCGCGCGCCGGCCACGATGACCGAACCAGGCATGGCTGCCTCCCTGGAGAAAAGGATGCTGGAAGGGAAGGACGTTGTTCGCTGTGCTTGAAACCATAACGTGATCTTGGCCGACGTGCCGCCGGAGCGTGGCCAGCACCACCCCCGCCGGTCACCCGTCACCGCCGCCCGGCGAGGCCGGGCCCGCGGTCATCGCCCTCCCGCGACACGCCTGCCACCAGCGTCAACGACCTGGGTCCCGCGGGCCATCCCGTTCCCGCGCCGCGTCCGGCCGGGTGGTCCCGAGGCGCTCACGGCCTCGGCGCCCCCGTGCCTCGGTCCCAGCCTCAGGGGTTCCAGGTGCCGCAGCGCGCGTCGAAGGACGGGGTCGCGGTGGCCGCGGGCAGCGTGCTCCTCGACGGCGTGCCGACCTTGGTCAGCCCGTCGATCGTCGCGGCGACGGTGGTCGTGGTGACGTCGTAGTTCGCGCCGCCGTCCGGCGACGTGCCGACGACCAGACGCAGCCCGCTGGTCGAGCAGCTGAACCCGGTGCTCATTGTCGTGGAACCGGTCGACATGGTGCCGGCGACAACCGGCTGCGACGCGGCGTCCGCCAGCACGGAGATCTGGCCGAGCRCCATGAACCGCAGCACCGCGAACTGGTCGAGGCCGCCCGAGGAGCCGATCTGCACGACCAGCTCGGAGAAGCCGTCCCCGTCGAGGTCGGAGCCGGCCCACCGGCTGGCCGTCGCCCCGTCCGGCAGGGTGACCCTCGCGGGCGCGCCACCACGGCTCAGGGTCACCTCGACGGTGGCGCCGCTCAGCCGGACCGTGTCGGCCTTGCCATCGCCGTCGACGTCGCCCGGCATGGCCGGGCGGTCACCGGTCAGCGGCGGCCGGGTCGGGCTGTTCTGGTCGCCGGTCCCGGTGGCGTTGGGGCTCACCGGGGGCGTCGTCAGCGGGTTGATGGGTGGCGTGATGACCGGCAGGGTCGCGGACTGGCTTGGGTCCGACCCCCCGGACGTGCCACGGGGGGTCGTGCCGGAGCCGCTCGTCCCGACGCTCGGGTCGGACTGCGAGGCGACCCCAGGTGTCAGGCTCAGGCGAGCCGCCGGTTCGACGACCTGGGACGACGGCCCGGGCCGCATCAGGAGCACGGCCAGCACCACCAGCCCGGCGACCACGGCGCCACCGGCCGCGTACAGCGGCAGCCGCCAGCGGCCTCGCCGCTCGACGCCGGCCTTGATCCGCTGGTAGGCCTCCGGCGACGGCCGGATCGGGTCGACGGCGGCATGCAGTAGCCTGCTCAGCTCCTGGGGGTCGAGCTGGGACTGCTCCGAGCCGTTCACCGTAGGTCCGCCAGCTTGGTCGACAGGGCGGCCAGCCCCCGGGACGTGTAGGCCTTGACCGAGCCCACGCTGCACCCCATCACGGCGGCGGCATCGGCCTCGGACATGTCCGCGTAGTAGCGCAGGACGACGGCCTCCCGTTGGCGGCGGGGCAGCTCCCGCAGCGCCTGGATGACCGCGGCCCGTTCGACCAGAGAGTAGGCCCCCTCCTCGGCGCTGGCGGCGTCGGGCATCGGCTTGGGGGCGTGCTTGAGCGCGACGAGTCGGCGCCGCAGCGTCGAGCGGGCGAGGTTGACGACCGTCTGGCGGAGGTAGGCGAGCGCCTTGTCCTTGTCCTGGAGGCGGCCCCAGGCGGCGTGGACGCGGATGTAGGCGTCCTGGACGACCTCCTCGCAGAGGCCGATGTCGTCGAGCAGGAGGGCGGCGAGGCGGACCAGCGAGCGGTAGTGYTCCGAGTACAGGGCGGTGAGAGCCTGGTCCGCGTCCCTGGCAACGGCGCTACGGGCGGCGTCGCTCCGCGCAGGCACGGGCCGCCACCCTTCCACCAGGGTCATGGGCGCAGTCACGACATTTCTGACGCTGACCGAGCCGTGTGGGTTGTCCCCACCGTTCTACCGCTTTGCACCCAGGGGAGACAGCCTTCTCACGGAAGCCGTGCCTGTCGGCCAGTCGACCTTGTCCGGGTAGTGCTTCTGGCGGACAACCGACCGGCGCACGGGGGCGGTGTCGCCGGCCACACCTTCACCTGGACGTGGCACTTCCGCGCGACCGAGCGGCCCTCAATCGATGACACTTGCGGTGCCGCTCGCCCGCCCGACTGCCGGAGGTAGACCGTGAAGGACATCCTCGACGCCATCCTCGCCGAGGCGGCCCCAACCGAGACCCGGGAGAAGGAGTTCGGCGCGCTGGCCGTTCCCGAGTCATACCGGGGCATGGTCGTCCGCAAGGACGAGACGGGCATGTTCGAGGGCCTGACGTCCCGCGACAAGGACCCTCGCCGGTCGTTGCACCTCGACGAGGTCCCCACGCCCGAGCTGGGGCCGGGTGAGGCGCTGATCGCGGTGATGGCGTCGTCGATCAACTACAACACGGTGTGGACGTCGATCTTCGAGCCACTCTCGACGTTCGGTTTCCTGGAGCGCTACGGCCGCACGTCGCCATTGGCGAAGCGGCACGACCTGCCGTACCACGTGGTCGGCTCGGACCTGGCCGGCGTGGTCCTGCGCGCCGGCGCCGGGGTACACGCCTGGAAGCCGGGCGACGAGGTCGTCGCGCACTGCCTGTCGGTCGAGCTGGAGCGGCCCGAGGGTCACGACGACACCATGCTCGACCCGGAGCAGCGGATCTGGGGGTTCGAGACGAACTTCGGCGGCCTGGCCGAGCTCGCGCTGGTGAAGGCCAACCAGCTGATGCCGAAGCCCGGTCACCTGAGCTGGGAGGAGGCGGCGAGCCCAGGGCTGGTGAACTCGACGGCCTACCGCCAGCTCGTGTCCCGCAACGGGGCGGCGATGAAGCAGGGCGACATCGTCCTGATCTGGGGCGCCTCCGGCGGGCTGGGCTCGTATGCCACCCAGATGGCGCTGAACGGCGGCGGGATCCCGGTGTGCGTCGTGTCGTCGCCGGAGAAGGCCGACATCTGCCGCTCGCTCGGCGCGGAGCTGGTCATCGACCGCAGCGCCGAGGGCTATCGATTCTGGAGCGACGACCAGACGCAGAACCCGAAGGAGTGGCAGCGCTTCGGTAAGCGGATCCGCGAGCTCACCGGCGGTGAGGACCCGGACATCGTGTTCGAGCACCCGGGCCGCGAGACGTTCGGCGCCTCGGTCTACGTCGCCCGGCGTGGYGGTCAGATCGTCACCTGCGCCTCGACCAGCGGATTTATGCACAGCTACGACAACCGTTATCTATGGATGAACCTCAAGCGCATCATTGGGTCACATTTCGCGAACTATCGGGAGGCATGGGAAGCAAACCGGCTTATCGCCCGCGGCTTGATCCACCCGACCCTGTCCCGGGTCTACCCCCTGGAGCAGACGGGCCAGGCGGCATACGACGTGCACCGCAACGCCCACCAGGGCAAGGTCGGCGTGCTCTGCCTGTCCCCCCGCGAAGGCCTCGGCGTCCGTGACCAGGCCATGCGCGACCGCCACCTGAGTGCGATCAACCGCTTCCGCGACGCCTGAACAACTCCTCATCCCCACATCGCCAGGCTGGGCGGGGCCAGCCGAACACGACGGGCAACGACCAGGTATCCCAACGAACGCGGGACCTACGTCGAACCCGTGGGAAGGCCCTGCCCGGCGCGTCACGACCAGTACGGAAAGCGACGGTCGGAGCGAGCCTCCGGATCATCGGAAAGCGCGCTTCCGGAGAGTCCCGGCGAAGGGGTAGGGGCGATGCACGTGATGGAAGGGGGAGCGGTAGGGTGACGGCTGTGACTAGCCACGCCACCGTCTGGAATGCAGGTCTCGTATGACCGAGCACTCCGATCTCATCCCGATGGCCGGCGAGGGCGAGGGCTCCCCCGGCTTCGACCTGGTTCGCCGCGGCTATGACCCGCACCAGGTCAACTCCCACGTCGCCTGGCTGATGGAACAGCTCCGTGAGGCCGAGGCGCACCGGGCCGCCGCCGAGGCGGCCGCGTCCGAGGCCGCCGCCGAGGCCGCGCGCATCCGTGACGACCTGGCCTCGGGCCGCCCCGCCTGGGACGACTTCGGTGGTCGTATCACCCAGATCCTCATGCTCGCCGAGGAAGAGGCCGCCACTGTGCGGTCCGAGCGGACCAGGGACGCCGAGGCACAGCTCGACGAGGCCCGGCGGATCGTCTCCGACGCCGAGCACACCCGCGACCGCACCCTGCGCGAGGCGGACGAGCAGGCCGCCGGGATCGTGTCGACCGCGCGTGGCGAGGCGGAGCACATCATCGAGACCTCCCGCAGCAAGGCACACAAGCTGGAGGGTGAGTCGCAGCAGCGGCTGACCGAGCTGGAGCGCCAGCGCGACCAGGTCACCTCACAGCTCGGCGCGCTGCGCGACCAGGTCACCTCACAGCTGTCCGCGCTGCGCAACCAGCTGGCCGCCGCCACCGCCGCGATCGAGCTCCCCGGCGTGGACGAGGCCAAGGCGGTCGGCTCCAACTCCAAGGCCGGCTCCCGCATCTGAGCCCGCTCCCCCCATCGCCCGCCTGGATGGGGGCTCGGTACCCAGCCTCGTGGCCGGACGTCCGCCGGCCGGCCACGAGGGGTTCCGCCAGCGGTCAGTACGGCGCGCGGTAGGGCCGGGCGCCGGCTCGACGCCGGTTCCAGCAGGGCGTGTGCCAGTGGCGGCGGTTCTCCATCCGCCCGCTCGGCCAGGCGACCACGTGCGGGACGCCCGACGAGATCTCGTGGTCGCAGCCCGGGCACCGGTAGGCCTTCGTGCTGGCCGCCCCGGTCACCGGGCGGACCGCCCAGTCCTCGCCGTCCACCGTCACGGCGTCGACCAGCCAGTACGGCCGCCGCTCGTCCTCGCCGCCGTCGCCGGCCTTCCCGGAACGCCGGGACCCGCGCTCGGGCCGGGTGCGTCGCGGGCTCACCGCCGCCGCCTGATCACTGGATGCCTGGCCACCGGCCGCCTGCCCGGACCTACTTGCGCAGACGATCGCCGCGGGCATCCTTGCCCGGCGCCGAGGCGCCGGGGGCGGCTTCGTCCACGCGGCCGATCACCTCGCCGTCGACGACGCGGTCGGAACCGCCAGACCGGCCCCAGCCACCGACCCCGCCCACGCGCCCGAACGCGGCGGTGGCGATCGTGGTCGCGACCTTCGCCCTGCGCAGCACTCCCGCCGGGCTCGCGAGCGCGGACGACGCCCCGATGAGCGCGTGGAAGGCCCGGTCGCTCCCGCGCCAGTGCTCGCGCAGGATCGGCTCGCCGGCCCCGACCACCAGCCGGCGGAACGCGAACGCGACCACCGCGACGTCGTCCAGCTGCCCGATGAGGGGCACCAGGTTGGTGATCTTGTTCTTCGGGGACACGAGGTAGGCGAGCGCGGCCCCCGCCTCGAGCTTGGCCTGCTGCGGCACGCGCGGGTCAGCCACCACTCCGCGCAGCATGAACACCAGGTCCGGCAGGAATGTCGCGACCTCTCGGCCGAACGTGCGCAACGCGTCCTTGTCCAGCGAGGCCATCGGCCGACCTTCCTCCCCGTCCGGCCCGCCGCGCCAGCGCGCGCGGGCTCCGCCCACCATGACGCCGCGGCGAGAGCAAGCCACTGACACTCGGCCAGGCTGGTACCAGCCCGGCGCCACCTGCCGACCCATCCTAGAACGGGCGTACGACCACACAGCCCCCGGCGAACACTCGCCCTGGCCCGGGCGAGGCACCGGGAGGCGTGACGACGGGCGGCCTCGCGCCCGCGCCGCTCCTCCCCCGGCCGCGGCGGGCCTCCGGGGAGGCGCGCGTCCGGCTGGCCCACGTCCGGTTGGCGCGCCACCGCGCTCCGTGGGGACACTCCGTCGACGGCACGGGGCGACGGCACGGCCACGACGACGACCGGGCCCGTGCCGCGAGGCGGGAGGCGAGAGGCGAGCCACGGAGAGCCACGGAGAGCCGGCCATAGAAGGCACTCTGCTTGGCGATCACAAGCTTGTTCGTCACCAATCTGGGAGGATCCGGTCAGCGGCAGACTCTTCTGGCGCGCGGGCCGGGGACGCGGGCACAACTCGACACAGGGGGCTGGCATGGGTCTCGACCAGACGACGGTGGCGGTGGTCGGTCTCGGCACGATGGGCGCCGGCATCGCCGAGGTGCTCGCCAGGGCCGGCATCGAGGTGATCGGCGTCGAGAAGGACGACGCGGGCCTCGATCGCGGGCGCGGTCACCTGGCGCACTCGACAGACCGGGCGGTGCGTGGCGGCAAGCTGACCGAGCCGGAGCGCGACGCGGTGCTCGGCCGGATCCGGACGGGCACCGACCTGAGCGCCGTCGCGCCGGCGCGGCTCGTCATCGAGGCGATCGATGAGGACCTCGACGAGAAGAAGGCACTGTTCGCGCGGCTGGACGAGCTCTGCTCCGCCGAGACCATCTTCGCCACCAACACCAGCTCGCTGTCGGTCACCGAGCTCGCGGCCGCGACCGGCCGGCCGGGGCGCGTGGTGGGCACGCACTGGTTCAACCCCGCCCCGGTGATGGGCCTCGTCGAGATCATCAGCACCGTCGTCACCGACCCGACCGTGCTGGTCGACGTCACCGCCCTCGTCGAGCGGGTCGGCAAGAGCGCGGTGACCGCCGGCGACCGGGCCGGGTTCATCGTCGACGCGCTGCTGTTCGGCTACCTCAACAACGCGGTACGGATGCTGGAGGCGCGCTACGCCAGCCGCGAGGACATCGACGCGGCGATGCGCTTCGGCTGCGGCCACCCGATGGGCCCGCTCGCGTTGCTCGACCTCATCGGCCTGGACACCGCCTACGCGATCCTCGACTCGATCTACCACACGTCGCGCGACCACCTGCACGCGCCGGCACCGCTGCTCAAGCAACTGATCACGGCGGGGATGCTGGGCCGCAAGACCGGCCGGGGCATCTACACCTACGCCGCGCCCGACTCACCCGAGGTCGTGGACCAGGCGGCGCCCGGGACCGTCGCCGGCGTCGAGGCCCGCGCGGTGCGCACCGTCGGCGTCGTCGGCACCGGGACCATGGCGGCCGGCATCGTCGAGGTGCTGACGAAATCCGGCTACGACGTCATCGTCCGGGCCCGCGGCGAGGAGAAGGTCGCGGCGGTGCGCAAGCGGGTCGAGTCCTCGCTGGAGAAGTCGGTCGCGAAGGGCCGGATGTCCTCGGACGACCGGGACGCCACGCTTTCCCGGCTGCGCGGCACCACCGACCTCGGCGACCTCGCCGAGGCCGATCTGATCATCGAGGCGGTCGTCGAGGACCTCGACGTCAAGCGGGAGCTGTTCACCGAGCTGGACAAGGTCGCGAAGCCGGGCGCGGTGCTCGCCACGACCACCTCGTCGCTGCCCGTCGTCGAGTGCGCGGCGGCGACGTCCCGGCCGGCCGACGTCATCGGCATGCACTGGTTCAACCCGGCGCCGGCGATGAAGCTGGTCGAGGTGGTTCCGACGGTCCTCACCGCGCCCGACGTCGTCGCGACCGTGCTCGCCGTCGCCAGGGCCGCGCGCAAGCACCCGGTGACCTGCGCGGACCGCGCCGGATTCATCGTGAACGCGCTGCTGTTCCCGTACCTCAACGACGCGGTGCGGATGCTGGAGGCGCACTACGCCACCGTCGAGGACATCGACACCGCGATGAAGGTCGGCTGTGGGCACCCGATGGGCCCGTTCGAGCTCGCCGACGTCGTCGGGCTGGACGTGACGCTGGCGATCCAGCGCACCCTCTACCTGGAGTTCCGCGAGCCGGGCTACGCGCCCGCGCCGCTCATCGAGCACCTGGTGCGAGCCGGCTACCTCGGCCGCAAGACCGGCCGAGGCTTCCACAACCACGCGCGGTGACATTGGTTCGCTCCGTGCGGGCGCGGCGGCCTAGAAGCTAGAACAGGGTGGGGATGGAGGGTTCCAGGCCTCGTAGGGCGTCGTAGTTCACGGTGACGGCCGACAGGCCGCGGTCGGTGGCCAGCCGGCGAGCCTGGGGCGTGATCGACTGGGCGACCAGAATGCCGTGTACCGGGTGCGACAGACCCGGATCCTCGGTCATCCTGGCCACGTAGCGGGTCAGCTGCTCCACGCCGTCGATCTCACCGCGCCGCTTGATCTCGACGGCCACGGTCGAGCCGTCGCCGGCGCGGCAGAGCAGGTCGACCGGCCCGATCCCGGTCTCGTACTCGCGGCGCACCAGCGTCAGGTCGTCGCGGATCGCGTCCGGCCGGTCGGCCAGTAGCACCTGCAGGTGCGCCTCGACGCCGTCCTTCTGCAGGCCCGGGTCGCGACCGAGCTCATGGGACGAGTCGTGCATCACCTCTTCGATGGTGATCAACAAGGACTCGTCGGCCTTGTTGGTGACGCGCCAGCCGCCCTCTTCCTCAGTGAGGACACACGGCGGGCTCATCCAGTTGAGCGGCTTGTAGGCGCGGCCATCGGCGTGGATCGATACGGACCCGTCGGCTTTGACCAGCAGCAGCCGCACCGCGCTGGGCAGGTGGGCGTTGAGCCTGCCGACGTAGTCCACGCTGCACCGAGCGATCACGAGGCGCATTGGCTCACGTTATCGCGGAGTCCCCCGTCTTCCCGGTTTGGGTGACGGCAACGCCAGGTCGCCGAGGATCGTCGCCCGCCGAGGCGGCGGACTCGGGGGACTCGGGGGACGACGACGCCGAGGCGCCCGCTGCCGCCACCAGGTCGTCGAGCAGTACCTTGCGCCCGACGTAGCGGGTGGCCAGCCGATCGGCCTGCTCCGCCGGCAGGCGGCCGAGGCGCACCGGATCGCTGTTGTCCGCCATGTCGGCGCGCTTCACCACGACCGCGAGCGGGTTCGCCGCGACCCTGGCCAGGTAGACCTCGGTGGCCTCACCCGGACGCTTCGACAGGGCGTCCACGGCCGCGACGACCCCCGATGGGTATCCGCGGGCCCTGAGCTCGTCGAGGGTCACGGGCGTGTCCTCGACGACGTCGTGCAGCAGCGCCGCGAGCTGCGCGTGCACCGGGTCCACCCCGGCGGCCGGCGCGGTGCGTTCCACCGTGGCCCGGACCCGCATCGGGTGGCCGATGTACTCCTCGCCGGCCTTGTCCAGCTGCCCGGCGTGCATCTCGGACGCGAACGCGACCGTCTCCTCGAGCGTTGGCGTAGCGGGCGAATCCACGTCGGTGCCCTTCTGGCCGGTCGGTTGGGATCTACCGTCCCGTCTGACGGTCTCATCGACGGTGGCGCTCGGTGCGCTCCGGGTGCCCCAGGACCCCGGTCGCCCGGTCGGCACGGGCTCATGGACCCTTATCCTGTGGCCCCTAGGCACGCATGAGGGCCTTGCCGGCAGGGAAGGTGCGGGGAATGCCGGAGGCGACGGACGAACCCCTATCGGGTGATGGACAGCCGATGCTCTCCCCTAGGGCAGGAAGACCATGCAGACAGGCCCTAGCATCGCCTTCCGTGGAGCGCTTCGTCGTAACCGGTGGATCGAGGCTTGCCGGCCAGATCCATATTCCTGGGGCGAAGAACTCCGTCCTCAAGCTGATGGCCGCCAGCCTGCTCGCGCCTGGCACGACGACGCTGTCGGCGGTGCCGGACATCCTCGATGTCGGCGTCATGGCGGACGTGCTGACCGCGCTCGGCGCGACGGTCCACCGGGACCTGGCCGCCGGGTCGATGGCCATCGACACCCCTGCGATGCCGGGAGCGGCGGCCGACCCCGCGCTGGTGCGCCGGATCCGCGCCTCGGTCGCCATCCTCGGCCCACTGGTCGGCCGGCGCGGTGAGGCACGGGTGGCGCTGCCCGGTGGGGACGCGATCGGTTCCCGGGCGCTCGACATGCATGTCAACGGCCTGCGACGCCTCGGCGCGGTGGTGGACATCGAGGACGGCGCGCTCGTCGCCCGCTCGTCCGGCCGACTGCAGGGCGCGGCGATCTGGCTGGACTTCCCGAGCGTCGGCGCCACCGAGAACCTGCTGATGGCCGGCGTGGTCGCCAAGGGAACAACGGTCATCGACAACGCCGCCCGCGAGCCAGAGATCGCCGACCTGTGCGAGTTCCTGACGGAGATGGGCGCGCGTATCGAGGGAATCGGTGGGTCGACGCTCGTCATCGAGGGCGTGGACGAGCTGCGTCCGGTGGCACACGAGACCGTGCCAGACCGGATCGTCGCCGGGACCTACGCCATCGGCGCGGTGATGACCCGCGGGGACGTGATGATCCGCAACGGGCGCGCTGAGCACCTTGGGATCGTGTTGGAGAAGCTGACGGCCGCTGGGGCCAGCGTCGAGATCGGCGTCGACGGTTTCCGGGTAAGCGCCACGGACCAGCCGCGCTCGATCGACGTCGTCACCCTGCCGTACCCCGGCTTCCCGACGGACCTGCTTCCCCAGATCATCGCCCTGGAGGCCGTCAGCCAGGGCATCTCCCTGATCACCGAGAACGTCTTCGACAGCCGGTTCGTGTTCTGCCGAGAGCTGCTGCGCCTGGGCGCCCAGCTACGCACCGACGGTCATCACGTCGTCGTCCGGCCGTCCCCTCAGCTGGTCGGCACGTCGGTGGTCGCCTCCGACGTGCGGGCCGGAGCGGGCCTGGTGCTCGCGGGCCTGGTCGCCGAGGGGATGACCGAGGTGCATGAGGTCCACCACATCGACCGTGGCTACGCGGGCTTCGTGGAGAACCTTCGGGCCCTCGGCGCCGACATCCGCCGCGATCAGGTCACCGCGGCGGCATGAGGTGAGTGCCAAGGGGATCCGGGTCGCCAGCCGGTGGTTCCGCGCTACCCGGCCTGGCCGCCTGACGGGCGAACGGCACACCGCCGCTCTCGCCACGTAGCTTGGCGGGATACGGGAGCAACCGTCCGGCGGGCGTTGGCCTCGCCACGGCGCCCGCGAACGTCGAGGGCTACCCGGGGGGAGCCGCACCGCGACGCGGGCGCGCTACCGACCCCGGAGGCGCCGGTGGACGCGTGCCTGTGCGATCCTGCCTTTCGATTGCACAGGCCTGAGGCCTACGTCCCCGGGGTAACGACGGGGGAAGGTGTCGAGGCCGAACGGAGGCACGTGCTGGAGATGGACGTACCGATGCCGGCGGGGTCCGACGGCGGGGCCCGCGCCGCCAGCGCGCCCTGGATGACCTGGGTGGAGGATCGGCGCCGGCTCGTGATCGGCGCCGCGTTCGGCCTGGCGGTCGTGCTCGGCATAGTCATCGGCCTGGCCACCGCGCCAGACGGGAACACCTCGGCCGAGCCCGACAGCGCTGGCGCCGCCGCCGCGGCGCGGAGCCCACAGCTGCCCCCGCTCGACTGGGAGGGCAAGCGCTCCCCGGGAACCGCGGTGAACATGAAGGTCGGCGACGAGCTGCGCCCGGCCCTGACCTGGGCAACAGCGGACGCCGCGCTCGCCAAGGCCGGCAAGACCACCTTGTCTGCGGCAGTCCAGGCATCTGGCTCCACGAGCCCGGCAGGCTCGGCGGGTGCCCAGTCAGCCACGGGCGGCGCGGAGCTGACCGCCGACTCCATCACGATCCGACAGGGCGACCTCTACTACGGCGCCGTCGAGGGCTCGAGTGCGGCCACCGACGAGTTCTGGGCCGCCGGTCTCACCGAGACATCGAACACCGCCGTGTCAGTCGCCAAGCTGCACGTCTGGAAGCGGGTCGGTGCCGGGCCGTGGACCGAGGTGGCGAGCGGAGCCGGTGCCTGCGGCAGAGTAGTGCCCAAAACCCTGCTCACCATCTGGGGTCCACCGGCGCTGTGCGCCAGTCAAAGCTGAGCCTCGCACCCTCCCGGCCACCATTCCTATGGGCTCGGGGTCCGCCTACCTAGCATGAGCCGCACCACGGTCCCAGATCGCCCAGGTCAGCGGTGATTGGTGACAGTTCACTTAGCGGGCGCGCGACAGGGTGGCGCCGGTACGCTTTCGCCGTTGGCCACGATCTGGGAGGTGGCGCTTCGCCGGCGCGGCCTCCCCCAGGGTGAGGGGATGGCTGGCGATGGTTGACCAAGCCGGTCAGAGCACGGACAGCGCGGGCACCCGCCCGGAGCGGGATCGGCCGTGGATCGTCCGGACGTACGCGGGCCACTCCAGCGCGGCCGAGAGCAACACGCTCTACCGGCGCAACCTCGCCAAGGGCCAGACCGGGTTGTCGGTCGCCTTCGACCTGCCGACGCAGACCGGCTACGACCCCGACCACGTGCTCGCCCGCGGCGAGGTCGGCAAGGTCGGCGTACCCGTCGCGCACGTGGGCGACATGCGAGCGCTCTTCGAGGGCATCCCGCTCGACCGGATGAACACCTCCATGACGATCAATGCCACCGCGATGTGGCTGTTGGCTCTCTACCAGGTCGTCGCGGAGGAGCAGGGCGTCGGCCCGGCCGCGCTCAACGGGACCACCCAGAACGACATCATCAAGGAGTACCTGTCCCGCGGGACCTACGTCTTCCCGCCGGGGCCGTCGCTTCGGCTGATCACCGACCTCATCGCCTACACGGTGACCGAGATCCCTAAGTGGAACCCGATCAATGTCTGCAGCTACCACCTGCAGGAGGCCGGCGCCACGCCGGTRCAGGAGCTGGCCTACTCGATCTGCACGGTGATCGCGGTGCTGGACGCCGTGGTCGCCTCCGGACAGGTRCCGACGGAGCGGATGGGTGACGTCTGCGCCCGGATCTCCTTCTTCGTCAACGCCGGGGTGCGCTTTGTCGAGGAGATGTGCAAGATGCGCGCCTTCGGGGCGCTGTGGGATGACCTGCTGCGCACCCGCTACGGCGTCGAGAACCCCAAGCACCGCCGGTTCCGCTACGGCGTGCAGGTCAACTCGCTCGGCCTGACCGAGGCGCAGCCGGAGAACAACGTGATCCGGATCGTTCTCGAGGCACTCGGCGTCACCCTGTCGAAGGACGCTCGCTGCCGGGCGCTGCAACTGCCGGCCTGGAACGAGGCGCTCGGCCTGCCGCGGCCGTGGGACCAGCAGTGGTCGCTGCGCATCCAGCAGATCCTGGCCTACGAGACGGACCTGCTGGAGTACGAGGACATCTTCGAGGGCTCGGTCGTCATCGAGAAGCGGGTCGCCGAGCTGGTCGAGGCGGCACGGGCCGAGATCGACCGCGTGCAGGCGATGGGCGGCGCGGTCGCCGCCGTCGAGTCCGGCTACATGAAGTCCCAGCTCGTCGCCTCGCAGGCGGCCCGCCGCGGCCGGATCGAGAGTGGCGAGGACGTCGTCGTCGGCGTGAACCGGTTCACCGAGACCGAGCCGAACCCGCTGATCGCCGACCTGGACGCCGCGATCCAGACGGTCAACCCGGCGGTCGAGGCGGCGGCGAAGGAGGCACTGGCCTCCTGGCGGGCGAAGCGCGACCCGGCCGCCGTCGACGAGGCGCTGCTGGCGCTGCGCGAGGCGGCCAAGTCCGACACCAACCTGGTCCCGGCGACGCTCGCCTGCGCCCGCGTCGGTGTCACCACCGGCGAGTGGTCCGAGGTGCTGCGCGAGGTCTTCGGCGAGTACCGGGCGCCCACCGGAGTGTCCGGCGTGACCGTCGGCGCGTCGGCCGGCACCGCCGCGGGCGACGAGCTGGCCGCCGTCCGGGAGCGGGTCGCCGAGACCGGCCGCGAGCTGGGCCGCCGGGTGAAGGTCCTCATCGGCAAACCCGGCCTGGACGGGCACTCCAACGGCGCCGAGCAGATAGCGGTGCGCGCCCGCGACGCCGGTTTCGAGGTCGTCTACCAGGGCATCCGCCTGACGCCAGAGCAGATCGTCGCCGCCGCCGTCCAGGAGGACGTCCACCTCGTCGGCCTGTCGATCCTGTCCGGCTCGCACCTCGAGCTGGTTCCTCAGGTGCTCCACGGCCTGCGCGCCGCCGGCCTCGACGACCTCCCGGTCGTCGTCGGCGGCATCATCCCCGACCGCGACGCCGAGACCCTGCGCTCCGCCGGCGTCGCCGCCGTCTACACCCCCAAGGACTACGGCCTGACCGCGATCATGTCCGGCTTCGTCGACATCATCCGCCACGCGGGCGGCCTGTCCTGACACCCCCGCGCGCAACGACCGCTCACGCTCGCCCCGCCTGCAAATCGGCGCAGTTTTATATCACCCTGTCTTGACAGGGTGATATAAAACTAGTCCATGGCAGCCAGCCGCCAGAGCCTCACTCGCGAGATCGACCGAGCGCTCCAGGAGGTGCTCGGCGGGCGCAGGGCGTCCGAGCTGGAGTCGCTGACTCTGGACTTCAAGGAGCTCAAGCGGCCCGCGGCCAATGACCGCGACCCGCTCAAGGCCGCGGCCACGGACCTGGCCGAAGCTGTCGCCTGCCTGTCGAACAGCCGAGGTGGCACAGTCATCGTCGGCATTTCGGACGCCAGCTCCGGACAGGCAGCCGTAGTCGGCGTTCCGGACAATCTCGATGCCGACGAACTGCGGCGACGGATCTGGCAGCTGACCTCACCGCCACTCGTTGTCGATCTCGAGGACCGGCAGGTCAGCGGCCATCGCATCCTGTTGCTAGCTGTAGAACCCGGGTTCGACCTTGTCCGCGTGGGCGGCAAACTGCGGGAACGAATCGGCACCTCCTGCGAGCCGCTGACAGCCGCGCGAGAAGCCGCCATGCGGGAGGACCGACGGGGCTACGACTGGTCCGCCGAGCGAACGCACCTGCGTGTGGAGGATGTCTCCGCCCGTGCCGAAGAGGAGGCGCGGCGCCTTCTCGTCGAGGCAGGTGACGCGCAGAGCCGCCGACGGGCCGAGTTGAGCACCGCGGATCTGCTTCGTGAATGCGGGGTGCTGCTGGACGACGGGCACCTGACACGAGCGGGTGCATTGCTGTTCTGCGCAGCCACGGGGTTGGCCGCCGAACCATCCCTGCACTACCTGCGGCGGCGCACGCCGGCCGGTTCCCTCGCTCGTCCGCCGTCTGTCCACGACACTCCGTTGATCGTCGCGGTCGTCGACGTACTGCGTGGCATCGACGCAATCAACGAAACTACGTCCGTGACGCTGCCGACTGGCGTCCAACAGCAGTTGGAGACGATCCCCGGTCCGGCCGTTCGGGAAGCGGTCGTGAACGCGGTCGCGCACCGCGACTACCGTCACCCAGAACCGATCGTGCTCGAGCACAGCCCGAGCCGCCTCGTCGTCACCTCGCCGGGTGACCTGGTGTTCGGAGTGACCGAGGAGAACATCCTCACGCACGTGTCGAAGCCGAGGAACCGCTGCCTGATCGACGCGCTACGGGTCCTTCGCCTCGCGGAGCGAGCCGGTACCGGAGTCGACGTCATGGTCCGCGCGATGGTGCGCGCCGGGCACACCCCTCCGGTGTTTCACAGCGGCGGAGGCAGCGTCCGGGTCGTGCTCGACGGCGGCGCGCCGGCCGCCCGGCTCTCCGTCATGATCGCCAGCCTGCCGTCCGAGATCCAGGACGACACAGACGCCATCCTGGTCATCCACTACCTGCGCTCCCACCCGACCGTCGATGCCCCGACGATCGCTCCGGTCCTGCAGAAGAGCGTCGAGGAGGCCAGCGAGGCGCTCCGGCGGCTGTCCGACGACGCCTACGACCTCCTCGAGCCAGCACGCGAGACCCGCCGTTACCGGCTACCGACCTACCGGTTCCGGGAACGGGTCCGCGCCGAGCTCGGCGCCCTGCTCCCGTACCACCGCAACTCCTCGGACGAATCCGAACGACGAATAGTCGCCCACCTGCGTGAGTACGGGACCATCTCCAACCAGACCGTCCAGAACCTCCTGCTCGTGGGCAGCCAACGCGCCAGTGTCATCCTGCGCTCCCTCGCGGAGCGAGGCGTCATCGAGCGAACCGCCGACTCCCCAACCCGCGGCCCAAGCGTCCGCTACCAACCCGGTCCAGCCTTTCCCACCAAGAAGCGCTGACGGCCGCCCTGCCCTGTCCGCCGCATCAGGCTGGGCCGCCGCGACGGTGTTCCAGCTCGGCCCGAACCTCGTCGAGCGTGGACGTCTCGCCAACGGCGATGTCCTCCCGAGCTACCTCCGGTACCACGTGATGCTCGCGCGCGTCCGCACCCTACGTGGCGACTTCCACACCATCGAAAGTACGCACAGAGCCGTCCCTGGGACAGTCCGGTTCGTCCGCCACACCGTGGTATAGCGGACGAACCCCACACGGTTTGCCGAGCTACCGGTCAGGGCTGCTGGTTCAGGTTGGCCATCTGCTCCGGGGTGATGACGTCTCCGCAGGTGGCCGTGGAACTGGCCGGCTGGAACTTCGACCCGTCCAGGCTGATCTTGATGGTGTAGTAGCAGGTGGAGGTCTGGCGGAAGTTCGTCGACAGGTCGTTGCTGGCGTCGGGCGTCAAACCCGCTCCGTCGTAGTCCTTGACGGCGCGTAGGCCGGAGATGAACGACTCCCTGGTGGGGCATTTTCCGGCGGCTTCGAGGCCGCGGAGGAACAGGTCGGCGGAGATCCAGCCGTCCACCGCGATGTCCTGGGTCGGTGGTTGGATCTCCGGGGCGTACTTGTTCATCGCCTGCTCGAACTTCTGCTGCGCCGGAGTGTTGAGCTCGAAGGGCTGGGTGGTGGTGGAGATGGACACGCCGGCGAGTGCGCGGCCGTACTGGGCGAGGACGCTGTTGTCGTAGCCCAGCGGCATCAGCGCGACTTTGAGGCTGCCACCCAGGGCCACGCCGATCCTGGCGAGTTCCGGCAGCAGCTTGGCGGCATCGGCCGGCATCAGCACGCCCGCGAGGGCGTCGATGTTGTTTTCCTTGATCTGCTGGGCGACGGTCTGGAAGCTCGTGATCTCGCTGGTGTAGAACGTCTTGACGACCTTGACGTTGCTTGCCTTCAGGCTCGCCACGACCTGCTGCGTGTAGTCCCCGCCCGTGGCGCTCCCGTCGATCGCGAAGAGGGCCGCACGGGTGCCGCCCTGGTCGTGGATGTACTTGCCCAAGGTCGTGCTGGAGCCCTTCCCGAGGTAGAACCACGAGAACATGTTGTCCATCCCCAACCAGACCGGCTCGCTGGCGATGCCCGTTACCGGGACGTTGCGCTCCTGCAAAAGCTTGGCCGAGTCCGCGCCGGTGCCGCCGGGCGCATGGATGAGCCCGAAGATCTTCTCACGGTCGAGGAGCTCCTGGGTCACGGACAGGCTGAGCGCCGTGTCGCCTCCGTTGTCCCGCCAGGCGTAAGTGACCTTGCGGCCGTAGACGCCGCCGTCCTCCTCGTTGGCGGCGTGGAAGCGGGCGTCCACGCCGGCCCGGAAGGCACGCATGGAGTCGGCCCCCGGGCCGGTGTCACTCCAGACCATGCCGGCCTTGACCTCGGTGGGCGTGATGCCGGGCGCCGTCGCCGAGCACGCCCCGCCCGCCCCGCTCGCACCCGCGCCGCCGCAGGCGACCAGGGAAGCGGCCAGGCCGCTGGCACCAATCGCGAGCGCAGCCACTCTCAGTAATCGCTCGCTGGCTAGCAATAACACTTGTGGCTCCTTCGGTGTCATGGCGGCGGTACGCGCCCGAGTGGGCAAGCGTCCACCGTGCGGGAGAGAGTCGCACGTCAACACGGCCGCGGTCTCGCGCTGGGGATGGCAAATCCGGCACCTTGGTGCGTCGGCTCTGGCGTGGCCGGTGCCTCCCACGACGGCCGCGAACATCGCCTCCGGGCAGTCGGCCCGTGCCGCCGCCGACCTGCTCCAAGCGCTCAGATCCGCCGCGTCCGCCGACCCGGACTGCACCCGGTTCCCACGCTTCGGCGCGCACGACGACGCGACTCTCGTCTGGGCTCAGGTGTGATCTCGGKTGATCGAGTTAGGCGCCCGTACGCGCCTCGGCCATAGGGTCGCTCCA
This sequence comes from Pseudofrankia sp. EUN1h, assembly GCF_001854645.1. Lineage (NCBI taxonomy): Bacteria > Bacillati > Actinomycetota > Actinomycetes > Frankiales > Frankiaceae > Pseudofrankia > Pseudofrankia sp. EUN1h. The sequence continues at coordinate 197,306 of NZ_MBLN01000048.1, read as the reverse complement.
TGGCTGTCCATCTGACGCGCATCTACACGAGGACTGGTGACGACGGGACGACCGCGTTGGGGGATATGTCGCGGACGGTGAAGACGGATCCGCGCCTGGGGGCGTACGCGGATACCGACGAGACGAACGCGGCGATCGRCGTGGCGCTGGCGCTCGGTGGGTTGTCGGACGAGGTGCGCGAGGTGCTCCAGCAGATCCAGAACGACCTGTTCGACGTCGGCGCCGATCTGTCGACGCCGGTCGTGCCGGACCCCAAGTACCCACCGCTGCGGGTGACACAGGCGTATGTCGACCGGTTGGAGGCGGCCTGCGACCGGTTCAACGAGGACCTGCCGAAGCTCGACTCGTTCATCCTGCCKGGCGGCACAGCGGGGGCCGCGCTGCTGCACGTGGCCCGGACGGTCTCGCGGCGCGCGGAGCGCAGCGTCTGGACGCTCCTCGCGGTCGACGGGGAGCGGACGAACCCGCTGACGGCCCGCTACCTCAACCGCCTCTCCGACCTGCTGTTCATCCTGAGCCGCGTCGCCAACCCCGGCGGTGACGTCAAGTGGCGCCCAGGCGGCAACGCCTGACCGGAGCTGTGAGCGGATCGCGCCACACAGCGCGCTCTCGTTGACAAGTCAGGAAACAACAGCGGCGGGGCGCGTTCGTGGTGAACGCGCCCCGCCGTGGAGTTCAGCGTGGGACCTGGCCAGCGGCCGTCAGGACTTCAGCGCCGCCGTCTCGGCGAGGATGCTGACGCCGTCCTTGGTGACGGAGATGAACCCGCCGCCGACGGTGTAGAGGAAGTCGCCCCCGTCGGTCTCCACCTTGACGTCGCCGCCGTCCCTCAGCACGCCCAGCAACGGGACGTGCCGTGGCCAGACACCGAGGTCGCCGTCGGTGGTCGTGGCGAGGACGAAGTTCGCCTCGCCGGACCAGATCTCCTCCTCCGGGGAGACGATCGCGACCCGCATCGTCGCCACTACAGGTTCTCCGCGTTCTTCTGCGCGTCCTCGATCCCGCCGCACATGAAGAAGGCCTGCTCCGGCAGATGGTCGAACTCGCCGAGGGTCATCCGCTTGAACGAGTCGATCGTCTCGGCGACCGGGACGAACTTGCCGGGAATGCCGGTGAACTGCTCGGCGACGAAGAACGGCTGCGACAGGAACCGCTGGATGCGCCGGGCCCGCCGGACGAGGACCTTGTCCTCCTCGGAGAGCTCGTCGATGCCGAGGATGGCGATGATGTCCTGCAGGTCCTTGTAACGCTGCAGGATCCGCTGCACCTCGCGCGCGGTGTCGTAGTGCTCCTGGCCGACATACCGGGCGTCCAGGATCCGGGACGTCGACTCCAGCGGGCTCACCGCTGGGTAGATGCCGAGGTCGGAGATCGACCGGTCGAGCACGGTCTGGGCGTCGAGGTGGGTGAACGTGGTCGCCGGCGCCGGGTCGGTCAGGTCGTCGGCGGGCACGTAGATGGCCTGCAGCGACGTGATGGAGTGGCCTCGGGTCGAGGTGATCCGCTCCTGCAGCACGCCCATCTCGTCGGCCAGGGTCGGCTGGTAGCCCACGGCCGACGGCATACGGCCGAGCAGCGTGGACACCTCGGAGCCGGCCTGGGTGAACCGGAAGATGTTGTCGATGAACAGCAGCACGTCCTGCTTCTGGACGTCGCGGAAGTACTCGGCCATGGTCAGCGCGGCCAGCGCGACCCGCAGCCGGGTGCCCGGAGGCTCGTCCATCTGGCCGAAGACCAGCGCGGTGTCGTCGATGACGCCGGCCTCGGTCATCTCCAGGAACAGGTCGTTACCCTCGCGGGTGCGCTCGCCGACGCCGGCGAACACCGAGACGCCACCGAACTCCTTGGCGACTCGACGGATCATCTCCTGGATGATGACGGTCTTGCCGACGCCGGCGCCGCCGAACAGGCCGATCTTGCCACCGCGGACGTACGGGGCCAGCAGGTCGATGACCTTGATGCCCGTCTCGAACATCGYGGTCTTGGACTCGAGCTGGTCGAACRCCGGGGCGGACGCGTGGATCGGCATGTAGGTCTCGGCGTCGACGGACTCGACGTCGAGCGGCTGGCCGAGCACGTTGAACACGTGCCCCTTGGTCGCGTTGCCGACCGGGACCGAGATCGGCGCGCCGGTGGCCTTGACCGGGGCACCGCGGACCAGGCCGTCGGTCTGCTGCATGGAGATCGCCCGGACGGTGTTGTCCCCGATGTGCTGGGCGACCTCAAGGGTAAGGGTGGCGGTCTCGTCGCCGAGCGTGCGCTCGACGTGCAGGGCGTGGTAGATCTCCGGGAGCTCCTCGGGAGCGAACTCCACGTCGACAACCGGGCCGATGACTCGGGCGACCCGGCCGATCCCCGTTGAGCTGGTGGTGACGGTCATGGCGTCCTCGATCTTCACTAGAGCGCCGAAGGGGGCGCGTACTGCGATTTCTCCGCGCCCCCGGAGGCCCACGTGCTACCGATGGGACCCCTAAGGGCTGGCTTGGCGCCCTCGGCCACCCACGGCGTCAGGCAGTCTCTTCTGTTCGGCAGTGCTGCGGTACCGCGTCTGTCGAGCGGTGCTGCGGTGCTGAAGTGCTGCGATATCGCGGTGATACGTGATCTTTCGGATGATGCTTGGTCTTACGGGTGGTGCCACGTCTTTCAGGTGGTGCCACGTCTTTCGGACCACATCAGCGGCGTCCGACGGGCCGAGTTCCGGGCCTCCGTCGGGCGCGTCGCCACCGGCTCGATCAGACCGCCCGCCAAACTGCCTGGCCGACGGTCCGATCGCGAACCTTTGACCTCGCTGTGGTAGTTGTCCCCACCTACCATGCCTTACGGATCCGATCCCGGCACCCCACCCGCCATCAGACGGGAGCCGACTACTACCCGCGCCGTTCGCTACCCGGCGTCCGCCAGCGCGTTCGCGCCGCCGACGATCTCCGAGATCTCCTGGGTGATCGCCTCCTGGCGGGCCCGGTTGGCCAGCCGGGTGTAGGTGCGGATGAGCTCCTCGGCGTTGTCCGTCGCCGACTTCATCGCCCGTTGCCGGGAGGCCGACTCCGAGGCGGCCGCCTCGAGCAGCGCGACGTAGAGACGGCTCTCGACGTAGCGGGGCAGCAGCGCGTCGAGCACCCCCTCCGCCGACGGCTCGAACTCGTACACCGGCAGCGGACCGCCCACCGGCGCCTCGGTCGTCTCCTCCAGCACCATCGGCAGCAGCCGGTGCGCCTCGGGCGTCTGCGTCAGCGCGCTGACGTACTCGGTGTAGACGATGTGGATCTCGCCCACGCCGCCGTCAGCCTCGTCGGTGACGAACGCCCCGAGCAGCTCGTCCGCGATCGCCTTCGCGTCCGCGTACGACGGCTGCTCGGTGAACCCGGTGAACTCGCTCGCGAGCTCCCGGCCACGGAACCGGTAGTACGTGACGGCTTTGCGGCCGACCGCGTACAGGGCCACGGACTTGCCCTCGTCGTCGAGCAGCTCCATGAGCTCGCCCGCCCGCCGCAGTGCGTTGGAGCTGTAGCCGCCCGCGAGGCCGCGGTCGGAGGTCACGACCACCACCGCGGCCCGGGTGACCCCGGACCGCTCGGTGGTCAGCGGGTGGTTGACGGTCGACTGCGACGCCACCGCGCTGATCACCCGGGTGATCTCGGCCGCGTACGGCCGGGACGCCGCGACCCGCGCGCGGGCCTTGGCGATCCGGGACGCCGCGATGAGCTCCATCGCGCGGGTGATCTTCTTCGTCGACTGGACCGTGCGGACACGCCGCCGATACTCGCGAAGCTGGCCGGCCACTGGATCAGACCTTCTCGACCGGCTTCGGGCGGTGCACCCGGATCGCTTCCTGCTCGATCTCCTCGGGCTCCAGCGCGTCGGGGGCCGCCTCGTTGACCAGCGGCTGGCCGGACGAAAGCGTGAACTGCCCCTTGAACTCGCCGATCGCCTTCTCCAGGTCGGCCACCGTCGAGTCGTCGAGCTTGCCCGTGGCCGAGATGACCTCGTAGATGCCGGCGTACGACCGGCTGAGGAAGTCGAGGAACTCGGTCTCGAACCGGCGGATCTCCCCGACCGGGATCTCGTCGAGCTTCCCGGTGGTGCCGGCCCAGACCGACGCGACCTGGCGCTCGACCGGGAACGGCTGGTTCTGCGGCTGCTTGAGCAGCTCGACGAGCCGCGAACCACGGGCGAGCTGGTCGCGCGAGGCCTTGTCCAGGTCGGAGCCGAACGACGCGAACGACTCCAGCTCGCGGTACTGGGCGAGGTCGAGGCGCAGGCGGCCGGCGACCGACTTCATCGCCTTGACCTGCGCGCTGCCGCCGACCCGGGACACCGAGGTACCGACGTTGATGGCCGGCCGCACACCCTGGTTGAACAGGTCCGACTCCAGGAAGATCTGGCCGTCGGTGATGGAGATGACGTTCGTCGGGATGTACGCCGAGATGTCGTTGCCCTTGGTCTCGATGATCGGCAGGCCGGTCATCGAGCCGCCACCCAGCTCGTCGGACAGCTTCGCGCAGCGCTCCAGCAGGCGGGAGTGCAGGTAGAAGACGTCTCCCGGGTAGGCCTCACGGCCCGGCGGGCGGCGCAGCAGCAGCGAGATCGCGCGGTACGCCTCGGCCTGCTTCGAGAGGTCGTCGAAGACGATCAGCGCGTGCTGGCCGTTGTACATCCAGTGCTGGCCGATGGCCGAGCCGGTGTACGGGGCGATGTACTTGAAGCCGGCCGGCTCGTCAGCGGGAGCCGCGACGATCGTGGTGTACGCCAGCGCGCCGGCCTCTTCCAGCGTGTTGACGACCTCACGGATGGTCGACTTCTTCTGGCCGATGGCGACGTAGACGCACTTGACCTGCTTCTTCGGGTCGCCGCTCTCCCAGTTCGCGCGCTGGTTGATGATCGCGTCGATGGCGACGGTGGTCTTGCCCGTCTGCCGGTCACCGATGATCAGCTGCCGCTGGCCGCGACCGATGGCGGTCATCGCGTCGATGGCCTTGATGCCGGTCTGCAGTGGCTCCTTGACCGGCTGGCGCTGCACGACCGTGGGCGCCTGCAGCTCCAGGGCACGCTCGCCCTCGGTCTCGAGCGGGCCGAGGCCGTCGATCGGCCGGCCCAGCGGGTCGACGACTCGCCCGAGGAAGCCGTCGCCGACCGGGGCCGCCAGGATGCGCCCGGTCCGGCGGACCTCCTGGYCCTCCTCGATGTGCGAGCCCTCACCGAGGATGACGCAGCCGATCTCGCCGACCTCTAGGTTGAGCGCGAGGCCGAGCACGCCGCCGGAGAACTCCAGCAGCTCGTTGGTCATGGTGTGCGGGAGGCCCTCGACCCGGGCGATCCCGTCACCGGTCAGGATGACGCGGCCCACCTCCTCCCGGTCGGCGGAGGTGGCCTGGAACGATTCGACGTAGTCCCGGAGGGCGTCGCGAATCTCCTCCGGCCGGATGGTCAGCTCTGTCATCGCTTCGGTCCTTCATTGCGGGGCATGGGAATCGGTCGCCCAGCATGGGTATGTCCGGCCTCGAAGAGGACGGCAAGTACGGAGTCGGCCTTTGTCGGGACCGGAACCTTCAGTTCGGAGCAGGCGAGGGACGCGAGGCCGCGCCGTCGGCGGTGACCGCCGGCGGCGTGGCCTCGTACCTGGGTCGTCATGCTCACCGGCGCTACCGCGCCAGAGCCTGGCGGGCGGCGGCGAGCCGGCGCAGCACGGACCCGTCGACGAGCTCGTCGCCGACCCGCACGACGACACCGCCGAGCACGGCGGGGTCGAGGTCGGTCTGCACCTGGATCTCGCGGCCGAAGTACCGGGACAGCGCCGTGCGCAGCCGGGTGAGCTGGTCGCCGTCGAGTGGCACGGCGGTGCGCACGACGGCGACCACGCGGTCGCGGCGCGCGGCGGCGATCCGGCTGAACTGCTCGATCCGCCGGGAGAGGTCGCCGAACTCCCGGTCGGCCACGGCCTGCTTGGCCAGCCGCACCGTCACCGGGTGCGCCTTGCCGGCCAGCAGCCGCTCGACGAGCGTCTCCTTGAGCGCCCCGGGCGCGGCCGGGTCGGTGAGCGCGAGCGAGAGCTGCGGGTTGCGGTCGAGGATCCGGCCGAACCTGAACAGCTCGTCCTCGACCTCGTCCAGCGCGCCCGCGGTTTCGGCGTCGACGAGCAGCGCCTCCACGGACAGCTCGATCAGGCCGAGCCGCAGGTCGAGCGGACGCGTCCAACGGCGCGCGACGGCCGACTTGACGACGGTGAGCGAGTCCTCGCCGAGCTGGGCCGCGAACAGCCGTTCAGCGAGGATCTCGCGGGCACCGGCGGGCACGCTCGAGTCAGCGAACGCGCGCCGCAGGGTCAGATCCTCACCGAGCAGGTCGGCGACGGCGCGCAGATCGGCACCGATCCGCCCCGCGTCCGGCCGTCTCGCCTGACCGGCCACGGCCCCGCCACCCGGCGGGACCGCGGTGATCTGGTCAAGGGTCGCCCGCGCCGCGACGAGAGCCGCCCGGCTGGGTCCCTCCACCGTCAGCCTCCCGACCCGGCGGGCGCGGCCGCGGCAGCGTCACCGGAAGCGTCGAGCGCCGCGATGAAGTCGTCGATCAGGTGGGCGTGCTCCTCCGGCCGAGCCAGCTCGTGCCCGACGATCTTGGTGGCGAGCTCGAGAGCCACCCCACCCAGCTCGGCGCGCAGCGAGTTGACGATCTGCGATCGCTCCGCCGCGAGCTGCGTCTCGCCGCGGGCCCGGATCTCAGCGACCTCGCGGTCGGCCTGGGCCCGCAGGTCCGCCACGATCTGACGGCCCTGCACGGCCGCCTCGTCGCGGATTCGCGACGCCTCGGCGCGTGCCTCGGCGAGCTGCGCGCGGTACTGCTCCAGCAGTGCCTGCGCCTCCACCTGAGCGGCCTCGGCCCGAGCCAGGCCGCCCTCGATGCGCTCGGTCCGGTCCGCGTAGAACTTCTGGATCTGGGGCTTGACCTTCCAGAAGAAGAACGCGACGAGCAGCCCGAACGAAACAATGCCGATGATGAGTTCGCCCACCGGCGGAACCAGGACGTTTTCGTCCGAGTGATCCGTGGTGGTGGCGGCGAGCAGGATTGTCGACGTGGCGCTCACGCTCGTCCTCGGATTACTTGAAGACGAACGGAACGACGAAACCGATCAGGGCGAGCGCCTCGACCAGGGCGAATCCGATCAGCATGTACCGGAAGGCGACCTGCTCTGCCTCCGGCTGGCGGGCGATGGCCTGCACGCCCAGACCGAAGATGAGACCAATGCCGATACCCGGGCCGATGGCGGCGAGGCCGTAGGCGACGGCGCCGAGGTTACCGCTGACGGCGTCGGTGGCCGCCAGAACGACGGGTGAAGCCATGTGAGGTGTTCCTTATCCTGTCGGGCACCGGGACTCACCGGTGCGGGTCGTGGTGTCCGAAAAATCAGGAGTGCGCCGCGACGGCCGCGACGGGCGCGGACTCGGGCTCGGGCGCTTCGGTGCCGTGCTCCGCGTTCGGGTCGTCGTGGCCGCCGCCGTGGGCGGCCAGCGCGCCACCGATGTACGCGGCGGTGAGCACGGTGATGATGTAGGCCTGCAGCAGGTCGATGACCAGCTCGAACCCGGTCATGATGACCGTCATCAGGAACGAGAAGGCGCCGAACACGTACGGCGGCCGCTGGATCATGTACTCCGCGCCGAGGCTGAAGATGAGGAGCAGCATGTGGCCGGCGAACATGTTCGCGAAGAGCCGGACCGCGAGCGTGAAGGGCCGCACGATCAGCGTCGACAGGATCTCGATCGGCGCGAGGATGAGCCGGATCGGCAGCATCGCCTGCGGCGCCGGGTCGACCATCTCCTTGAAGTACGCACCCGCGCCGTTGGCCCTCATACCGACCCAGTTGAAGATCACCCAGGTGATGATCGCCAGCACCATCGGGATGGCGATGCGCGACGTGGCCGGGAACTGCGCCACCGGAATGATGGCAAGCAGGTTGCAGACCGCGACGAAGCAGAACAGCACCATCAGGTAGGGGGTGTACCGTGGGCCGGTCTTCCCGATGATCTCGCGCGAGATCTGGCCGTCGATGAAGTCGTAAATCGACTCGGCGAAGTTCTGCAGCCCACGAGGGACGATCGAGGCGCGACGGTACGCGAGCCAGAACAGGACACCGACGAACAGCGCCGAGAAGATCACCAGCGCGGTGGCCTTGTTCAGGTAGAAGTTGAAGGGACCCAGGTCCACGTCAAACCAATGCGGCGGGTTGAAGACCGCGGTCGTAGGACCCTCGAAGCCCTCGTCACTAGCGGCGAGGACGGGCACGCAACACACCTCCATGATCTAAATTTCAACGCAGTGTCACCAGGCGAACCAGGCCCGCCCCACGTAGGAGGGGACCCCACCCTACCGGCACCGCAGGCTCAACCGCCCGAGTTGTACGCATCGTGAGCGCCGCCCGAGCTTAGAGACTAACGATGCCCATGGCCCATGGACATGCGTGGACCGCATGATCGCATGTCCTTCGGCCAGGCGCGTGGCCCAGCGGCAGACCGTCTCCGGCGGGGCCGACGTGTCGGCGCCCGGTACCGCGAATACTATCCACACCTCCGCCATCGCGGCACGCGCTGCGATCCGCCCCGCGTCGGGTTCATCTACACGTTGCCGCCGCTTTTCGGTCTGTTGTGCGCCCCTTGGCGTTACGGGGGCGCGCGGACACGCGGAGCGACATTTCGGACAGCGGACGATTCACCCGATCGCGCTGCGCACCGAACCGGCCGAGGCCCCCGGCTACGCACCGCCACCGACCACGCGGTCCAGCCATGGGACTCGCCCCGCGACCAGGACCCGGCCTACCGGCGCAGCGCCTGGTAGATCACCAGGTAGAGGGCCGCGGCGAGGCCGAGCACGATCCCGATCGGCAGGAACACGTTGTGCAGGCCGGTGAGCCGGTCGATGCCCCACCCGACCAGGCCCCAGAAGGCGATGCCGGCGCCGAGCGTGCCGACCGCGTTCCAGGCCTCACCCGGGGTGCGCTCCCGGTTCGGCGGCCGGCTTCCGCCCCCCGCTGGTCCGCCGCCGCCCCGCCGGGCTTTCCCGGCGCGACGGTCACCGTCGCCGCTGGGCTCCCGGCCCACGCCCCTGTTCGTCGAGCTCATCGCCTGCCCGCTACCCGCGCGAGCCGGGCGCCGACGCGCCGCGCGCCGAGGACCGGGTGGCGTGGCCGTCCGGCCGGCCGGCGGCGTCGGGGTGGYGGGCGGCGAACGTGGTCGGGTCGAAGAACGGCACCCGGGTGCGGGTGGCGGCCCACACCTCGGCACCGACCCACCCGAACACGCCAGCGAGCACCGTCCAGGCCAGCGTCGAGAGGTTCACCGCCTCCACCCCGTCCAGTGCCACCAGCAGCACCCCGAGCAGGAGGATCTTGAAGCCGTAGATGCCGAGCGCGGCCGGCAGCAGCAGCTGCGGCGCCCGGCGAGCCACGAAACCGACCGCGATCTTGCTGGCGGAGAAGAAGATCACGACGATTCCGACGCCGAGAAGCGCCGCCGCGACACCCGGCCAGCCCCGCAGGCCCGCACCGAGCGCGACAGCGCCGACGGCGATCACCGCGCTGACCATCAACCCGAGCCTGATGATCGGCGCGCTGCTCAGCGGCTGCCGAGGAGCGGCGCCCACGGGCGGCTTCGTCTCGGTCGCGCGGCCGTCGGCGGGCGCGTCGCCCACTCTTCCTGTCACCAACAGGCTCTCCTTCGTGACCGCCGGGCCTTCGTGACCGTTCAGGCCCCGCCCACTGGCGCGGACACCACCTCCACGGTATCGGCCGGCGGCCCACGCCAGCTCGGCCAAGGCGACCCCGACCACATTGGCCCCCGGCGGGACGGGCCAGGGCCGTCCCGCCCAGCCCGGACCGGGCGTCAGGGTGAGGTCGACACGCCCGCGGCGTTGGCCGCGCGCCGCGCGGTGCGTTGGCCGAGCAGGAGCAGCACCACGAGGCCAAGCAGGCCAAACCCGAGGGTCGCGAGCAGGATCGGCAGCGGCGCGGACGAGAACGACGCCGCCACCCCGCCGAACCCGATGAGCGCGGCCCAGAAGTACATGAACAGCACGGCCCTGACCTGCGACTTGCCAATCTCCAGCATGCGGTGGTGCAGGTGCATCTTGTCCGGCGCGAACGGCGAGCGGCCGGCCCTCGTCCGGCGGATGACCGCGAGGCCGAGATCGAGGAACGGCACCATCAGCACGGCGATCGGGATCGCGAGCGGGATCAGCGACGGCAGCGAGCGGGACGGGCCGGCGTAGCCGCCGTAGGCGACCTGGCCCGTCACCGAGATCATCGACGAGGCCGACAGCAGGCCGATGAGCATCGACCCGGAGTCGCCCATGAACAGCTTGGCCGGGTTGAAGTTGTGGGGCAGGAAGCCGATGCAGACACCCGCCGTGACGGCGGCCAGCAGCGCCGCCGGCGCGGCCCGCTCGAAACCGTTGAGGACGGCGAGCGAGTAGGCGAAGTAGAACGTCGCCCCGGCGGCGATCGCGGCGACGCCGGCGGCCAGCCCGTCCAGACCGTCGATGAAGTTCATCGCGTTGACGAGGACGACGACGGCGAGGATCGAGATCGGTACGGCGGTCTCCGGGCCGAGGCTGAGCGTCGTCTCGCTGTCCCAGTTGATGGCGAACGAGAACTGCACCCCGAGCTGCACCATCACGGCGGCGGCCACCATCTGGCCGGCCAGCTTGGTCAGCGAGTCCAGCTCCCACTTGTCGTCGGCGACGCCGAGCAGGCAGATCAGGGTCGCCGCGATGAGCACGGCGCGCGGCTCGGACCAGTCGCGCGAGACCTGCGACAGGAACGGCAGCCGGTCGGCGACCGCGAGCCCGGCGTAGAGGCCTGCCAGCATCGCGAGCCCGCCGAGCCGCGCCGTCGGCATGACATGTACGTCTCGGGCCCGCACCCCGGCGACGGCGCCGATGCGTAGCGCCAGCGCCCTCGCGACCGGCGTCGTCAGGTAGGTGACAGCCGCCGCGACGACGAAGACGAGCGCGTACTCACGCACGGCGCCGCTCCCCACCGCCGCAGGTCATGAGGAGACTCCCGCCGGCGCCTCGACCAGAGGCAGCACCGCGCGCAACGTCGCCAGGTCGATCGCGCCGAGCCGGACCACCCGGGGAATCTCGGTGGTGCAGTCGACGATCGTGGACGCGATGCCCACCGTCACGGGTCCGGCGTCGAGGTAGACCTCCACCTGTTCGCCGAGCTGGGCCACGGCCTCGTCCGCGGTGGTCGCGGCCGGCCTGCCGGACCGGTTCGCGCTGGAGACGGCCATCGGCCCCGTCCGGCCGAGAAGGTCGATCGCGACCGGGTGGAGAGGCATCCGCACCGCCACCGTGCCACGGCTGTCACCGAGATCCCAGCGCAGCGAAGGAGCCTGCTGCACGATGACGGTCAGGCCGCCGGGCCAGAACGCCCTGGTGAGCTCGCGTACGGGCATGGTGACGTTGTTGACCAGGCCCTCGAGCGTCCGCCACGAGCCGATCAGGACGGGCACCGGCATATCCCGGCCGCGTCCCTTCGCGGCGAGCAACGCCCGCACCGCGGAGGCGTCGAACGCGTCCGCGCCGATCCCGTACACCGTGTCGGTGGGCAGGACGACGAGGTCGCCCCGCCCGACCGCGCCCGCGGCCGCCTCCAGGCCAGTCCGCCTGGCCGCCTCGTCCGTGCAGTCGAACCGCCGCATGATCCCTCGCCGAACCTCCGTCGTGCGACCGTCTGGGCCGCCTGGACGGCGCCCAGGCGTGAAGCCGCCTGTTCCAGGGCCGGCCTGCCCCTTGGGGCACAAACCTACGCCGGGCCCGGCGCGGCGCGGCGCTCCGCCCCGCTAGATCGCCCGGCCTGTCRCCTCCCTCAGACAGCGCCTTCGGCGCGATCTGAGGACTTCAGCAGACGGCCCGTGACGAAACGATCTCGTCCCAGGAGATCGCGGTGGGTGGCGATCTCGGACCAGCCGCCGGCGGCGGCCAGCAGCTCCCGCGCGGCCGGGCCCTGGCCGTCGGCGTGCTCCATCGCGAACACCCCGCCTGGACGCAGCAGGCCCATCGCGGTCGAGACCACGGCGCGTGGGCCCGCGAGCCCGTCCGCGCCGCCGCCCCACAACGCCCAGGGCGGGTCGTGGTCGCCCACCTCGGGACTGACGACGGCCCGGTCCGCGTCCGGCAGGTACGGCGGGTTCGAGACGACGGCGTCCACCCGCCCGGCCAACCGGGCGAGCGCGCTCAGCGCGGGCACGTGCGCCCAGCCCTCGGGTGCCGGTACACCCGCCGCCGCCGGCGTGCCGGCACCCGCGACGTCGGCGGCGTGCACCGAGACGGGCAGGCCCGTCGCGGTGACGTTGTGCCGCAGCCAGCGCAGCGCCAGAGGGTCGGCCTCGACCGCGTGTACCTCCGCGCCAGGCACCTCGTCGGCGAGCGCGAGCGCGATCGCCCCCGACCCGGCGCACAGGTCCACGCAGACGAAGCGCGCCGCACCGTCCGCGGGGACGCCCGCGCCCGCCTCGCCCCCGCGGGTGGCGGCGGCAGCGGCGGCGGCCTTCAACGCGTCGATCACCCAGCCGGCGACCGTCTCGGTCTCCGGCCGGGGCACGAAGACCCCGGGTCCGACGGCGAGCGTGAGGTGACGGAAGTAGGCCTCGCCGGTGAGGTGCTGCAACGGCACCCGCCGTGTCCGGCTCGTGACCAGGTCGCGCAGCCGCTCGGCGGCGTCCGGCGCGATCTCCCGAACCAGCGGCAGCCGCCCGCGCGCGACCCCCAGCGCGTGCGCGGCGAGCAGCTCGGCGTCGTTGCGCGGGCTCGCCACACCCGCTTCGGCGAGCCGCCGCGCCGCCGAGGCGAGCTCGGCCGCGAGCGGGACGTCAGCGGCCGCGGAGCGGGCCGGCGTCGCCGGGACCGCCGGCATCGCCGGGACCGCCGGGCCGCTCACTCAGCCGTCCTCGCCGGGGTTTTCCGCGAGCCTCTCGGCGAGGTCCGCCGCGATGAGCGCGTCGAGCACGTCGTCGAGCTCGCCGTCGAGGACCTGCTCCAGGTTGTGCGCCTTGTACCCGACCCGGTGATCGGCGATCCGGTTCTCCGGAAAGTTGTACGTCCGCACCTTGTCCGAACGGTCCAGGGTGCGGACCTGGCTGGCCCTCGCCGCGGACTTCTCCGACTCGGCCTTCTCCCTCGCCATCGCCAGCAGCCGGGCGCGCAGGATCCGCAGCGCCGACTCCTTGTTCTGCAGCTGGCTCTTCTCGTTCTGGCAGGAGACGACGACCCCGGTGGGCAGGTGGGTGATACGCACCGCCGAGTCGGTGGTGTTGACGCTCTGGCCGCCAGGCCCGGACGAGCGGAAGACGTCGATGCGCAGGTCGTTCGGGTCGATCTCGACGTCGACCTCCTCTGCCTCCGGCATGACCAGCACGCCCGCCGCGGACGTGTGGATGCGCCCGGCCGACTCGGTCACCGGCACCCGCTGGACGCGGTGCACACCGCCCTCGAAGCGCAGCCGGCCGAACACACCGGGCTGGCCGGGGGGGACCTGGCCGCGGTACTTCACCGCGACGCTGACGTCGCGGTAGCCGCCCAGGTCGCTGGGGTTGGCGTCGAGGATCTCGGTCTTCCAGCCGCGCCGCTCGGCGTAGCGCAGGTACATCCGCAGCAGGTCGCCGGCGAACAGCGCTGACTCCTCGCCGCCCGCTCCGGCCTTCACCTCGAGAATGGCGTCCCGGCTGTCGTCCGGGTCGACCGGCACCAGCAGGCTCCGCAGCCGCTGGCGCAGCTCGCCGACGACGACCTCCAGGTCGGCCACCTCGGAACGGAACGACGCGTCCTCGGCGGCCAGCTCCCGGGCCGTCTCCAGGTCGCCGTTCGCCTCCTCGATCTCACGCGCGAGCTCGACGACGGGCGAAAGCTCCGCGTACCGCCGCCCCAGCGAGCGAGCCTGGGCCGCATCGTTGTGCACGGCGGGGTCGGCGAGCCGCTTCTCGATGTCGGCGTGCTCGACGAGCAGCTTCTCCAGCGCGGACGCCATCAGTAAACCTCTTCAACAAATCGGTGGTGTGAAACGGGAACGGCGCCCGCCCGGTCCATACCGGACGAGCGCCGCACCGCCGCTACACCAACCGCGGTCCCCTGCCCGATCCGGCAGGTCGGCGATCAGGGAGGTCCGGGGCGGACGCCCCGACGCCCCGCCTACTGGTTGCCGGAGACCTTCTGGCCAGGCTGGCGCTTGCCGAACCGGCGCTCGAACTTCTCCACTCGGCCGCCGACGTCCATGATCTTCTGCTTGCCGGTGTAGAACGGGTGGCACTGCGCGCACACCTCGACGTTGATCGAGCCGTTCTCCTTGGTGCTGCGCGTGGTGAACGTGTTCCCGCACGTACAGACCACGGAGGTCTCGTGGTACGTCGGGTGGATGTCAGCCTTCATGTTCCCTCTTCTCACCTGGCCGCCGGGTCGCCGTCGCAGCCGCGACGACGTGAACCGGAGCCTCCAACCGGCCCAAGTCTGCCAGACCTGGTGACTGGGTCACGGTGCCAGTGCCGTAACGCCACCGGCACCGCGCCTAATCCCATCCCAATCCGACAGCCGCCCTAGTCCTGCGACGGGGTGGACTTGGCGATCTGCATGAGGAACTCGTAGTTGGTCCTGGTCTGCTTGAGCTGGCCGAGCAGCAGCTCGATCGCCTGCTGCGGTTCGCGAGTGTGCAGGACGCGGCGCAGCTTGTGCATGATCGCCAGCTCGTCKGGGGCGAGCAGGATCTCCTCCTTGCGGGTGCTGGACGAGTCCACGTCCACCGCCGGGAAGGTCCGCTTGTCGGCGATCTTGCGGTCGAGCTTCAGCTCCGCGTTACCGGTGCCCTTGAACTCCTCGAAGATGACCGTGTCCATCGTCGAACCGGTCTCGACGAGAGCGGTGGCGATGATGGTCAGGGAGCCGCCGTTCTCGATGTTGCGGGCGGCGCCGAGGAAACGCTTCGGCGGGTAGAGCGCCGTCGAGTCGACACCACCGGACAGGATTCGCCCGGACGCCGGGGCCGCCAGGTTGTAGGCGCGGCCGAGCCGGGTGATGGAGTCCAGCAGCACGACGACGTCCTGGCCCAGCTCGACGAGCCGCTTGGCCCGCTCGATGGACAGCTCCGCCACGTTCGTGTGGTCCGACGGCGGACGGTCGAACGTCGAGGCGATGACCTCGCCCTTCACCGACCGCTGCATGTCGGTGACCTCCTCCGGCCGCTCGTCGACGAGCACGACCATGAGGTGGACTTCCGGGTTGTTCGTCGTGATCGCGTTCGCGATCGACTGCAGCACCATCGTCTTGCCGGCCTTCGGCGGGCTGACGATCAGTGCCCGCTGGCCCTTGCCGATCGGCATCACCAGGTCGATGACACGGGTGGTCAGCACGTGCGGCTCGGTCTCCATCCGCAGGCGGTCCTGCGGGTAGAGCGGGGTGAGCTTGGTGAACTCGGGGCGGCCGCGGGCCTCCTCCGGGTCCATTCCGTTGATGGTGTCCAGCCGGACGAGCGCGTTGTACTTGTCGCGGCGCGGCTCGCCCTCCTGCKGAGCACGCACGACGCCGGTGATGGCGTCGCCACGACGCAGCCCGTGCCGGCGGACCTGGGCGAGGCTGACGTACACGTCGGCCGGGCCCGTCAGGTAGCCGCTGGTCCGGACGAACGCATAGTTGTCCAGAACATCCAGGATGCCGGCGACCGGGACGAGGACGTCGTCCTCGCGCAGCACCGGCTCGTTTTCGGTTGTACCGCCCTGACCACGGCGGTTGCGGCCACGCTCGCGGAAGCGGCCCCGCCTGCGGCTGCTGTCATCGTCGTCGTCCTGGACGGCGCGGCCGCCCTGGCGGTCGGTCCGGTCAGTCTGACGATCGGTCCGGTCGGTCTGACGATCGGTCCGGTCAGCTCGGTCGGTCCGATCCGGGCGGTCGGTCCGGTCAGCCCGGTCCGAGCGGTCAGTCCGGTCGGTCCGGTCCGCTCGGTCGGTCCGATCCGGGCGGTCAGACCGGTCAGCCCGGTCCGAGCGATCGGTCCGATCGGTCCGGTCAGGGCGGTCACTCTGGCGAGCGTTCTGACGGTCCGTCTGCCGACCGTTCGAGCGGTCGGCCCGCTCGTGCCGCTCGCCCTGCGTCCGCTCGGCGCGCTCCGGACGTTCGGCGCGGTCCGGGCGTTCGGCGCGGTCCGGACGTTCGGCGCGGTCCGGGCGCTCGGCGCGGTCGGGACGCTCCCCACGCTCGGGACGCTCGCGGCCCTCCCGAACCCGCGGGGCGGCGTTCTCCTCACGGGCCACGATCGGCGCCGGCGGCTCCTCCGCCCGGGCGGGCCGCTCGGCGGCGGGCTCCGCCGGCTCCGTCTCACGGACGGGTGGCTGAACAAGCTCAGCCTGCGCGGGGCTTCCGGTGGCACGCACCACCCGCCGCCCGCGGGTACGCGGCGGGGCGTCGGTGGTGGCGGTCGGCGGGTCGCCGGCCGGCGCGGTGCCGGTGGCGGCCGGCTGCTCGCTCGCTGCCACGCCGTTCGGCGTGAGCGGCGGGCCGCCGTTCTGCGCGTTCTGGATGGCCGCGATCAGCTGGCCCTTGCGCAGCCGGCCGGTGCCCTGGATTCCCAGCGAGCTGGCGAGGGTCTGCAGCTCCGGCAGAAGCATCGCCTGCAGGCCGGTACCGCTGCGGCGGCGGCGAGGACCGGCCGAACCGCCGGCCTCCGCGTCGGCCGCGTCGGCCATGTCGGCCGCGTCCGCGGACGGCGCGCTGCCGGCCCCGGATACACCGCTGTCCATCGGCGCCGTCACCGGCGCCGGCCCTGCCGGCGCGGCCGGCTGGCTGACGGGAAGCGGTGCGGGGGGCGCCGCGGACTCACGTGCGCTCTCAGGCAGCACGTCGGTGGTGTCGCTCAAGGTTTTCCTTCCCTGAAGGAACCGGCTCCTCTCGAGCCGGGTGATGCGTATAGGCCTCCGACCATCCGATCCACCACCTACGTGGATGACAGATGAAGGAGATGTCGCCGCTGGCCGGGCCGAATGACGCGCCCGTCGGCGATGTGGAGGGCTCTGACCTCCCAGCGAACCTCCCGGCAGACCTCCTGGATCGGCTTCACCAATCCAGCAGGGACCCGGCTTCGCCGATCCGGCACCAACTCCGAGCCGCGAACGAACCCGAAATCCCCGCACCGGGGTCCGGGGCCGCCCCCGGTGAGACATCGCGGGCCAGCAGGGAAGCTGACCGGAGGTCAGCGACCAAGCTCGCCMACCACATCGCCGGTGTCGAGCCGAGGCAACGACGGCGAGGCGGGGCACCGGAATCCTGTGCCAGGACGGACTAGAGAAAGCTCCAGCCAGACCGGCGGGGCGAGCACGCGCCGCGGCGCGGCGGGTGCAGCCATCAGACTATCCAGACGGAGACACCTCGGCAACAACCTGGGGTTGCGCAGGCTTCCCGATCTGGGGTCCCCGTACTCCTACGGTACTCGCCATCCACTGCGACGCAATGGCCGTCACCCAACGTCATCAGGATCACGGCGCAAACGGTAAAAATAGGGTGCAACCACCCAACGGCCAGGTGACCTAGAGGTTCGCCACCCGGACACCGTCCCGGTCGACGGCCAACGGGAGCACGGCGAATCCCGGTGCGGCGACGCCGACCGCGCCCGCTGCCTGCTCGCCGCCGACCGCGAGCGCGAGCACGGTGGGACCGGAACCGGACAGAACGGCCGCCACCCCGGCGGCCCGCAGCCGGTCCACGAGAGCGGCCGATTCCGGGACCACCGGTAGCCGGTACGGCTGGTGCAGCCGGTCCTCGGTGGCCGCGAGCAGCAGCCGGGCGCGGGCGGCTCGCGCCGAGCGGGCGCCGGCCGCGGCGTCGACACCACCGGGCGTCCCGCCGGCCGCGACGGCGGCGGCGAGATCGGTCTGGGTGAGCGCGAGCGCCAGCAGGCCGGCGCGGCCGGCCGAGAACGCCGCGTCGCCGTGGGCGAGCCGATCCGGCAGTCGACCGCGGGAGTCGGCCGTCGAGGTGCGTGCCGAGGGCACGAAGGCGACCGGGCGCAGGTCCGCGACCGGCTCGGCCCGGTGCGCGACGGGACCGGCCGGCCCGGTCCAGGCCACGGTGAAACCGCCGAACAGGGCGGCGGCGACGTTGTCGGGGTGTCCCTCGATCGCTGTCGCCACCCGCAGCGCGGCGGCCCGGTCGAACCCGACCGCGTCCGCGGTTCGCCCGCCGGGCGCACCAGGACGCGCGGGACCGGCCCGGTGCGAGCCGTCCGTGCGGCCGGCGGCGGCGCCGTCGAGGTAGGCGGCGGTGTCGAGGACCCAGGCGGCGGCGACGCCCGCGACGATCGCCGCGGCGGACGAGCCGAGCCCGCGCCCATGCGGCACCCGGTTGACGCAGCGAACGACGAGCCCCGGCTGTGGGCGGCCCAGTTCGTCGAAGGTCGCACGAATCGCCCGTACGACCAGGTTGTCCTCGCCCTTGGACACGTTTTCGGCGCCCTCGACGGTCACCGCGAGGCCCTCCGGGCGCAGCGTCACCTCGACGTCGTCGTAGAAGCCCAGCGCGAGCCCGAACGCGTCAAAACCCGGCCCGAGATTGGCGCTGGTCGCCGGCACCCGAACCCGCACCCCAACCACTGGCGCGTCGGCACCCGGCCCGGTGCCGGCCACCGCCGGCGCGCCAGCAGTCCCGGCAGCCCCGGCCGTCCCGGTGCTGGCGGCCGCGCCGACAGCATCAGCACCGGAGACCCCGACCGAGGGCAGCGTCACGACCGCCGTAGCCCGAGCGCCTCGGCCGCGCCGGCGACCGTCGGCCGGATCGTCTCCGGCTTGGCCGCGCCGCTGATTGCCCAGTCCGGGTCCTTCAGGCCGTTACCGGTCACGGTGCAGACGATCCGCTGACCGGGGTCGACCTTGCCCTCGGCGTGCGCCGCGAGCAGGCCGGCCACGCTCGCGGCGCTCGACGGCTCGACGAACACGCCCTCCCTGCGGGCGAGCATCCGGTAGGCGGCCAGGATCTGACGGTCGTTGACCGCGTCGATCAGCCCGCCGGAAGCGTCCCTGGCCTCGACCGCGAACTGCCAGGACGCCGGGTTGCCGATCCGGATGGCCGTCGCGATCGTCTGCGGCGAGGTGACGACGCTGCCGCGCACGATCGGCGCCGCCCCCGCGGCCTGGAAGCCGAACATCCGCGGCCGTCCGGTGCCCTCGCCCGCGTCCGCCTCGAGGTAGCCGCGCCAGTAGGCAGTGATGTTCCCGGCGTTGCCCACCGGCAGGCAGTGGATGTCCGGAGCCACGCCGAGCGTCTCGACGATCTCGAACGACGCGGTCTTCTGGCCCTCCAGCCGGTACGGGTTGACCGAGTTGACCAGCGTCACCGGGTACGTGTCGGCCAGCTCGCGCGCCACCCGCAGGCAGTCGTCGAAGGAACCGTCGAGCTGCAGCAGCCGGGCCCCGTGCACCAGCGCCTGCGCCATCTTGCCCAGCGCGATCTTGCCGCTGGGCACGAGCACCGCGCAGACGAGCCCGGCGCGGGCCGCGTAGGCGGCGGCCGAGGCGCTGGTGTTGCCGGTCGAGGCGCAGATGACGGCCCTGGAGCCCTCGCCGACGGCCGCGCTGATCGCCACGGTCATGCCGCGGTCCTTGAACGAGCCGGTCGGGTTCGCGCCCTCGACCTTGAGGTGGACCTCGCAGCCGGTCAGCTCCGACAGGTGCGCGGCCGGCACGAGAGGCGTGCCGCCCTCGAGCAGGGTCACCACCGGGGTGCCGGCGTCCAGCGGCAGCCGGTCGCGGTACTCCTCGATGATCCCCCGCCAGCCGCGGCGGGCCGAGCCGGCTCGCCCGGCCGGGCCGCCCAGCGGCGGCGGGCCGGGCGTGGCCCCCAGGTCGGAGCCCCCGTTCGCGCCCGCCACCCCGGCCGGGCCGGGCTGGTCGCCGGCCGCGCCCGGCGGCCATGCCGATGACGTGGTCGTGGTGGTCATGGCTCACCTCCCTCGACCCGCAGCACCCCGGCCACCGCGCGCACGATGTCCAGACCGCGCAGGTCCTCAACAGTCGCCGCCAGCGCCGCGTCGGTGGCGGGGTGCGAGACCAGCACCAGGCTGGCATCGTCTCCCCGGCCGTCCTGGCGCACGCTGCGGATGGACACGCCGTGCCTGGCGAACGCGCCGGCGACGGTCGCCAGCACGCCGGTCTTGTCGGTCACGTCCAGGTTGACGTGGTAGCTGGTGATGGTCTCGCCCATCGGCAGGACCGGGAGCTGCGCGTAGGCCGACTCCCCGGGGCCGCGCCGGCCGGCGACCCGGTTGCGGGCGACGGCGACGAGATCACCGAGCACCGCCGAGGCGGTCGGCGAGCCACCGGCGCCGCGGCCGTAGAACATCAGCTGCCCGGCGGCCTCCGCCTCGATGAACACCGCGTTGAACGCCTCGCGCACCGAGGCCAGCGGGTGCGAGCGAGGCACCATCGCCGGGTGCACCCGCACGCTCACCCCCGGGCGTTCCGAGGAGCGCTCGGCGATCGCGAGGGCCTTGACGGTGCAGCCCATCGCGCGGGCACTGGCGATGTCGGCAGCGGTGACCGCCCCGATGCCCTCGCGGTACACGTCGTCGAGCGTCACCCGCGTGTGGAAGGCCAGCTGGGCGAGGATCGCCGCCTTGGCCGCGGCGTCGTAGCCGTCGATGTCGGCGCTCGGGTCGGCCTCGGCGTAGCCGAGCGCGCCCGCCTCCTCGAGTGCCTCGGTGAACGACGCGCCGGTCTCGTCCATCCGGGTGAGGATGTAGTTCGTGGTGCCGTTGACGATGCCGAGCACCCTGCGCACCCGGTCACCGGCCAGGCTCTCGCGCAGGGGACGCAGCAGCGGGATCGCGCCGGCGACCGCCGCCTCGTAGTACAGGTCGACGTCGGCCGCCGCGGCGGCGTCGTGCAGCGCCGATCCGTCGGAGGCGAGCAGCGCCTTGTTCGCGCTGACCACGGATTTGCCGGAGTTCAGCGCACCGAGCAGCCAGCTGCGCGCGGGCTCGATGCCGCCGACCACCTCGACCACGATGTCCACGTCGTCGCGGGCCACCAGGCCCGCCGCGTCCGTCGTGAACAGCGAGGCGTCAATGGGCACGTCCCGCTCGCGGCCGAGCCGGCGGACCGCGACGCCCACGAGCTCCAACGGCTCGCCGACCCTCGCGGTCATGTCGGCGGCCTGCTCGTGGAGCAGCCGGACGACCTCGGAGCCGACCACGCCGCAGCCCAGCAGCGCGACCCTCATCTCCCGGCCTCCCCAGGTTTCGAGCCCTCGCCCGCGGCGCCGTCGGTGTCGTCGACGTCGACGTCGAGGCGCAGCAGGTCGTCCTCGGTCTCGCGGCGGACGATCACCCGCGCCGCGCCGGCGCGCACCGCGACCACCGGCGGGCGGCCCACGTGGTTGTAGTTGCTGGCCATGGAGCGGTGATACGCGCCCGTGGCCGGGACGGCGACCAGGTCGCCGGGGGCGACATCGGCTGGCAGTGGCACGTCGTGCGCCACCACGTCGCCGGACTCGCAGTGCCGGCCCACCAGCGTGACGACATGGTGCTCGGCGTGGCCCGGCCGGGAGACCAGCCGGGCGGTGTAGCGGGCGTCGTAGAGCGCCGTGCGGATGTTGTCGCTCATCCCCCCGTCGACGCTGACATAGGTGCGAAGCCCGGGCAGCTCCTTCACGGTGCCGACCCGGTACAGCGTGACCGTCGTCGGCCCGACCATCGCCCGGCCGGGCTCCACGGCCAGGCGCGGCACCCCAAGCCCCGCGCCGGCGCACTCCTTGCCGACGATGGTGTGCAGCCGGTCGGCGACCTCCGCGACGGCCAGCGGCGCGTCCTCGCCGGTGTAGGCGATGCCGAGGCCGCCCCCGAGGTCCAGCTCGGGCAGCTCCACGCCGTGCTCGTCACGCACGGCCGCGAGCAGGCCGACCATCCGGTGCGCGGCCAGCCCGAAGCCGGCCGTGTCGAAGATCTGCGAGCCGATGTGGGCGTGCAGGCCGACCAGCTCCAGCGCGTCCGCCGCCCCCAGCACCCGGCCGACCGCGGCCATGGCGGCGCCGCTGGCCAGCGAGAACCCGAACTTCTGGTCCTCCTGACCGGTGGCGATGTACTCGTGGGTGTGCGCCTCCACGCCCGGGGTGACGCGGATGAGCACACGCTGGCGGGCGCCGGCGGCGCGGGCGATCTCGGCGAGCCGGTCGATCTCGGCGAACGAGTCGAGGACGATCCTCCCGACGCCGTGGGCGACGGCCCGGCGCAGCTCCTCGACCGACTTGTTGTTGCCGTGGAAGAGCAGCCGCTCCGGCGGGAAGGCGACCGAGGCCGCGACGGCCAGCTCACCGCCGGTGCAGACGTCGAGGCTCAGACCCTCGTCCGCCACCCAGCGGGCGACCGCCCGGCACAGGAACGCCTTGCCCGCGTAGTACACCTCGCCATCCGGGAATCCGGCCCGCCAGGCCCGGGCGCGGGCGCGGAAGTCGTCCTCGTCCAGGAAGAACGTCGGCGTGCCGAACCGGTCGGCCAGCTCGTCGACGCGCAGCCCGCCGAGCCGCAGCACCCCGTCCTCGTCGAGCGCGGCCGTCGCCGGCCACACCTGTTCCTCCAGGGGTGTCCCCGCCGAAGACGCCCCCCCGGGGATGGCGGAGCCCCGCGTGGCCGCGGGCCCGTCCGCCGGCATGGCGGGGGCGGCGGCGCCGGGAGAGGGTCGCGACATCGGGCTCACACTCACATCCGTTCCGGGGGGGCCAGCAGATTCGTCCGGGGCGACGGCCCCATGCGCTCCAGGGCGACAGTCACACGTGCTCCGGGGCGGCTGTCACAGTCGCTCCGGGGCGCGGACGCAGAGCAGCCGTAGCCCGTTCGCGAGAACGACCTTCGTCGCCTCGACCAGCAGCAGCCGGGCGCGGGTCAGCGGCGTCGGCTCCTCGTCCCCCCGCGGGAGTACCCGGCAGGCGTCGTAGAAACGGTGATAGGTCCCGGCCAGCTCCTCGAGGTAGCGGGCCAGCCGGTGCGGCGCGCGCGACGACGCGGCCGCCGCGAGCACACTCGGCAGCTCGCCGAGCGCCCGCAGCAGGTCGACCTCCCGGGGGTCACCCAGCAGCGACACGTCCACGCCGCCCGGCACCGGGACGTCACCGCCCGCCGCCGGGATACCCAGCTGGGTCGCATGGCGCAGCAGCCGACAGGTCTCGGCGTGCGCGTACCGCACGTCGAAGGCCGGGTTCTCCGGCACCTGCCGGCCGACCAGGGCCAGATCGAGGTCGAGTGGCGCGTCCAGCGGCTGCCGCGCCAGCGAGTACCGCGCGGCATCCGTCCCGACGACTCCGGCGAGATCCGCCAGCGCCGCGGCACCGGCCTGGTCGGCGGGACCCGCCGGGCTCACGTCGAAGCCCGCGGCGTCGAGCAGCCGGGCGAGGGCAGCGGCGGCCACCAGCCGCCTGGCCGGGGCGAACGGCGACCTGTCTGCACAGGAGGCGGCGGCGAACGCGGCGTCGGCCTGGATGCCGCGGCGCGTCTCGGCCCGGCCGTAGGCGTCGCCCGCCCGCACGACCGTGCGAGCGAGCTCACCGAGCGCGGCCGGCGCCAGCCGGATGTTGAGAAACCCCGGACCAGCCACCTCGACACTGGCGATCCCGCGACCCCGGCACAGCCTGGCGGCGAGCAGATCCGCGACCTCGCGCGCCGGGCGCCGGGCGGCCCTGGCGATCTCCAGCGCCGCGACCGAGGCGTAGTCGCCATGCTCCGAATTCTTCGGACGACGCACCGGGACCGTCRCCGGCACCGCGACGTCGATCGCGCCGTCCGCCACGGCGTCGCGGACGGCCGACACGATCGCGTCGGCGACGTCGGCGGGGGTCATGCCCGCGATGCTATCGGCGCGTCCGGACAGTCGGTGCGAACACAGAATCCGACAAGATCACAACGGCACTGTCGGGCGGCCGCTGGACCGCCGCCCGACAGCTTCTCACTTAGGCCAGATTGTCAGACGGGACAGCCAGTTCGCCCGGCCGATTCACCGGACCGGCCCACCCGACCCGCGACGCGCGACGCGTCAGACCGGCTGGCCGGCCGCGAGCCGTTGCACGACACCGATCAGTTCGTCGGGGTCGAAGGGCTTCGTGAGGTAGCAGTCGACGCCGACGCGGGCGCCACGGCGCAGGTCCGCCTCCCGGGCGCGAGCGGTGAGCACGACCACCTTGATGCCCGCCGTCGCCGGGTCGGCCCGCAGCCGGCTCGCCACCTCCCAGCCATCCACCTTGGGCATCATGAGATCCAAGGTGATCACTGCCGGGTCGATCTCACGGATCCGCTCCAGGCAGTCCTGCCCGTCCACGGCGGTGTGGACCTCGAACCCTTCCAGCTCCAGGTTGACGACCACGAGCTGGCGGATCACCGGGTCGTCGTCGACGACCAGGACACGTGGAGGTTCGTAGTGCACGCCGGAAGCTTACGGCGCGGCCGCTTCCCGGTCCGCCGTTCAGACCTGGTACGGTATGCCTCGTTGCCAAGGCGATCCGGCAACCGCGCGGGGCCTCACCGCCCCGCCCCGTAACCGGTCCGCCCCCGTAGCTCAGGGGATAGAGCACTGCCCTCCGGAGGCAGGTGCGCAGGTTCGAATCCTGCCGGGGGCACGCGATCGGCCTTGCCTGTTCGTAAACCCCTTTGGGGTTTACTCCCGGGCTCCCGCGTCATGTTGCTCCGGGGCCGAGCCCCGGACCCCGCGCCAGGGAGGCTTCGCCCCYTGGACCCCCGTTTTGGGTCGGGGAGGCTTCATCCTCTGGGTCAGGGAGGCTTCGCCCCCTGCACCCCCATTTTGGGTTGGGGAGGCTTCGCTCTTTGGGGCAGGGAGGCTTCGGCCCTGGAGCCCATTGTGGGGTGGGGCGCCTTGGGCGTGGGGGTGGCGTGGTGCGCATTTTTCCTGCCGGGTACGGATGAGGTGGCCGGGTCGACTGTGCGCAGACCTTCGGTTGGCTCTCGGCGTTATTTGCTCTTGGCCGGGTTGTGGAGCTCGCGCCGGGTGAGCTTCGCCCCCTGAGCACCCTTTTGGGGTGGACTGCGTCTGGCTTTACGGCAGCGACGCAGGGCAGACGGACGACTCACGTCTGAACTACCGCTTGGCTGGTCGGGTGGCCGACGGTTGCTCTCCCCTATCTGTGGCGCCGCTACGATCGCAAGCCACATAGGGGACATCGGGGAGCTCGCAATGGTGAACAGCGGTCGCCGGAGTCGGCGTGTGACGGCTTCCACACGTTGATCGTCAACGAGACACGGGTGGCCGCGGCGTTGCCGGGCTACGAGCTGGGCGCCCAGCTCGGGCAGGGCGCGTTCGGGCTGGTGCTGGCGGGCCGGCACCAGGAGCTGCACCGCGACGTCGCCATCAAGGTCCTGCCGGCCGGGCCGGACGGGACCATCGAGCGCGGCCGTGCCGAGGCTCGGCTGCTCGCCGCCCTGGACCACCCGCACATCGTCCGGGTCTACGACGCCGTCGCGACGGACGATCTGCACCTGATCGTGATGGAGCTGCTGGCCGGGGGGACCCTGTCCCGCCGCCGCAAGGGCATGGCGGCCGAGACCGCGTGCGCCGTGGGGCTGGCCGTCGCCGACGCGCTCGGCTGCGCGCACCGGGCCGGGGTGCTGCACCGCGACATCAAGCCGGACAACATCCTGTTCGACGCCGCCGACCTGCTCAAGGTCACCGACTTCGGCATCGCGAAGATCGTGGAGGGGGCGTCGACCACCGCCAGCGCGGTCATCGGCACGCCGCGGTACATGGCGCCCGAACAGCTGCTGGGCGCCCGGCTGAGCCCGGCCACCGACCTGTACGCCCTGGGCGTGCTGCTCTACGAGCTGCTCACCGGCACGTCGCTGTTCGGCCCGGCCGTGTCCGGCCAGGCGCTGGCCCACCACCATCTCCACGTCGCCCCCGCGCCGCCGGCCGGGGTGCCAGGCCCGGTGGCCGACGTGGTGATGCGCACCCTGGCCAAGGACCCCGCCGACCGACCGCAGACCGCCCACGCCTTCGCTCTCGCCCTTGCCCAGGCCGCCGCCGAGGTGCACGGCCCGGGGTGGACCAGCCGCGCCGGTATTCGGCTGCGCCTCGACGAGGACATCCGCGCCGCCACCGAATCGCCCACCGCCCCCGTCGCCGTGGCGCCGCTCGCCATGGCGATCTCCCCGCCGGGGTCCGGCAACACCGTCGTACTCCCCACCCAGCGCGCCGAACGCCCGCTGTCGGATGGGACATCGAACAGCCCGCCCACCCGGCGATCCGGCCGCTCGTGGAGCCGGCTACACCGTCACCGCCTGCCCTTGGCCGCCGCGGCCGTCCTCCTGGCCATCACCGGCACCGTCCTGGGTCTCACCATCCCCAAGGACGCGGATTCCGTCATCCCCCTCAAGACGACCAGCACCCTCCCCTCGGTGCGGCCCACGTCTCGTCCCACTCTCAGCCCGCTGGGCTCCCCCCTGATCGGCCACACGGGCGACGTGCGGTCGGTGGCGTTCGCGCCAGGCGGGCGCACTCTGGTCAGCTCCAGCGACGACGGCACGGTGCGGCTGTGGGACATCTCCAAGCGGAACGCGCCCGAGGCACTGGGCGCCCCCCTTACCGAACACGCCGACAACGTGTACGGCGTGGCGTTCGCACCGGACGGGCGCACCATCGCCAGCGCCAGCGCCGACAACACGGTGCGGCTCTGGGACGTCTCCAATCTCAGCGCGCCCAAGCCACTGGGCGCGCCCCTCACCGGCCACACCGGCTATGTGTATTCGGTGGCGTTCGCGCCGGATGGGCGAACCCTGGCCAGCGCCAGCTTCGACACCACGGTGCGGCTGTGGGACGTCTCCGACCTCAGCGCGCCCAGGCCACTGGGCGCGCCCCTGACCGGCCACACTCACTGGGTGTTCTCGGTGGCGTTCGCGCCGGACGGGCGCACCCTGGCCAGCGCCAGCGACGACGGCACGGTGCGGCTGTGGGACATCTCCGACCTCAGTGCGCCCCAGCCACTGGGCGCCCCGCTCACCGGCCATGCCGGCCACGCGTACTCGGTGGCATTCGCGCCCGATGGCCGGACCCTCGCCAGCGCCAGCAACGACGGCACGGTACGGCTGTGGGACGTCTCCGACCTCAGCGCGCCCAGGCCACTGGGGGTCCCCCTGATCGGCCACACCAGCTGGGCGACCTCGGTGGCATTCGCGCCGGACGGCCGGACCCTCGCCAGCGCCAGCGACGACACCACGGTGCGGCTGTGGGACATCTCCAAGCGAAGCGCGCCCCAGCCACTGGAACTCTCCATCACCGGCCACACCAGCCATGTGAATGCGGTGGCGTTCGCACCGGACGGCCGAACGCTCGCCAGCGCCAGCAACGACTACACGATTCGGCTCTGGGAGGTGCGCTGACGCGAAACCGGGCCTCCTCGCCGGAACCCCTTTGGGCGGAGGCCGAGCGCGGAGGCGGTTCAGGTAGCTGTCCGCGGATACCCGCGGCTCGGGGTCACAGCCCGTCTCGGGCAGGGGCTCAGTTGAGGGAAACTATTTACATGGGGCGTCTCGTCCGTACGGCCGTATTGGCTTCGCTTGCCATATGGCTGTTCTGTCTCGCCGTACTGATCATCATGCTCGCGAGCGAGGCTGTGTTGGGCTGCCCGCCCCTCCTGCATGACTCCGACTACGGCGAGACGCACTGGATCTGGACGCCGCCAGGAAACCGGTGCACCTGGTCACTTCCTGAGGGCACACATGTCGAGTACCCATCGACGGCAAGGTACGGAACGCTCGCGCTGTTCGTTCTCTGGCCAGTGGGCACCCTCGCGGTGGCCGTTGCCGCACGGCGCCATCGCCAGGACACCGCTCCGTAACAACTGAGCACGGGACGGTCGGATGACGGCCGGCGCACTGTTCCACCTGCCCGATTCCCACCGAACGTCTACTCGGGCCGCCGATGTGTCTGGAGTGGGTCCTCGGGCCGCAACGTCGTGGCCGGGTTGACAGCCAAGCCGGTGGGCAACAGCGGACAAGCACAGACGCCTGGGGCCGTCCTCAGACCCGTGGCCTGCACCGGTGGACGGTGGTGGACGTGGGCGCATGGAGCACTGAAGATCTCACAATCCCCCGGTTGCGTGGTGACCGTTCCCCGGCGGGGCGCCAGAGGGTCTGGCGGGAAGCCCTGAGCTAGACCGCCTTCCGCCCTTCGCGCATGTACCGCTCCATCACGGCACGTCCCTCGTCATACCGCTCCCGCATCAATCGTCGGTATCTTGCCGAGGCGCGCTGATCCGCCGAGCGCGACGCCACCGCTCGTAGTACTCGCCGAACGTCGTCTCCCGCTGTTCCCGCGCCACGTGCGTCCCGCGCCGAAGGTCACGTCGACCTCGCCGGGGTCCGGTCAGCCAAACCCTGTGGTCACGAACGGCGGCGGGGGGTGTACCAGGTGCCGACGGCTATGCGGGCGGCCAGCCCGAACAGCCAGWACACCGCCAGGCCGAACAGGGAGGACACCATGATCGCGGCGAACAGCGGGGCGGATTGCAGGCGCTGGGTGTAGTCGTCGATGAGGCTGCCGATGCCCGGCTGCCCCTGCCGGAAGAAGAAGTCGCCGACGATCGCGCCGATGACCGACAGCCCGGCAGAGATGCGCAGCCCTGTGAACACCGCGGGCAGGGCGCTAGGGAGCTCGAGGTGGACGAGCCTTGCCCACCGGCCGGCCTGGCGCAGCGTGAACAGGTCGTGCTGCCCGGCGTCCGTCGACTGGAGCCCGAACAGGGTGTTGGTGGTGATGGGGAACAGAGCGACCAGGACACACACGACGGTGCGGGACCAGAATCCGTACCCCAGCCAGAACCCGATCAGCGGCACGATCGCGAGGATCGGGATCGTCTGGAGGACCACCGCCCAGGGGTAGAAGGACCGCTCGACCCAGCCCGCCTGGCTCATCAGCACAGCAAAGATCACTCCGAGGGCGGCGGCGATGGCGAGCCCGACGAACGCGACCTTCGCCGTCGCGCCCAGTCCCCTCAGGGTCTCGTGGAAGGTGGTCCAGTCCCCGAACCCGTCGGTGACGACCTCGTGCGGCGGCGGCAGCAGGAAGCGGCGGCGGGGGGCCAGCGCGAGGTAGCTCACGGCGTACCAGACGCCGACGACGGCGGCCAGCACCGCCAGCGGCGGCCCGGCCGCGCGGGCCACGCGGCGCGGGCGGCCGGGCGGGCGGCGGGGGTTCTCGGCCGCAGGGAGCGCGAGCGGTGCCTGGGCGGTCGCGGTCACGTGAACGACTCCTGTAGCGCGGCCGAGACGGTCCGGGCGACGGTGCCGAAGGCGGCGTCGAAACGCAGGTCGGCGGGCCGCGGGTAGGCGAACGGGACGTCGACCTGCGCGATCACCCGCCCCGGCCGGGCCGACAGGACGACAACCCGGCCCGCGAGCCAGACCGCCTCCACGACCGAGTGGGTGACGAACAGGCCCGCGAACCGCTCGCGGGCGTGCAGCCGCTGCACCTCCTCGCCGAGCCGCTGCCGGGTGATCTCGTCGACCGCACCGAACGGCTCGTCGAAGAGGAACAGCGACGGCCGCACCGTGAGCGCCCGGGCGAGCGAGACCCGCATCCGCATGCCCCCGGACAGCGCAGTCGGCCGGTGGCGCTCGAACCCCTCGAGCCCGGTGAGGGAGATGGACGCGGCCACGAGTTCGCGCCGCCGCTTCTTCGGCACGCGGTCGAGTTGGGCGAGCAGGCCGACATTGCCCTCGACGGTGCGCCACGGCAACAGCGTGGAATCCTGAAAAACGTAGCCGGGAGGGTTGGGCCCGACGGCAACGGTCCCGCTGGAGGGCTCGGTCAACCCCGACGCGATCCGCAATAGCGTGGACTTCCCCGCGCCCGAAGGCCCGACCACCGCCACGAACTCGCCGTCGGCTACCGTCAGCGACACCCCCCGCAACGCGTCGGTGCCATCGGGAAAGGTCTTTCCCACGTCGTCGAACGCCAACGCGATCCCCGGGGCAGCGGGCATCGTCACTCCCCTCTGGCCACGGGGTCGGGCTGCCGGCGGCATGCCGACGTCCTTCCCGGACGAATCGTAGCCCCCGATGCKGGACGCTACCGGCACACCCTGGCGCCGCCCCCGGGTCACGGCCGCGAAACAATCCCGGAGCGCGGGCCGCCCGGCCTGCGCGGGCACTCCCAGGCCGGATTGTCCCGGCGCTGTTGGTGAACCCGGCCACATGGACTGCCATCATCATCCGGTACGCTGCCAGCAATGTGGCCGGATGAAGGCGGAGGAATGACGCTGCAACGGGCGAGCGGGCCGATCGTACGCCGCGTTGTACTGGGCACGCAGCTACGGCGACTCCGGGAAGCGAAGGGCATTAGCCGGGCGGACGCTGGCTACACCATTCGGGCGTCCGAGTCAAAGATCAGCCGGTTGGAGCTGGGCCGGGTCAGTTTCAAGGAACGCGATGTCGCCGACTTGCTGACCCTGTATGGCGTCACAGACGAGAAGGACCGCTCGCCGCTGCTCGAACTCGCCCGTGAGGCTAACGAGCCCGGTTGGTGGCAGGGTTTCGCCGACGTGATGCCGGGGTGGTTTCAGCCATACCTGGGCCTGGAGGAAGCCGCGATCCTGATCCGGACCTACGAGCTTCAGTTCATCCCCGGCCTGTTCCAGACCGAGGACTACGCCCGCGCCGTCATATCCGGAGGTCACCAGGCGGACAACGCCGACATCGTCGAACGCCGGGTCCAGGCACGGATGAGCCGGCAGGCCATTCTCGACCGGCCAGACCCGCCCCGGGCATGGGCGGTGATCGACGAGGCGGCACTGCGGCGCTCGGTCGCCGGGCCGGCCGTCATGCAAGGCCAGCTCGAACACCTGATCGCTCTGAACGCGAACCCGAACATCATCATCCAGGTGATTCCGTTCGGCGTCAGCCCCCACCCCGCCGAGGGAGGCGCATTCAGCATTCTACGATTCGGCGAGCCGGACATCGCCGACGTCGTCTACGTGGAGCACCTCACGGGCGCCATCTACCTCGACAAACCGGAAGACGTCATCCGCTACATGCTCGCCATGGACAACCTGGCGCTCAAAAGCACGACGCCCGACGACACGATAAAAGTTATCCAAAAAATCGCCACACTCCACTCACAGCACGCCGTGTGACACCCGTTCCGACTGGACGGCGGACGTCAGGGCTTCCGGCCGACGCCGCACAGGTCGTCGATCGGCAGAGGCGGTTCGGCCGAAGGGGCGGGCCGCCACAACGGCGTCGAGACCAGACCCGGCTCGATGAGTTCGAAACCGTCGAGGAAACGGGCCACCTGCTCGGGAGTGCGCATGTGGTACGGGAATTTCTCGTGCTCGTGGAGATCGTGGATGGTGTCGGCGCGGTCCTCGCCCATGATGGCGTAGGTGCCGTCCTTGAACACGAGGTAGCTGCCGGAGGGAAGGGCGTCGCGCAGTTCGCGCACGATCGCGTACGCCTCGTCGAGGTCGGCCACGTTTCCCATGATCCCGAGCATGATCAACCCAATTGGTTGGGTGAAGTCCAGGGTCTCACGGGCAGCCCTGAGGATCTTCTTCGGCTCGCGGACGTCGGCGTCCACGTAGTTCGTGGCCCCCTCGGGCGCGCCGACCAGCAGGGCCCGCGCGTGCACCAGGACCAGCGGATCGTGGTCGACGTAGACGATCCGTGACTCGGGGGCGATCCGCTGCGCCACTTCATGGGTGTTGTCGGCCGTCGGCAGGCCGGTGCCGACGTCGAGGAACTGCCGGATACCCACCTCTCCGGCCAGGTAGGTGACCGCGCGGCCGAGAAAGGCCCGAGCCTGCCGGGCGATCTGCACAATCTCGGGAAGCAGCTCGTAGAGCCGGTCGCCGAACTCACGGTCGACCGGATAGAAATCCTTCCCGCCGAGCCAGTAGTTCCACACTCGCGCCGAGTGCGGCACGGTGATGTCGACGCCGGGTGACGAACCTTCGTTCATGGGTGACGTTCCCTTCGCAGCCTTATCAGGGGAGGCCACAAGACCCCGATACTCATCATACGGATCGTCCGAGGCGGCCCTGCCCGGACGTCGCCTTTCTTCCGTCGCCATTCCGGCCGGTCACCCGGCTCACCGCCTCGCCAGGCAGGAGTGACGGGCGGGGGCCGTCCCGGCCGGGACGGCCCCCGCCCGTCACTTACGTCAACGTCCCTTACTTCAACGTCACTGTCTTGTCGAGGAACTCGTTGGTAACCAGGTCCGAAGGAGCCAGCCCCGGCTTCGGCTCGCTACCCTTCGCGGTGAAGACCGGGACCAGCCGGCCGATCAGCGTCTGTACCCGGGCCGTGTCGAAGCTACCCAACACTCCGTCACTGCCGTCGGCGATCAACCCGAGTTGCTTCTGCGTGGCGTTCCCGTACGCGAGCAGCTCCGGCGAAAGGGTGAACCCACCCGTGTGCAGCGTGCCGACGACCTTCAGCAGGAGCTGATTCACCGGCGCCGGATTGGCGACGTAGTCCCGCTGCGCCTGTTGCAACAGCGGCACCAGCTTGGCCAGGCAGGCGTGCTGGGCCGACACCTTGTCCGGCCGAACGGCCAGCGCGGAGATGTACGCCGGGTATTCGTCCTGCAGAAGCAGGTGCTTCACCGGCTTGCCCCACGCCTTGACATCGTGCTGGAGCAGATAGGGCTCGTTGGTCACGAACGCCTGCTGCACGATCTTGCCATCGGCGGCGACGAACCGGTCCGGAGATCCCTGATAGGAGGTGTCGACCTGGGACTTGGCCAGCGACCCCTCCCGGATGAAGACGTCGGGAAAGGACGTCCCGCTCGCGCTGGCCAGCACCGTCGCGCCCGACTGGCGGATCTCGGCAACGCTGGTGAAGTTCCACTCCGGGTTGCCCCAGATCAGCGCCAGCGGAGACTTCTCGTAGGGCGCGAAGACGGCGACCGTCGGCTGCCCCCCGGAAGCCTGCACTGCCTCGTCCGTTCCCACATAGCCGGCCAGGATGCTGTCGTCCTGAGCCAGTAGCGAGGTCACCGGCTGGAAGCCCGTCGCCGGCCCGCCGGCGCGCACCTGGAGCCTCACGCCGGTAGCGCCCAGCGCTCCCTCGACCCGGTTCTTGCTCACGTCGATCGTCGGGTTCGGGCCGAGAAGCTGGTACAGGTACCCGTCAGGAAGGCCGGGCCACCAGTTCGCCTGAATGACGACTGTGGACGGGCAGATCCCCTTCAGCGGCGTCGTGTAACGCGACGCGGCGGCGGACCCCGTGGCGGACGGGCTCACCCCACCGGGCCCGCTCGACGAGTCGGAACAGGCGGTCAAGCCGAACGCAAGCGCCGCGACGCATCCGCCGACCGCCACCCAACGGCGGCGAAACCTCGAAACTCGCACCGGTCCAGAGCTCCTCAACACTGTGAAACATGCGAACACCGGCGGTGAGAACACCAGGCTTTCGATGCTCCCGACTTCGTGGCGGGCCGTCTCGGCCCACCGTCAGGATTCCACACCGGCGAGGACAGGACGGCACGAGGTATCAATTTTCCGAGATTCGCAGACAAGGGCGATAGCACGCCTCCGTCACCCCGCCCAACCGGGCGTCGGCGAGGGGTTGGTCACTTATCGGCTGCCGCCCTTCTCGTCCCTCGGCCGGCGGCTGCCCACCACAACCGCCGACCATGGCGGTCTCGTCGTCGCCGCCGCCCGGCGACACCGTCGAACTGCTCACCAAGCGGGGCGAACACCCATCGTCGGGTGGGTATTGAACAGCCCGCCCGCCCGTCGGTCCCCGAGCCGGCTACGGCGCTTCCCGCCTCTGGCCGCCGCCGGCCACGTACTCGGTGGCGTTCGCGCCGGCTGGAACTCCGGGGCACGGCCGGGCACCGCGGCGACGGATGGGGCGCCGACGGTCCACGAACCACAGGGACGGCTGGAGCCGAATCTGGTCAACTCTCGCCGACAGGTGACGCCCGTTCTCAGGATCTGGGGCATCCCCGTGCCTGTCGACCGCCCATACCGGAAGCGTCCTGGTCCCCTCAAAGTACGGATACAGCGGCGATACCTCGACGTACGCTAAATACGATCTTGGGCGGGATGCTCACCGCCTCCAGGCGACGGTCGGCCTTTCGGACGACGCGACCAGCGGCACCACTTACCTGATCGAGATATTTGGTGACGGCCGCCGGCTGGCCTCGAACACGGTCAAGTTGGGCAACTCGGTTCCCCTCGACATCGACGTCACAGGTGTCCTGCGGCTGCGGCTCATGACGACAAAGGTCCAGGCTGACTACTGGGACCAGTCGGTGTCGGTGTTCGGAGATGCTCGTATCACCGGTATCCAGGGTGACGCGCCGAGCTGATCAAACGGCCGTCCAGGTACGGTCGCCCACGCCGCGGGGCCGACCTTGGACAGCCGACCCGCACGGCCGGGCACCCGCGTCACATCCGGGCGCCCGGCCGTCCTGGCACGGGCTCCGGCGTCACATGCGTTCGGGGGCCGTGATGCCGAGGAGTGACAGGCCGTGGCCGAGGGTGCGGGCCGTCAGCTGGCAGAGAGCCAGCCGGTTGGAGCGGACGGGCTCCTCGGCGTCGAGGACGCGGCAGGACTCGTAGAAGGCCGTGAAGTCCCGCGCGAGCTCGTACAGATACCCAGCCAGGCGATGTGGCTCCAGGGTCGTACCGACCTCGGTCAGCGTGGCGCCGTAACCGTCGAGCTCGAGCGCCAGCGCACGTTCCGCGGGTTCCAGGGCCACGCCGGAGTCGACGCTGGCCTCCGGATCACCCGCCTTGCGCAGGATCGACCGGATCCGGGCGTGCGCGTACTGCAGGTAGACGCCGGTGTTTCCGGTCAGCGCGACCATGCGATCGGGGTCGAAGACATAGTCCTTGAGCCGCGACGTCGACAGGTCGGCGTATTTGACCGCCCCGACGCCAGCCAGCTCGGCGATCTGGTCGAGGTCGGCGGCCGCCAGCTCCGGGTTCTTCTCCGCGACGACGGCACGGGCATGCGCGACCGCCTCRTCGAGAAGGTCCATGAGCCGCACGGTGCCGCCCGCCCTCGTCTTGAACGGCCGGCCATCCTTGCCGAGCACGGTGCCGAACGGGACGTGCTCGGCGTCGATGGCGTCGGTGAGCCAGCCCATCCTGCGGGCGGCCTCGAAGATCATCTTGAAGTGCAGGGCCTGCCGGGAGTCGGTGACGTACAACAGGCGGGTCGCCTTGAGGTCATGAACGCGGTAGCGGATCGTCGCCAGATCCGTGGTGTCATAGCCATAGCCACCGTCGCGTTTGCGAACCATCAGCGGCACCGGGGTGCCGTCCGGACCGGTGACCTCCTCGGAGAAGATCACCAGGGCGTCGTCGCTCTCCACGGCGAGCCCGGCCTTGACCAGTTCGTCGATGGTCTCCGCGAGCATGGGGTTGTAGAACGACTCGCCCACCGAGTCCTCGGGGCGTAGCAGGACGCCCAGGCGGTCGTAGATGACCCGGAAGGCCTTCTCGGACTCGGCGACGATCTCCTTCCACTTGGCGAGGGTGGCCGGATCGCCGGACTGAAGGCCGACCACCCGTTGCCGGGAGCGGTCCGCGAAGGCCGGGTCGGCGTCGAACTCCTTGCGGGCGGCCTTGTACAGCTCGTCCAGGGCCGACACGGCCGAGGTGCCGGCGGACAGCTCGTCCTGGTGCCAGGCGGACTCGGGATGCTCGTCGAGGTACTGGATCAGCATCCCGAACTGGGTGCCCCAGTCCCCGAGATGGTTCTGCCGGACCAGGTCCGCGCCCAGGAAACCCAGGACCCGGACGAGGCTGTCGCCGATGATCGTCGTCCGCAGATGCCCGACGTGCATCTCCTTGGCGATGTTCGGCCCGGAATAGTCGACCACGGTCCGCCGGCCCTCGTCCGGCAGGCCGACGCCCAGGCGAGCGCTCCCCAGCCGCGCCGCCACCTGCCCCCAGACCGCGGCGTCGGGAACCCTGATGTTGAGGAAGCCCGGGCCAGAGACCTCGACCGTGCCGATCGGCCCGTCGGCGAGCGCCGCGACCAGCTCGGCCGCGAGGTCCGCGGGCCTGATCCGAGCCCGTTTGGCGAGAGCGAGCGCGGCGTTGGCCTGGAAGTCCGCGTGCTCCGACCGGCGTACCACGGGGTCCGCTCCCGCGAGCTCGGGGCGCGCTCGGCCGATCGCGCCGGACACGGCGTCGGCGACCTGACCGAGCAGCGGCAGCACCTCGTGGTTGCTCACAGAGAACATCCTTCCTTCGTCGCCTCCCATTGTTCCAGCCAGGTCCATCGGTTAAGGACGGCGACGAAGCGACGGCCATCCGCGCCACCACCCAACGGCGCCACTTCCGTTGAGCTGTGATGTGGGTCATACTGTGGATATTGTATAAATCTGCCTGGCGACGGTCCGGTCGCGCGCCGACATCGCCCCAGGTCAGCTGGATCCGAAGCGGAGCTKCCCGAGATGCTGGATTCCAAGATCGTTGGCGGCCTGGTGGTGGACGGGACGGGGACGGCGCCGTTCCGGGCCGATGTCGGCGTCAAGGACGGGCAGATCGTCGATGTCCACCGGGTGGCCGGCGCCGGCGCCGGTGCCGGCGGGATCGAGACCGAGGCCGCCGAGACGATCGACGCGACCGGCAGGTACGTACTTCCAGGGTTCGTGGACATCCACACCCATTACGACGGACAGGTCACCTGGGACTCGCTGCTGGAGCCGAGCAGCTCGCACGGGGTCACCACCGTGGTGTCCGGCAACTGCGGCGTCGGCTTCGCGCCGGTGACCCCCGGCCGCGAGCCATGGCTGATCGAGCTGATGGAGGGCGTCGAGGACATCCCGGGCACGGCGCTCACGGAGGGGATGACCTGGGGCTGGGAGTCCTTCCCCGGCTACCTCGACCGGCTCGCCGACCGGGAGCTCGCCGTGGACTTCGGCGTCCAGGTCGCGCACGGGCCGGTCCGGGCCTACGTCATGGGCGACCGCGGCGCCCGCAACGAGGCCGCCACCGCCGACGACATCGCCGCCATGGCGCGTCTCGTCCAGGAGGCGGTCGAGGCCGGCGCGCTCGGCTTCTCGACGTCGCGGACGGTCGCCCACCGGGCGATGAACGGCGAGCCCGTCCCGGGCACCTATGCCGCCGAGGACGAGCTGTTCGGGCTTGGCCGGGCGATGGCGCGCGGCGGGCGGGCCGTCTTCGAGCTGGCGCCGACCGGCTCCGCCGGCGAGGACCTCGTCGCCCCGGCCCGCGAGCTCGACTGGATGCGCCGTC
The DNA here is from genome assembly GCF_001854645.1 of Pseudofrankia sp. EUN1h. Lineage (NCBI taxonomy): Bacteria > Bacillati > Actinomycetota > Actinomycetes > Frankiales > Frankiaceae > Pseudofrankia > Pseudofrankia sp. EUN1h. The sequence continues at coordinate 160,079 of NZ_MBLN01000048.1, read as the reverse complement.
TCGCCAAGGAGATCGACCGCCCGGTCTCCTACGCGCTGCTCCAGGTCGATGCCGCCCCGACCATGTGGCGTGAGCTGATGGAGTCCTCCGCCGCCGCGTTCCAAGCGGGATCGCCGCTGTACCCGCAGATCGCCGCTCGCCCGTTCGGGATGCTCATCGGTTTCGCCGGCCACCACGCCTTTACCCACCGGCCGTCGTTCCGCGCGCTCGCGCACCTGTCTCCGGCGGAGCGCGGCTTCGAGCTGGCGAAGCCGGCGGTCAGGAAGGCGATCCTGGCCGAGGAGGACCTGCCGGTCGACCGCGCGAGGCAGTTCGACGGCATGAAGGACCTGATCGCCTTCAGCCTGGACCGGCTCTACGCGATGGGCGATCCGCCCGACTACGAGCCGACCCGCGAGCAGACGGTCGCCGCCATCGCCGAGCGGCGCGGGGTCGGCGGCCTCGAGGCCCTCTACGACCTGATGCTGGAGCAGGCCGCCGGCACCGACCATCCGGCGACGTCCATGCTGATGATCCCGTTCTTCAACTACGCCGAGGCCAACCACGACGTGATCCGCGAGATGCTCACGCACCCGGCCGGCGTCTCCGGCCTGTCCGACGCCGGCGCCCACTGCGGCATGATCTGCGACGCCTCCTACCCGACGTTCCTGCTCACCCACTGGGTCCGCGACCGCCACCGCGGCGCCCGGCTACCGCTGGAGCACGTCGTCAAGAAGCAGACCTCCGACACCGCCGCCCTGTTCGGCCTCGGTGACCGCGGCGTCCTCGCCCCCGGCAAGCGGGCCGACCTCAACGTCGTCGACCTCGACCGGTTGACCCTGCACACCCCGCGGATGGCCTACGACCTGCCCGCCGGCGGCCGCCGCCTGGTCCAGGACGCCTCCGGCTACGACCTCACCATGGTCGCGGGCACGGTCACCCGCCGCGACGGTCTTGACACCGGCGCCCGCCCCGGCCGGCTGATCCGCGGCGCCCGCTGATACCCCGACGACCACCCCGACGACGCGGAGGGCGTCGGGGTTGGTAGGTCGCTCCTGGGGCGTTCATCAAACGGGTCTTTCGACCCCCGTGCCGAGCATCAGTGGGCCTTTCGCTGCGCGAAAGGCCATGGCCGGCCGCGCCGAACTCCCCTACCCGGAGTCGGCGGGCAGGTGTTCGCTGGTGGAAGCGAGGTGGAGCACCTCGGCCCGCCGACGCGCCGAACGCGACGGCAGGCGGTCAGTCGAGGACGGTTACCCACGAGGACACGCGGGCAACAGGCGGGACAGACATGGAAACGACAACCAGGGCCCCTCTGGAATCCGTCACGGACAAGGTCGTCAGAGCACGGGACAAGGTCGTCAGAGCACGGGACAAGGTCGTCAGAGCACACCCCACAGGGCGGCGGCTCACGCCTGACATGATCTGGCGCGCGCTCGGCAAGGCGTCGTTCGCGACCGTCTCGCACGTCACCCCATCCGGGCAGCCGCGCTCGAGCGGAGTCCTGTACACGGTCACCGACCGGCGCCTCTACGTGGTCACCGGCGTGGAGAGCTGGAAGGCGAAGCACATCGCGGCCACCGGGCACGTCGCGGTGACGGTGCCGGTACGCAGGGGCGGGCTCCTGTCGCTGCTGGCGCCGATTCCGCCGGCGACGATCAGCTTCCACGGCCGGGCGGTCGTGCATCCCGCCTGTTCCCTGGACGACGRCTCGCCGGCCGCGAAGCTGGTCTCCAGGGTGCCGCCGGAGCGCAGGGCGGAAAGCCGCGTCATCGAGATCGCCCCCGAAGGCGACTTCGTCTGCTACGGCATCGGCGTGCCGTTGCTCCGGATGCGCGACCCGGCCCAGTCCCGCGCGCGGGTGGCTGTCTCCTGACGTCCACGGAAGCTCAGGACGCGTTCACCAGGCAGGTGGCTGACAGGTGGGCGAGCGCCCGATCGGCCGGCGGCCGACACACGGCTGGGAGACGGTCATGCCGGCACGGACAGCTCAGGCGGACGGGGCCGCCGCCAGGCGCGAAGGCGCCGGGACGCGCAACCCCGTGGCCAGGTACAGCGTCGGATCCACCATGACGCGCGGACGCCGTGTCACCGCTCTGTGCGCGTTCGCCGCGTGCCTGGCCGTGCTCCCGGCCTGCGGCGGGGACGGGAAGGGCCAACCGGCGGGCACGACGTCCAGCCCCACTGGCGGCCTGGCCACCGCCACCGCCACGGCTTCGCCGGGTGGCACCGGCCAGGCGACGGCTTCGCCGACTGGGCCGACCCCGAGCGGGCCCGCGAGCCAGCAGCCGTCCCGGCCCGCGACGCCACAGCCAGGCACAACGAAGCCAGGCACGGCGGGGCCGCCGCCGACGACGACGCAGGGGACCGCGCTGCCGGCGCGGCTGCTCGGGAAGGACTGGGAGCGGATCCCGACGGACCGCAAGATCGTCGCGTTGACCTTCGATGCCGGCGCCAACGCGGACGGCGTCGCCCCGATCCTCGCGACGCTCGCGCGCGAGCATGTTCCGGGCACGTTCTTCCTCACCGGGCAGTTCGCCAACAGCTACTCGTCGAAGGTGCGCGACATCGCGGCGTCCGGCGGCCGGATCGGCAACCACTCGTCGACCCACCCGTACTTCACGAAGCTCGACGACGCCGCGCTGCGCAGCGAGGTGCTGGGCGCCCAGCACGACATCCAGGCGGCGAGCGGCCGGGATCCGCGGCCATTGTTCCGCTTCCCCTTCGGCGACCGGAACGCCCACGACATCGCCGCTGTGAACGCCCTCGGCTACGTGCCGGTCCGCTGGACGGTCGACACCCTCGGCTGGCAGGGCACGTCCGGTGGCCGCAGCGCCGCGTCCGTCACCGCCCGCGTCGTCGACGCGCTCCAGCCCGGCGAGATCGTTCTCATGCACCTGGGCTCCCACCCGCAGGACCACTCGACACTCGACGCCGACGCACTGCCCGGCATCATCAGCGCCCTGCGCGACCGCGGCTACGGCTTCGTCACCCTCGACACCCTCCTCGGATAGCCCCCGAACTGCCTGGAGCGGCCGGAGCCGGGAAGAAGACCGTCATGGACATCCAGCGACGATCAGACGGCCCGCGACGATCAGACGGCCCGCCGACGCGCGTCCGGCTTTCGCGCGCGCCAGGCTGGCGCATGCCCACGGGCGCTGTCAAGGTCGACCGCACCACCCCCTGGGGCAACCCGTTCGACCATCGCGGTCCCGGCCGGGACCGCACCGTCGCCATCCGCGAGTACGCCGCCTGGCTCGGCGGCGAGGGCCCCGACGAGCTGCCCGCCGGCCACCGCGCCGTCTCGCGTTCCTGGGTCCTCGCCCACCTCGACGAGCTCGCCGGTCACCCGCTCGCCTGCTGGTGCCCCCTCGACGGCCCCTGCCACGCCGACGTCCTCGCCGCGCACGCCCCCACCAGCGGGCCCGCACGACCTCCACCAGCCGCCACTGAGGTCGTGGCCGGCAGGCCGCGCTCGTCGCCGAGGGGTGAATTGCGGTCACGATTTGTCCGGACCGGTGGATAGCTTGGCCTTATGCACGCCGCCGACAGTCACGACCTCATCCGTGTCCACGGCGCTCGCGAGAACAACCTGAAGAACGTGAGCGTCGACATTCCCAAGCGCCGGCTGACCGTTTTCACCGGCGTGTCGGGCTCCGGTAAGAGCTCGCTCGTCTTCGGCACGATCGCGGCCGAGTCACAGCGGCTCATCAACGAGACCTACAGCGCCTTCGTGCAGGGCTTCATGCCGAGCCTGGCCCGCCCCGACGTCGACCTGCTCGAGGGGCTCACCACCGCGATCATCATCGACCAGGAACGCATGGGCACGAACTCCCGGTCGACGGTGGGAACCGCCACGGACACGAACGCGCTGCTGCGGATCGTGTTCAGCCGGCTGGGTGTGCCAAGCGCCGGACCAGCGTTCCACTACAGCTTCAACCTGCCCGCCGGCGCCTGCCCGCGGTGCGAGGGCATGGGCTCGGTGACCGACATCGACCTCGACGAGCTGTTCGACCGGGAGAAGTCCCTCGCTGCGGGCGCAATCACCATCCCCGGTTACACCGTCGACGGCTGGCAGGTCCGCGTCTTCACCGCCTCCGGGTTTCTCGACCCGGACAAGCCGATCCGGGACTACAGCGAGCGGGAGCTACGGGACTTTCTCTACAAGGAGCCCGTCAAGGTCAAGGTCGAGAGCATGAACCTGACCTACGAGGGTCTCGTCCCGCGAGTCCAGAAGGCGTTTCTTCAGAAGGACAAGGAGGCGTTGCGGCCACACGTCCGGGCTTTCGTGGAACGGGCGGTCACGTTCACCGCCTGCCCGGAGTGCGGGGGCGCCCGGCTGAACCAGGCCGCGCTCGCCTCCCGCATCGGCGGCGTCAACATCGCGGACGCCTGCGCGATGCAGATCAGCGACCTCGCCGACTGGGTGCGCGCGCTCGACGGGTCATCGGTCGCGCCGCTGCTGGCGACCCTGCGGGCGACTCTCGACTCGTTCGTCGAGATCGGGCTCGGCTACCTCGGCCTCGACCGCCCGTCCGGGACGCTGTCCGGCGGCGAGGCGCAGCGGACCAAGATGATCCGCCACCTCGGGTCGAGCCTGACCGACGTCACCTACGTCTTCGACGAGCCGACCATCGGGCTGCACCCGCACGACATCCAACGCATGAACGACCTGCTGCTGCGCCTGCGCGACAAGGGCAACACCGTGCTGGTCGTCGAGCACAAACCGGAGACCATCGCGATCGCCGACCACGTCGTCGACCTCGGCCCCGGCGCCGGGAACACGGGCGGGACGGTGTGTTTCGAGGGCACCGTCGCCGGGCTGCGGGCGAGCGGCACCCGCACCGGCCGCCACCTCGACGACCGGGCGGCGCCGCGGACCGTGACCCGCGCGCCCACCGGGAAGCTGGCGATCCGCGGCGCGAACCGGCACAACCTGCGCGACGTCGACGTCGACATCCCGCTCGGCGTCCTGGTCGTCGTCACCGGGGTCGCGGGGTCGGGCAAGAGCTCCCTCATCCACGGCTCGATCCCGAAGAGCGCCGGTGTCGTCTCGGTGGACCAGGCCCCCATCCGAGGCTCACGGCGCAGCAACCCGGCGACCTACACCGGCCTGCTCGACCCGATCCGGAAGGCCTTCGCGAAGGCGAACGGGGTCAGGCCCGCCCTGTTCAGCGCCAACTCGGCGGGCGCCTGCCCGAACTGCAACGGCAACGGCGTCGTCTACACGGACCTCGCGATGATGGCCGGGGTCTCGACCGTGTGCGAGGAATGCGAGGGACGGCGCTTCCAGGCCGAGGTGCTCACGTACCGGCTCGGCGGCCTGGACATCAGCGAGGTGCTCGCCCTGTCGGTCGACGAGGCGGCGGAGTTCTTCGCGAGCGGGCCGGCGAGGACGCCGGCGGCGCACGCCGTCCTCGCCCGGCTGGCCGACGTCGGCCTCGGCTACCTGCGCCTCGGCCAGCCGCTCACGACCTTGTCCGGCGGGGAGCGCCAGCGGCTCAAGCTGGCGATCCACCTGGCCGAGACCGGCGGCGTCTACGTGCTCGACGAGCCGACCACGGGTCTGCACCTCGCCGACGTCGCGCAGCTGCTGGGGCTGCTGGACCGGCTCGTCGACGCGGGCGCGTCGGCGATCGTGATCGAGCACCATCAGGCGGTCATGGCACACGCCGACTGGATCATCGACCTCGGCCCGGGCGCAGGCCATGACGGCGGGCGGGTCGTGTTCGAGGGAACCCCGGCCGCCCTGGTCGCGGCCCGCTCCACGCTCACCGGCCAGCACCTCGCCCAGTACGTCGACGCGTAGCCGTCCCCAGCCGCCGAGGCTACGGCTACGGCTGGCCAGGGCTCAGGTCCGGCCGAGGTTGCGGGTGATCGCCTGCCGGGCGGCGGCGAGGACCTCGGCCCGGCCGGGACTCGCGGCAGGGGACGGCATCGTGCCGCGCGGCTCCTCGTCGCCATCGGCCACCCGGGCTGGGAGGTCCTGGTCGGCGACGGCCGAGTGGTCGGCGACGGCCGAGGCGTCCGGAGCGTGGTCGGCGGCGGCGGCGAGCAGGGCCGCGGGGGCGTGGTCCCCGAGGCGGCGCAGCAGGTCGGCGAGGTTGCGCAGGGTAGTCCACAGGTGTATCCAGTTCCCGGTGCGGGCGAAGTAGTCGATCACTTCGCGGTAGCCGGCCAGCGCCTCGTCGACCCGGCCGGCACGGGCTCGCACGGTCAGCAGCCCCACGGCCGCGATCCCGACGAGGAAGGTGGCACCGGAGCCGCGGGCCAGGTCGATGGCGGCGGTGTACCGCTCCTCGGCGCTCTCGTCGCGGCCCGCGTGGTTCTCGACCTCCCCGGCGACATAGGCGTCCCAGGCGCGCGATGACGGTGACACGGACACCACCGAGCCGCGTTCGTTCAGTCTCCGGGCACGCTCCAGGTCACCCGCGTAGGTCGCGGCGAGGGCGGCGACACCCAGGTTCTCGCGCGGGCGGCAGTCGAGCTCGAAGGCCGCGAGGGAATGTTCGATCGTCTCGGCATACGCGCCGCGGGCCAGGGTCGAGATCGACAGTGGCAGCAGGCAGCACGACCGGGCCGCGTCGTCGGTGGCAAGCGCCAGTCCGATGCGCGCGAGCCGCTCGGCCTGGGCATATGCGCCACGGTGGTACAGGGCGTCGGCGGCCGCGCCGAACACCGGGGCGGCGTGCCGATGGGTGGCCATCGCGGGGTCGGCGGCCAGTTCCTCGGCCCAGCCCCGGATCTCGATGAGATCGCGGTAGGCGATCGCGTCGTACAGCGTGACGACCAACGCGGCCGCCGCATCGAGATCCCCGCGGTCGCGGGCCAGCCGCCAGGCGGCCCGCAGGCTCGGCAGCTCGCGGCGCAGGGCCGCGTCGGCCTCGGGCTCGCGCTCCGTGCGCACCACGGCGTCGAACCATCCCGCGAACCGGCAGGCCCAGCGCAGCAGGTGGCCGGCGGCGGCCTCGTCCTCGCCGGCCGCTGCGAGCCGGTCCACGCCGAAGGCCCGGAGCGTTTCGAGCATCCGGTACCGCGGCTGCCCGGCGGCGAAATCCGCGTTGATCATGGAAGTGTCGACGAGGCGGGCGACGGCGCCGCCGGGATCGCCGGCCAGGCCAAGGTCCGCGGCGAGCCGTTCGGCGGTGTCGAGGCCGACGCCGTCGACGAAGACCGACAGATGGCGGAACAGGCGCCGTTCGTCAGCGGTGAGCAGCCGGTAGGACCACTCGATGGTCGCCCGCAGCGTTCGGTGCCGCGGGTCGCCGCTGGGCCGGCCACCGCCGAGCAGGTCGAGCGAGCGGTCCAGCCGATCTCGCAGGTCGGAGAAGGAGAAGGCCGAGAGCCGGCCCGCCGCGAGCTCGATGGCCAGTGGCATCCCGTCGAGCCTGCGCACGATGTCGGCCACGGTCCACAGCTCGCCCGGCGTCGGCGCCAGCCCGGGCCGCACCCGGCCGGCCCGCTCGAGGAAGAGCGCCACGGACGGCACGCGGGCAAGGCCGGCCGGGTCGACGGGATCCGTCTGGCCGCCACGGTCCGTCGGGTTGGCGGAGTCCGGCAGGCCAGCTGGGTCCGCTGGGTCCGCTGCAGCCTCGAAGCCGGCCGGAGCCGCGAGCGCCTGGCCGGACGGGCGAGGAAGCGGCAGCGGCGCGAGCCGCCAGACGTACTCCGCGGCCAGGCCCAGCGGCTCGCGGCTGGTGGCGAGCACCGTCAGCCGTGGGCACCTCGACAGCAGCGCGCCGACCGCGTCATGTGCCGCGTCGAGCAGGTGCTCACAGTTGTCGATCATCAGCAGGCCGGGACGCGCGCCGAGGACCGCGGCGCAGGCCGCCAGGACGTCGCCCTGGACGACCTCCAGGTCCAGGGCCGCCGCCAGCGCATGCGGCAGCGCGGCCGGGTCGGTGACGGGCGCGAGCGGCAGCACCGTCGCGACGTCACTCGACCGGGCCACCTCCAGCGCGACTCTGGTCTTGCCAACGCCGCCGGGCCCGACGAGGGTCACCAGCCGTTCCGTGGCAAGCAGCCGGTGCAGCGCCCCCACCTGCCCGTCGCGGCCGAAGAGCCGAGTCGCCGGGTGCGGCGCCGACCGGAACATCGGGGGCATCGGGGACGGCGAGGGCATCGGGGGTGCGGGCCTCGGGGACGGCGATGGCGGCGCGGGGGCCGCCATCGAGGGTGGCGGTGGCCCAGCGGCCCCGGCGGCGACGTCCCGCACCAGGGCATCCAGCGCCGGGGACGGATCCAGGCCGGTCTCCTCGACGAGCTGGCGCCGGTAGGCGGCCGCGACACGCAACGCCTCCGGTGCCTGGCCGGTCGCCGCCAGCGCGCGCATTGACAGCAGCACCGCGGGCTCGCGCAGCGGCTCGGCGGCGACGGACGCCGCGGCAAGGCCGGCGACCGCGGCCGCCTCCCCCTCGGCGAGTCCGGCCGCGACCAGCGCGTCGATCACCTCCCGGCGCAGCCGCGCGCAGCCCTCGATGGCGGCGGCGATCGGCTCGACGTCGCCGAGATCGGCGAGGACCGGGCCGCGCCACAACCCGTGTGCCCGGCGCAGCCGCGCGAACGCGCCGGCCGGATCCCGCCGCGCGGCGGCCAACAGGGCACGGGCTTGCGTCAGGTCCAGACCGTCGTCGCCGAGCTCCAGCAGATAGCCGTCGGGAAGCGTGCGCAACCGGCCGGCCGCCGCGGCCAGCTGCCCGCGCAGCCGATGGATCTGGCTGTGCAACGCCTGGCGGCCCGACTCCGGGACCTCCGCCGGCCACAGCGCGTCCACCAGCCGGTCGACCGGAACGATCCGGCTCTCGGCGAGTGCCAGCAGCACGAGCACGGCGCGCTGCTTCGGGCCGCGCACGTCGACCGGCACGCCGTCGACGACCAGCCGCAGCGGACCCAGCAGTTCCACCCGCACCGGCGCGAACCCATCCACCGTCGCCCACCCCCAGCGCGCCAGCATTTCCCGTCCCAGCCGCGATGGGGCGGACCTGACGAGAACCCGTCAGCCCTCCGAACCGTCGGCCCGTGGACGCCGTCCGAGGCCAGCGCGTCGTGGTTCCGCCTCGATCGGCCTTACGGCCGGCGCACCTCGTTCGAACCGGCCGCGTGGGCTCGATCAGAACCTGCCGCGAGCGCCACGTTAGCGGCGTGTCAGCGCATGCAAGTCGCGTGCAAGGCCACCGGCCGAATCTTTCCCTCGTCGGCCGGCACCAGCCCCGGCGGACGACGAGACGCGGACGGAACTACGAAGCACGGAAATGAGGAGACAGTCATGGACCACGCCAGGGTGATGGACTTCCTCGGGAGGGCCGTCAACGATCTCTCGGCCACCCACGCCGCCGGCTCGGTGGTGATTGGTCATCGGCTGGGCCTCTACCAGGCGCTCGCCCAGGGCCCCGCGACGCCGGAGCGGTTCGCCGAGCGCACCGGCTGCAACGAGCGATACCTGACCGAGTGGCTGCGGGGGCAGGCCGCCGGCGGCTATGTCGGCTACGACCCGGCTAGCGGTGAGTTCTCGCTCACGCCGGAGCAGGCGTTCTGCCTGGCCGACCCGAACGGTCCCAACATCCCGGGAGCGTTCCTCCTCTCGCTCGGCATGCTGCGGGCGGAGCCCCAGATCAGCGAGGCGTTCCGCACCGGCGCCGGTTTCGGCTGGCACGAGCACCACGAGGACGTGTTCCTCGGCTGTGACGCGTTCTACCGCCCCGGTTACGTGGCCGAACTGGTTCCCAGCTGGATCCCCGCGCTCGACGGGGTGGACGCGAAGCTGACCGCCGGGGCGCGGGTCGCGGATCTCGGCTGCGGGCTGGGGTCCTCGTCGATCCTGATCGCCGAGGCCTACCCGCGCACCACCGTCGTCGGTCTGGACTACCACGCCGAGTCGATCGAGCTGGCCCGCAAGAAGGCCGCCACCGCCGGTCTCGCGGACCGGGTCACCTTCGAGGTGGGCACGGCGCAGACGTTCACCGGCGGTGACTTCGACCTGGTGGCGATGTTCGACTGCCTGCACGACCTGGGCGACCCGGTGGGCGCCGCCCGGCGGGTGCGCGAGGCGCTGGCCCCGGATGGGACCTGGCTGCTGGTCGAGCCCTTCGCCGCGGACACGGTGGAGGGCAACTTCAACCCGGTCGGGCGCGCGTACTACAGCGGCTCGACGTTCATGTGCGTGCCCAACGCGCTCTCCCAGCCCGGCGGTCACGCGTTGGGCGCGCAAGCGGGCGAGGCGGCGATCCGGCGGGTGACGGCCGAGGCTGGCTTCACCCGGTTCCGCCGGGCCGCCCAGACCCCGTTCAACATCGTCTACGAGGTCCGCCCGTAACCGCCCTGCCGCGGGAAGGGCGCGCCGCCTCCAGGGTGCTCGATCTGTCCGTCAGGACGATCACAGCCCCTGGAGGAACCGGCGGCGGGGAACCACCGAGAGCCACGCGCCGGCGAACTGTCCGGACCGCGGCATATGGTGCGGTCGGTTCGGGCTCCGCGGCCAGCCCGCCCCACGGCCACGGATCGGATGTGGCGAGACACGCCGAAGTCGGGCGAACGTGCCACGGTCGCGTCCGGCCGGATAATGCGGAGCCGGGGTGATCGCGGTCCGGGCGTGCACGCTCCGAGCACGAGCACGAGGACGCGCGGCGGGCGCTGGGCGACAGACGGCGCGACGGTGGAGGTGACGGACCCGGTGACGGTGACGGAGGCTGGTGGCCGCAATGGCGCGCCGTCGAACGGCACGCGCCAGGCGACTCCGGACGACGCGGCCCTCGCGCCGGCCGGGCCGGCTGCCGCCCCCACAGCGGTCACCCCCCCGGTCGGGCGGGTGATGGGCACCGAAGAGGCGACCCCGCTGCTGTTCCACGTCGCGCTGAACGAGGGCAGCTACCTGCAGCTGGACGACGTGGTCGTCACGATCCGCACCGTGCCCGGGGTCGGACCGGTGATGACGGCCGGTGTGGTCACCCAGGTCGAGGCACGGCACGAGGGCGCGAGCTTCGACTCGGACGTATTCCTGATCGCCGAGGGTGTGCTGCCAGCCCAGGTGCAGGAGATCGCCGAAGTGACGACGACGCGCCTCGAACCGGAGATCTACGTCCCGCCCCGCCCGGGCGAGCTGGTGYGCCGCGCCACCGGCGACGAGCGGGCGACCGCGCTCTACTTCGACCAGATGGACCGCCGCATCCCGGTCGGCCTGGGCCGCGACGGCAGCCCGATCTACGTCAACCTGGAGTTCCTGGACGGCACCCGCGGCGCGCACGTCTCCATCAGCGGCATCTCCGGCGTCGCGACGAAGACCAGCTTCGCGCTGTTCCTGCTGTATTCGGTCTTCCGCTGTGGCGTGCTCGGCCGGGCGGCGGTGAACGCGAAGGCGCTGGTGTTCTCGGTCAAGGGCGAGGACCTGCTGTTCCTGGACCGGCCGAACATCCGGCTGACAGACGAGGTCCGCGCGGTCTACGACCGGCTCGGGCTGCCGGCCGAACCGTTCGCGTCCGCCGGCTTCTTCGCCCCGCCGCTGCCGGGCGACACCACCGGCCGCCCGCACGTCGCGGCACGGACGTCCGGCGTGAGCGCGTTCTGGTGGACCCCGCTCGAGTTCTGCCGGGAGGAGCTGCTCCCGTACGTCTTCGCGGACTCCGAGGACGATCGCCAGCAGTACACGATGGTCGTCCACCAGGTCACCAACCGGCTGCGCCTCGACGCCGTCCCGTTCGGCGCGGACGGCGGCGTCAAGGTCGAGGGGCAGGTCCTGCGGACCTACGAGGAGCTCGTCGACTTCGTCATCGACCGGGTGAACGACGAGGGCGCGCGGGCGAAGTGGGCAGGGCCGGCGACCGGCGCGGGCACGGTGAACGCGTTCGTGCGCCGGCTGCGCTCGTCGCTGCGGGCGCTGCGCACGGTCATCCGGGCTGACCTGCCGGACGCCGCGGGCCGGCGGGTCAGCACGGCCGGCCACCAGGTGACCGTCGTCGACCTGCACAACCTGCCGGAGCGGGCGCAGCGGTTCGTCGTCGGCGTGGTGCTCGCGGCGGAGATGCGGCGCAAGGAGGACGCGGGCCCCGGCGGGCTGCTGTTCACGATGCTCGACGAGCTGAACAAGTACGCGCCGCGGGACGGGACGAGTCCGATCAAGGAGGTGCTGCTCGACATCGCGGAGCGCGGCCGGTCGCTGGGCATCATCCTGGTCGGCGCGCAGCAGACGGCGAGCGAGGTGGAACGGCGGATCATCGCGAACAGCGCGATCCGGATCGTCGGGCGGCTCGACCCGGCGGAGGCGGCCCGGCCGGAGTACGGGTTCCTGCCGCCGAGCCAGCGCGCCAGGGCGACACTGGCGAAGCCGGGCTCGATGTTCGTCACCCAGCCGGAGATCCCCGTCCCGCTGGCCGTCACGTTCCCGTTCCCCGCCTGGGCGACCCGGCCGTCGGAGGCGGGCGACGACGACGCCCTCACAGCGCCGGCGACGGCCGCCGGCGGGCCCGCGGTGCCCGCGCCGTCCCGCCCGGACCCGTTCGGCCAGCTACCCGACCCCGACGACGACCCGCCGCCCTTCTGACCGCGCGACCGCGCGACCGCCTGACCACCTGATCGCCCGACCGCCTCCACCGCACCGCTCGTCCAACGGCCGGCACGCCCCGCGCCCGGCCGCGCCGCGAAGGACAGCTCGCCATGAGGTTTCTGCACACGTCCGACTGGCACATCGGCAAGTCGCTGAAGGGCCGCAGCCGGCTCGACGACCAGGAAGCGGTGCTGCGCGAGGTCGTCGGCATCGCCCGCGCCCAGGAGGTCGACGCGGTGCTGGTGGCGGGCGACGTCTACGACTCGGCGGCGCCGTCCGCGGAGGCGCAGCGGCTCGCCGTCCAGACGCTGCTCGGCCTGCGCGGCACGGGCGCCGAGGTGATCGTGATCGCCGGCAACCACGACCATCCRCGCTCGTTCGAGGCATACCGGCCGCTGATGCACGCCRCCGGGATCACGATGGTCGGCACGGTGCGCAGGGCGGACAAGGGCGGGGTCGTCCCGTTCACCGCCCGCGGCACCGGCGAACCGGTCCGGGTGGCCGTGCTGCCGTTCCTGTCGCAGCGCTACGCGGTGCGCGCCGCCGAGCTCGTGACCCAGACCCCGGCCGAGAACGCGGCGAGGTACGACCAGATGGTGCGCGACCTGCTCGCCGCGCTGTCCCGCGGTTTCGACGACGACGCCGTCAACCTGGTGCTCGCGCACCTCACGGTGACCGGCGGGAGGTTCGGCGGCGGCGAGCGGCTGGCGCAGTCGATCTTCGACTACTACGTGCCGGCGACGGCGTTCCCCGCCGACGCGCACTACGTCGCGCTCGGCCACCTGCACCGCCGCCAGACGCTGCCGGCGCCCTGCCCGGTCGAGTACTGCGGCTCCCCGCTCGCCGTCGACTTCGGCGAGGAGGACTACACGCCGGTGGTCCGGGTCGTCGACGCGTCGCCGGGCGTCCCGGCGAAGGGCGTGGACATCCCGGTCACGGCGGGGCGGCGGCTGCGGACGGTGCGCGGCGCCGTGGCGGAGCTCGCGGAGGCGGCTGCCGAGTACGGCGACGCCCTGCTGCGGGTGTGGGTACGCGAGCCGGCGCGCGCCGGGCTGCGCGAGCAGGTACTGGAACTGCTGCCGAACGCGCTGGAGGTGCGCATCGACCCGGAGTTCGCCGCCGCGGCCACCGGTTCGCGGCCCAGCCGCCTCGCGGACGGGGGGCAGCGCGGCCCGACGGACCTCTTCCACGAGTACCTCGGCACGCAGAACATCGCCGACGACCGGGTGGAGGCGCTCTTCGCCGCCCTGCACGACGAAACTGTCGGAGCCGACCGGCATGGTTAGCCCGACGGCCCCGGTCGTCGTCGCTGGTCGGGAGGCCGCCGGGGGCCGACGGGCGCCGGAAGGAGAGAGCTGATGCGACCGGTGCTGCTGGAGATCGCCGGTTTCGGCTCGTTCCGGGACCCGGTGGCGGTGGACTTCGCGGATGCTGACTACTTCGCGCTCGTCGGGCCGACCGGGTCCGGCAAGTCGACCGTCATCGACGCGATGACGTTCGCCCTCTACGGTTCGGTGCCCCGGTGGAACGACCGGCGGATGGTGTCGCTGGCCCTTGCCCCGACGGTGGCGCGCGGCACGGTGCGGCTGGTGTTCGACGCGGCCGGCAGCCGCTTCGTGGCGGCCAGGGAGCTGCGCCGGATGGCCAGCGGCGGGGTCACGGTGCGCAATGCCCGGCTGGAGAAGCTCGCCGACCCGGCCGGGCTCGGCGCCCCCGGCGACCAGACCGAGGTGGTCGCGGCGGACTCCGAGGTGAGCAGGGCCGTCGAGGCGCTGCTCGGCCTGAGCTTCGAGCACTTCTGCGTCTGCGTCGTGCTCCCCCAGGGCGACTTCGCCGAGTTCCTGCACGCCAAGCCGGCGGACCGGCAGAAGATCCTCACCAAGCTGCTCGGCCTGGGCGTCTACGACGAGATCCGCGTCGCCGCCAACAACCGCGCGACCGAACAGCGCCACCGCGCCGAGGTGCTCGACAGACAGCTCGACGGCTACCGCGACGCCACCGAGGAGGCCGAGGCCAGCGCCGCCGGCCGGGTGGACACGCTCGTCGAGGTCGCCGGCCTGGTCGACGCGGCGCTCGCCGACGTCGCCGCCAAGGCCGGCGCCGCCCAGGAGGCCACCGCCGAGCTGGACCGGGCCCGCGCCGAGCGGGACCTGCTGGCGGCGGTCCGGACGCCGGCCGGCGTCGCCGAGCTGACCACCCGGCTGACCAGCGCGAGCCGGACCGCCGCCGAGACGGCCGAACGCCGGCAGGCGGCCGAGCGGGCCGACACCGCGGCCCGCGACGACCTGGCGGCCGCGCCCGCACGCGCCCCGTTGGAACAGGCCAGCCGTGACCACGACGAGCTGGGACGGCTGCTCGCGGCCCAGCCCGAGGCCCAGGCCACCCACACGGCCGCCCGCGCGGCCCTCGACCGGGTCACCGCCGCGGTCGCCGAGACCCGAGGTGCCCGGGACACCGCGGCAGTCGCGCGGGACGAGGCCGCCCGGCGGGCACGGGAGGCGGCCGACGAGGTGACCCGGCTGCGGGCCGACCGCGACCTGCTGGCCGGTGTACGCACCCCACCGGGTGTCGTCGAGGTCGCGGGGCTGCTGCGCGCCGCCCAGCGCGCCGCCGCCGAGGCCGCGCGGCACCGCCAGGCCGCGGAGCGGGCGGACGACGACGCCCGGGCCGCGCTCCTCACCGCTCCCGACCGGGCCGTTCTGGAACGGGCCCGCGAGGCGCATCACGAGCTCGACCGGCTGCTGCCGGCGCGCGCCGAGGCCGACCGGGCGCACGTGGCCGCGCGCGGCGCCCTGGCCGCGGCGATCGCGGCGGTCGAGGATGCCCGGCGCGGTCACGGCGACGCGGCCGCGGCGCTGGATCGGGCGCGGACGGACGACCTCGCCGCCGCGGTCCGCCCGCATCTCGTCGCCGGCGAGCCGTGCCCGGTGTGCGAGCAGAAGGTCGTCACCCTGCCCGCCACCGCCGGTCACGAGACGGCGCTGGAGTCGGCGCGCGCGGCGGCGGACGCGGCCAGGGCGGAGCTGGAGGCCGCCGAACGACGCTCGGCCGACGCCGGCCGGGCCGAGTACGAGGCCAGGCTTCGCCTGCGCCAGCTCACCGAGCGCGAAGGCGAGCTACGGCGCGCGCTCACGGACGCGCCGGACCAGGACGGCGTCGCGGCGGGTCTGGCCGAGATCGCCCGTCGCGAGCAGTCCGCCGCCCGGGCGGCGCGTGAGCTGGCGGCGGCGCGCCAGGACGCGGACACGGCCGAGCAGGCGGCCGCCGGGCTCGCGGCGGCGGGCGCGAGGGCGCGGGCGGAGCTCGCGGCGGCCCGCGACCCGCTGGTCGCCCTCGGCGCGCCCGGCCTGGTCGACGAGCCCGGCGATCCTGCCGGCCCCGCCGGCGGGGCCGGCGGGACTGGGACCGATCTGGCCGGAAGCTGGGCTCGGCTGGTCGGCTGGGCTGGGGAGCTCGCCGCCGAGCGGACGACCCAGCTCGCCGGCGCGGCGGCCCGCGAGGCGACCGCCCACGAGGCCCACGCCGCCGCCGAGCGCGCCCACGGCCAGGCGTCGGGGGCGGCGGACCGGGCCGAACGCGACCAGGTCGCGGCCCTGCACGACGAGCGCACCGTCGCGAGCCGGCTGGAGTCCTTGAGCACCCGGATCACCCGGCTGCGCGCCGCCCTCGCCGACGCCCCCGCGGCCGCCGAGGTTGCGGCGGCGCTCGCCGAGCTGGACCGGCTCGCGCTGGCGGCCAGGGACGCCGACCAGCTGTTGCGCGCGACCCGGGCGGAGGCCGACGCCGCCGGCACCGAGCTGCGCCGTGCCCAGGACGAGCTGCGGGACGCCCAGGCCGTGCTGGCCCGGGCCCGCGACCAGGTCGTGGCACTCGGCGCGCCGGCGCTGGCCGTCGACGACCTGCTCGCCGGCTGGACGTCACTCACCGGCTGGGCCGGCGCCGGGACGGCCGCGCGGGAGCGCCGCCTGCCGGGCCTGCGCGACGCCGTCACCCGCGCCGGGCAGGCCAGGGACGGCGCGACACGGGCGCTGGCCGAGCTGCTCGCGGCCCACGGCATCCAGCCGGCCGCGGCCACGGCCGCCGACGCCGCGGCGCGCGCGGTGTCCGCGGCCCTCGAACGGGCCAGGGCGGACCGGGACCGGATCGCCGAACGGCGCGCCGAGGCCGCCGGGCTACGTGACGGGCTGACCCGGGCGCGAGAGGCGGAGCAGGTCTCCCACCAGCTCGGGACGTTGCTGCGTTCCAACGGATTCCAGCGCTGGCTGGTCGCCGCGGCGCTCGACACCCTCGTCGCCGACGCGTCGCTGACGCTGGCGGAGCTGTCGGGTGGGCAGTTCGAGCTGACCCACGCGGACGGCGAGTTCATCGTCGTCGACCACGCCGACGCCGACTCCGAGCGCCCGGTACGCACCCTGTCCGGGGGGGAGACCTTCCAGGCCAGCCTGGCGCTGGCGCTGGCGCTGTCGGCGCAGCTCACGATGATGGCGGCGGCCGGCGCGACCCGACTCGACTCGATCTTCCTCGACGAGGGTTTCGGCACCCTCGACGACGCGACGCTCGACATCGTCGCGACCACGCTGGAGAACCTGGCCGGCGGCGGCGGGGGAAGCGCCGGGCGGATGGTCGGCATCGTCACGCACGTCCGTGCGCTGGCCGAACGGGTTCCGGTCCGTTTCGCGGTGAGCCGCGACCAGCGCACCTCCACCGTCACCAGGGAGAACGCTTGACGACCACCACGGGCCTCACCCCGCCGGCCGCGGCGCCGTCGGCCGCCGGGGGCATGCGGTTCAGCGTCGACGCCTGGGATCCGAGCTACGGCACCAGCGTGGCCGGGGACGACCTCGCGGACTCCAGCGCCCGCGTCGAGGTGAACCTGGAGGTCAGGGCCGCGGCGTGGCGTCCCATGGCCGTGCCGTCGGCCAGGGCTCGGTCCGTCGCCGTGCCCTCCGCCGTGCTGTTCGTGGACGGCGTGCGCCGGGTCGAGGCGAGGGCCTGGATCCATGACCTCGCGCCGGACGGTGCCGCGGCGGCCTCCGCCGCGCCGGCCATCTGCGCCTCCTACGCCGGCGGCGTCGTCTGCTGCTGCGGCGAGGGCGCCCACCTGCTCGGTGCCCATGTCCGCCGCGGCCTGTTCACCGCCGCCAGCCACGCGACCGACCTGCGCACCGGCGGCGGCCGGTACCGCGTCAGGATGGCCAAGGACGGCCCCGACGGCCCGACCCTGGCCCTGCAGCAGGAGCTGCTCGAGCTGGAGGTCCGGACCGCCGGCAAGGCGCGCCGTGCCCACCAGCTGATCCAGACCATCGACGACGATGACGCCCTGTTCGCGGACGCCCTCGCGGGTGAGTTCGGCGTGGACGCCGACGGTCAGCCGTGGCCCGACCAGGGCGCCACCGACCAGCACCCCACAGACCAGCGCACCGCCGACCAGGCCGGCGGGCGGGCGGACGACCTGCTCGTCGTCGACGGCCCGCTGCGCGGCCGGACCCGCCTGCCCCGCACGCTGGGCTTCGTCAAGACCCATCACACCCAGTACCTGCCGGCGGCGCAGCACGCAGTCGTCGGGGCGCTCGACCGGGCGGAACGCACGCCGATCTTCCTGCTGAACAACCGCCGGGACGCCAGCTGGGACCGGTTCAGCTGGTATCTGCGTCTTCCCAGCCGGCCCGGCGCTCCCTGGGCCGGCGTCGCCCGCGTCGAGTGCCGAGCCGACCTGGCCCTGGACGAGGCGGTCGCGCTCGCGGACCTGAGCCAGGCGGTGCTGCCGCGGTTCGCCTCCCAGGAGTTCAAGGACGGCCGCGCTCCCCAGAACCTTTACCCCATCGCGGGGCTCGAGCGGGCGCTGCGCCGCCGCCTCGGCGACGCCCAGCTCCTTTACCGTTCCCTGCGCCGCGCCGCCGTCGGCTGACGGCGCGAACCGGCTGACGTCCGCGCGGTCGTCGGCCGACGGCGTTCTCAGCTCTTGGTGGCCCGGTAGTAGCGCAGGGCGCCGTCGTGCAGGGGGATGGGTGACGTGGCTATGGCGCTGCGCCGGTCCAGCGCGTAGGCGACCGGCACCCGGTCGGCGATCTCGGCGCGGGCGTCGAACAGGATTCTGGTCACCTCCTCGACCAGCCCCGGATCGGTGTCCGCACGAGTGATGAGCAGGTCGGGCACGGCGACCGTCGGCGTGTCGACGGCGTCGCCAGCCAGCGGGTAGGTATCGGCGAGGATCGCGCCGGAGCGGTAGACCGGGTCCCACTCGGCGTGCAGACCGGCGGCGAGCTGGCCGAGCGGGACCAGGCGGATCGGGGTCTGCTGGGCAAGCTCTGTGATACCGGTGGTCGGCAGGCCGCCTGACCAGAAGAACGCGTCGAGGTCACTGTCCTGCAGCGCGACCACCGACTCGTTGATGCCGAGCCGGCTGGTGCTCAGCGTCGCCGGGTCGATCCCCGCGACGGCGAGCATCCGTTCGGCGATCAGTTCGGTGCCCGACCCGTCCGAGCCGACCGACACCCGCTTGCCTGCGAGGTCGGCGATGGTATGGATCGGGGCGTCCGCGCGGACCACCAGGTGCACGTAGTCGTCGTAGATCCGGGCCAGTGCGCGGATCGGCACCTGGTGGGTGAACGGCGCCCGCCCGGCCACGGCCGCGGAGGCGGCGTCGGCAGCGGTGAACGCGAAGACGTTCGCCGACCGGGCGACCTGGCGCACGTTGTCGACCGACGCCGTGGTGGCCATCGCCTGCGCCTGCACCCCGCCGAGGCGGCGGTTGACGGCCGCGGCGAGCTCCACCCCGTAGGTGTAGTAGATGCCCTTGGTTCCGCCGGTGAGGATCATGATCGTGCCGTGCCGGTATTGGTTGTCCTGCTCGTCCCTGGCGACCGCCGCGACGGTGATGGCCATGCCGGTGAGCACCGCGGTGGCGGCGGCCACGACGGTGAGCACGCGCCGACGCGTCAGCCACCCGCGTGTCGGACGCCCCAGCCGTAACCGCTGCATGTCTGGACGACGATACCGGCGGGTGCTTGGGGACGGCAGGCCGTGGCCTGGCTGGCGCCTGCCAGCCAGGCCACGGGGACGCCTGTCTGCCGGGGTTACCTCTTGCCAGTGGTGACGGTGATGGTCACCGTGGCGGTGCTGGAGTAGCTGCCGTCCAGCTTGGACACGTCCACCACCAGGAACGAGCCGTCGTCCTGCTTGCCGTTCGGCAGGACCTTCGCCTTGAGCTGGAACGGCGCGGCGCTGTTCGTCAGGCCGGAGATGCCGAAGTCGCTGTCGTTGGCGACGACCAGCGTCCTGCCGCCGTCCGTCGTCGCGACTCCCTCGACCTTGTCGTGGCCGAAGAAGCCACCCGTCGGGTCGAGCGTGCTGACCAGGCCGGCGAAGTCGACGTACAGCGACTTCTTCACCGGGGTGATGCCGGCGGCGGTCAGCGTCGTGAGCGCGGCGGCGGTGGTGGACTCGCCGACAGTGCCCTCGATGGTCTTCTGGGCCGAGCCGAGAAGCAGGCCACCCTTGCTGGCGGCGTAGGTGGCGCCCGGGATGTTGGCCTTCGGGCCGACGTCGGTCGCGCCGGCCAGGTCAATCTTGAAGAACCGCTTGAACACCCCGGGCTCGAACTTCCCGTCGCGCTCGTCGACGAGGAACGTGCTGTTGGACAGCGCGGTGATCTCCGACACGGCGCCGGCGTTCACCTTCGGGTCGTCCAGCAGGTAGAGGTACTCGTGCGTGGCCTTCGTCCGCAGGTCGTAGGTCACGATCCGCAGCGGCGGGACGTTCACCGGCTTCCCGGACAGGTCAGGCTGCTGCAGCGCCGACTGCACGATCCCGACCAGCGTGTCGCCGTCGGGCGTGATGGTCAGGCCCTCCATGCCGCGGTTGGGCATACGGTTGCTCAGCTCCGCGGGCAGCGAGCCGTCGAACGGCGAGAGCCGCCCGATCTGCCGGCCGTTCGCGTCGAAGTGCGTGATGTACGGGCCGTACTCGTCGGAGATCCAGAAGGTGCCGTCCCGCAGCGCCACGATGCCTTCGGGGTCATAGCCGTAGGGGCTCGCCGCGAGCGTGTTGCCGTTCAGGTCCAGGATCGTCTCGCCGGTGGTCGCCTCAGTGCTGACCCGGCCGTTGTACGGGGAACCGTCCGCCGCGCGCAGCGGGATCGACCCCTCGAGCGTCGCGACGCCGTTCTTGAGCCGGAACTTGCCGATCGCGGGGGTGAAGTCGGGCAGCGGCTCGACCTTCACGCCGTTCGGGCCGTCGACGTTCGGGCCGCGGTCCGTGATGCCGTAGAACTCGTCGTTGCCGCCGCGCGGGGCCGGGTAGAGCGCGGAGCCATACGCCCCACCGCCGATCTTCACGCCGCCGATCGTCGCCAGTGGCGGCAGCTGCGTGTCGTACCGCGTGACGGCGTCACTCACCGTGTAGGAGAAGGAATCCGTGCCGGTGAAGCCGGGGTTCGGCTTATAGGTGAACGTGCCGTCCGGGTCGAGTGCGAGCGTGCCATTGGCCGGCTTGGTATTCGTTACCAGCGCTAGATTCTTGCCCTTGTCGTTACGCAGGATGCTGTCCCCGTGGCCACTGGCGGTCAGCGTGCCGCCGGCCTGGACCTGATAGCTGTCGTCCTTCGCCAGCGGCTCGTCGCCACCGGCCTGGGCGACGCCGGCGCCCAGCAGCGCGACGGCCACCGCCCCCGCCGCGGCCGAGGTGAGACGTATGCGGTTCATCCAGTTCCCCCACTGTCCGTCGCGTGCCCGACGGCACGCCGTCGGCGAGCCTCCATCTCGCCGATGGCCAGCGCCGGTCCCCGGGGTGGAGCGATGGTTAACCGGTAAAAACGTGTTGTTTCGACCTGCCGGGACTCCCTGGGCGACGAGCCCGGCGGGCGGCGGCCCAGGCCGGGCTCCGTGTCGAGCCCGCTGTCACCCGGCCGCCAGCCAAACGCGGAACCGGGACGTCAGGAGGCCGGTACCTTCACCAGGGGTGCGGCGGCCGCGAGAGCGGCGACGGGACGGCGCGGGACGCGCAGCGTCACGGCCAACCCGGTCGGCTCGGCCAGCGCGACCGACAGGGTTCCGCCGGAGGCGCCCAGCAGCGCGATGGCGATGCTCAGCCCCAGCCCGGAGCCGCCGACGTTGACGTTGCGCGGGCTGCGCCAGAATCGCCGGCCGACGGCGGGCAGCTCGTCGGGCGCGACGCCGGGGCCCTGGTCGCGCACGACCACCCGCACCGAGTCGGCGTCCCGGACCACGGCCACCTCCACGGCGGAGCCCGCCGGCGAGAACTTGATCGCGTTGTCGACCACCGCGTCGAGGGCGCTGCCGATCGCCGTGCGGTCGGCGTACCCCATGGCCTCGGACAACCCGGACTGGACGAGGACGACCTGCCGCGACGTCGCCACCGGCCGCCAGGCGGAGAGCCGCTCGCGGGCGGCCGCGGCGACGTCGAACAGTGCCGGGCGAGTGGCCGCGTGCTCGGCCTGGGCGAGCGCGAGCAGCTCGTCGAGCACCTCGGTGAGCCGGCGGCCCTCCGTCCTGGTCTCCTCCAGCTCGTCGAGCCACTCCGGGGGCAGGCCCAGCCCGATGTTCTCGATCCGCAGCAGCAACGCCGACAGCGGGTTGCGCAGCTGGTGGGACGCGTCCGCGACGAACGCCCGCTGCTGGGAGATCACCTCCTGCACGTGGTCGGCCATCTCGTTGAACGCGCTCGCGAGCCGGCGCAGCTCCGGCGGCCCGACCCGCTCCGAGACCCGGGTGGACAGCTGGCCGGTGGCGATGGCGTGCGTGACCGCGTCCAGGCTGTCGATCGGCGCGAGCAGCCACCTGGTCAGCCGCAGCGCGACCGCGAGGCACAGCAGCAGCGCCGCGATCTCGCCGAGGCCGAGCAGCAGCCAGCGGCGCAGCACCTGGCCGCGCAGCCGGTCGGTCGGGGAGACGGTCAGCACCGCCCCGATCACGTCACCGCCCGAGAGCACCGGCTCGGCGATCACGAGCGGCCGGTCCTGCCAGGGCCAGATCTGCGCCGGGTTCTCCCCCGCCCGCCCGCGCAGCGCCGCGTTCAGCTGCGCGCGCACCCGGGGGTCGGGGATGGAGGGCACCGGTCGGGAGGCCGCGCGCACGATGACGTCGCGGCCGTAGACGATCGCCTCGACGCCGTACACCTGGTCGTAGCGGACGAGCTCGCCGGCCAGCGCGCGGGTGCCGTCTGGCCCGGGGCTCTGCCCGGCCATGCCGGCGAACCGGGTGGTGTCGCCGAGCCGGTCGAAGAACATCGCCTGCTGGCGACCCTCCGCGATGCTGCGCGCCAGCGGGACGCCGAGCACGACGAGCGCCGCGGTCATCAGTGACAGCAGGATCACCAACAGCCTGGCGCGCACGGGACGGTCAGGCCCGCCGGCGGCGTTTCACGGCGGCCGCGGCCGCCGAGGMGGCCAGCTCTGGGACGTCCACATCCTGCTCGACCGCTGCCACGGCGGCGGTCGCGCCCGGCTGGGCGACCTTGGCAGGCGGTGGCGCCGGCGCGCCCGCCGCCGCCAGCCGGTAGCCGACGCCCCGGACCGTCTGGACGACGCACGGGTCACCCAGCTTGGCGCGCAGCGAGGCCACATGGACCTCGAGCGTGCGGGACGCCGACTGCACCGACGAGCCCCAGACCTCGCTGATCAGCTGCTCGCGCCGGAACACCACGCCCGGGGCCCTGGCCAGCTCGGCGAGCAGGTCGAACTCCTTGCGGGTCAGGACGACGGCCCGCCCGTCGTCGGCCGTCACCTCGCGGCTGTCGAGCTGGATGCGCAGGCCGCGGGTCTCGACGACCCGACCGACCTCCACCACACCGGCGCCGGCGGCCGAACCCTGCGGACTCGCGCCGCCGGCTCTGGGCCCCTGCCGGATCGCCGAGGCCGATCCGGCGGGCGCAGAACCGTCCGGCCGGGTGGCCGCCCCGCCCGGGTAGGCGGCGGTGTCGGCCTCGGCGGGGGCGAGCGGGTCGGGCCGGGAGCGGCGCACCACGGCGTGGATCCGGGCGATCAGCTCCCGCAGGTCATAGGGCTTGACGATGTAGTCGTCCGCGCCGAGGTAGAGCCCGTGGATGCGGGCGGACAGCTCGGTCCGCGCCGTCACCATGATCACCGGGGTGTTGGACACCTTGCGGATCCGGCCGCAGACCTCGAAGCCGTCGCGGTCGGGCAGTCCGAGGTCGAGCAGCACCAGATCGGGCCGGGTGTGCATGAGGTCCAGGGCACGCGCCCCGGTGCGGGCCCTGACGATGTCGAAGCCGTGCCGGCCGAGCACGCTGGACAGCGCCGCAGCTACGCGGTCATCGTCCTCCACGATCAACAACCGCATGGGGCACTCCCGTCCGGCGACGCCGCGCGCCCACGCGCGGCCCGCCCTCCTGGCATCACCGCCGCGGCCGGCCCATCGTCGCGCCGCCCGTCCTGCCTCGACAAGCTAGCACTCCCGCCAGCCGTGCTCCCGCGTCACGTTAATTCGGATCGCACGTAGCTCAAGACCACGTCCGGGTGGATGGCCGGCCGCCTGCCGGCGAACCGCGGTCACCACTGGGATAAAGCCGCTCAGCCGAACCGGGCCGTCCGAGCCATTTTCCCGGCCGCGGTGGTTGGCGACATCTTGTTCCGCATTCCCGACCGCCAATGGGGATCCACGATTAGGAAAGGCGACAGGATGCGCCGACCAGCGGCCCGGACGGGTTTCCGCCAGCCGGCGCTGGGGATGTCGGCTCAGCCGGCGGGAGCCGGCAACGTGTCGTCGGCCGGGACAGGTACCGCGACCCGGCGGCGCGCTGGTCGCCCGCGCGGCGAGGCGTCCGCCGGCCCGGCGTGGACCGTCGCGGACAGGAACGCGGCCACCAGGCAGAGGAACGCCGCGCCATACCAGGCGGCCGTGTAGGTGCCGGTGGCCTCGCGCACCCAGCCCGCGGCGACGGCCGCCACGGCGGCGCCGAGCTGATGGGAGGCGAACACCCAGCCGAAGATCACCGGGGCACGTTCGGGCCCGAACACCGACCGGCACAGCGCGATCGTCGGTGGCACCGTCGCCACCCAGTCCAGCCCGTACACGACGATGAAGGCGATCATGCTGGGATGCGGCTCGGACGAGAGCAGCAGCGGCAGCCCCGCGAGCCCGAGCCCACGCAGCGCGTAGTACGCGACGAGCAGGTAGCGGCTGTCGAAGCGGTCGGTCAGCCAGCCGGACGCCACAGTCCCCACGATGTCGAAGATCCCGACGACGGCCAGCAGCCCGGCGGCGGTGACCTCGGGCATCCCGTGGTCGTGCGCCGCGGGTATGAAATGCGTGCCGATCAGACCGTTGGTGCTCATGCCGCAGATGAAGAACCCGCCGGCGAGCGCCCAGAACGCCCGGCTCCTGACCGCGGTGGCGAGCCCGGTCAGCGCCGCGCCAGCGGCCCGGGCCGCGCCCACCGCCGGCTTGGGGCTGCCCGACGCGTCGAGCGCGGCCGGGTCCGAGGGCTCCGGCTCGGGCGCCGCCCCGTAGGGACGCAGGCCGACGTCGCTCGGATGGTCACGGATCCCCGCGATGACGAGCGGGATCACGGCCGCCGCGGCGACCGTGACCGTCAGCGCGGCGGCGCGCCATCCGTACCGGTCGACCAGCACCGCGAGCACCGGCAGGAAGACCAGCTGCCCGGTCGCTCCGCCCGCGGTGAGCACACCCACCACCAGGCCGCGATGCCGCTCGAACCACCGGCCGGCGATCGTCGCGGCGAACACCAGCGCCATCGAGCCGGTGCCGAGGCCCACCAGCACGCCCCAACAGACGATCAGCTGCCAGGTGGCGGTCATGAACACGGTCAACCCGCTGCCGGCCGCGACCAGCAGCAGCGCCACGGCCACCACCCGCCGGATCCCGAACCGTTCCATCAGAGCCGCGGCGAACGGCGCCGTGAGCCCGTAGAGGACGAGGTTCACGGAGACCGCCGAGGAGACGGCCGCCCGGGACCAGCCGAACTCCTCCTGCAGCGGCAGGATGAACACGCTGGGCACCGCGCGGAACCCGGCGGCCCCGACGAGCGCGACGAACGCCACCGCGGCCACCACCCAGGCGCGATGAAGCCGGAGGGCCTGAGATCGCCGCGTCCGCGGCGTCCTGGGACCCTCCGGCTTCGAGGACGCTGGTCGAGGGGCCTGCTCGGGCGCGGAGGTCACCAATCCAGCATGCCGGACATACCGGCCACCCGGTGCCCCCACGACGTCAGCCGTCTCCCTGCTACAGGTCGGCCACCTGGCCGATCACCTCGGAGCCGAGGATCTCCAGCGGGCGGATCCTGACCACGTCGGTGACCCCGCCGATGACCTCCTGGATGCCCAGGGCGGCCAGCCGCTCCAGGTCGGCGAGGATCGCGCCGACGTTCTTGCCGCCCTCGCCCGGGTCGAACGCGTAGTAGGCCGTCTTGATGATCTCGTCGTAGTCGCGCCCCACCGCCTCGCAGTKCCCGCGCAGCACCGCGAGCTTGTGCTCGAGGTCCGGGCCGGAGAAGAGGTTGCAGGCCTGGCCGTAGCGGGCCACCAGCCGCAGCGTCTTCTTCTCGCCGCCGCCGCCGATCATGATCGGCGGGTGCGGACGGCTCAGGCTCCGCGGCACGTCCAGCGGCCGAGCCAGCTGGTAGTGCTTGCCGGCGTAGGGGCTCTCGTCGTCCGACCACATCGCCAGGCAGATCTGGAGCGTCTCCTCCAGCCGCTCGAACCGCTCCGCGACGGGCGGGAACGGGATCCCGAGGCCGGCCGCCTCCTCCTCGTTCCAGGCGGCGCCGATGCCCAGCCACGCCCGCCCGCCCGACAGCACGTCGAGCGTGCTGATCGTCTTCGCGAGGACGCCGGGCTGCCGGTAGACGGTGCCCGTGACCAGCGTCAGCAGCTTGACGCGCTCGGTGATCGCGGCCAGGTAGCCCAGCGTCGTGTAGGCCTCCAGCATGTCGTGCTCGGGCGGGCCGACGAACGCGATCTGGAAGAAGTGGTCCATCACGGCCAGTTTGTCGAAGCCGGCCGCGTCGGCGGTCCTCGCGATCTCGGCCAGATCCGCGCCGAGCCGCGCCGGCCCGCCGGGCCAGGTGAAGTCGGGGATCTGAAGTCCAATCCGCATCAGGCGTGGCCCTTCTCCGGGTGGGCGGGCGCCGGAGCGCTCGCCGGTCGGACGCCGAGCGCCCGACCTGCGTGGTCAGGGGTCTGTGCACCGCCGCGCGGCCGCCCACGGCCTGTGCCCGGCGGGTGGTGCTCTCTGCCCGGGCCAGGCCCTGACGGCCCGCGCATGCTCGACGGCGGGCGGGGTATCCCGGCCGGGGCACACCGACCGAGATGCACGACTGCCCACGACCCTATGCCCGCCATGACTATGACGTCGCCGCGCCGATACCTTCGCCGCACCCGCTTCGCCGCGCCAAGCCCCTCGGACCAGGCGCGGCCCGTCAGTCGTGCTGCAGGCCAGGTGCCGAGATCCGAGCCGCGGCCCGGGGCCCAACGGGCGGACGCCTATCCCCCCGGCGGGTTGTCCACGCCAGCCACCCGCCACGCCCCGTACCAGCGACACCCGCCGTCGATGACCGTGAAGCAAACAACGAGAAGCCGACCAGTGACAGAGGTCGTCCAGAACGCATTCAGCACGCTAACTTCGCCCAACGCGCGAACAGGCCATTATCGCCGGGGAAACACCGACCCTCTGGTTCTCGCCGGAATCGGCGACAATTGCCGCATGTCGAGGCCCGCCCGTCACCAGGTCCGGCGATTCAACGACGGGCGGTGTTCCTGGGTCGCCGCGGCCGAGGCACGGGTGTCCGCACGGATCGCGCCGCCCACCGGACGACCACGCGACGTCGGCGCGGGCGACGGCGAGCGCGCGAGGTGATCACCACCGGGCCCCCGTCGCGCCGGTACCGGATGATCCGCGTCGGCCAGCTCCTGCTGCTGGTCGCGGCCGTGACGCTGGCGGCCGCCGGCTTCACCGCGGCGCCCTGGCTCGACGTGATGGCCTGGCCCCTGCGCAACACGTTCAGCCTCGCGGTGGGCCTGCTGTGCGTCCTGCGCGCCGTCCTCATCCGCGGCGACCGGGCGCCCTGGGCGATCCTCGGCGGTGGGTTGCTCCTCTACGGCGCGGCCACGCTCTGCTCGTCCCTCACCGGGTACGTCGTCGAGGGCAAACAGCAGGCCATCCCGCCGTCTGTCATCGACGCCGGCTGGCTGGCGTTCTACCCGGCGTGCTACGCGGCCGTCATCCTGCTGCTGCGCCACCGCCTGCTACGGCTACCCAGGAGCCTGCTGCTCGACGGGCTGATCGGCCTGCTCGGGGTCGCTGCGCTCACCACCGGCCTCGGCGTGGTCATGAAGAGGCGCGAGCCCGAGCTGGGGCTCGGCGACCTGCTCATCGCGCTGGTCTACCCGCTCGCCGACCTGCTGCTCGCGCTGCTGGTGCTCAGCGTGTTCGGCCTGCTCGGCCGCCGCGCCGGGCGGGTGTGGTGGCTGCTCGGCTGCGGCCTGCTGTGCTTCGTCGCGGCGGACACCGCGCTGGCCTCCCAGACGGCGACCGCGGGCGGCTTCTCCCCCGGCGGCCCGTCGGACGTCCTGTGGGCGCTGTCCCAGCTGCTGCTGGCGTTCGCCGCCTGGCAGCGTCAGCCACGCCAGCCTCCGGCCAGGGCCGCGGGCTGGGGCATCATGCTCATCCCGACGGTGCTCGCCCTCACCGCGCTCGGCATTCTGGTGGCCGGGCCGACCGTGCGCCTGCCGCTGGCCGCCGTCCTGCTCGCGGCCTGCACGGTGATCGCCGCGCTCGCGCGGGCGGGCCTCACGTTCGTCGAGATGCAACGGCTGGCCGAGTCCAAGGCGCTGGCACTCACGGATGACCTCACCAGCCTGCCCAACCGGCGCGGGCTGGACGAGAGGCTGCGCGCGGCCATCACCCGCGCGGCCAGCGCGGGGCACTCGCTCGCCCTGCTGCTCCTTGACCTCGACCGGTTCAAGCTCGTCAACGAGTCGCTCGGTCACCCGGTCGGAGACGAGGTGCTCATCGAGGTCGGCGGGCGCATCGCCACGGCGCTGCGCCCCGGGGACGTGCTCGCGCGGCTCGGCGGCGACGAGTTCGCCGTGCTGCTGGAACGGACCGACGGCGTCGGCGCGCACCTGGTCGCCGACCGGGTGCGCGCGGCACTCGAGGGCGACTTCCACGTCGGCACGCTCACGATCCCGGTGGCGGCGAGCATCGGCGCCGCGGTCTACCCCGACCAGGCCGCGGACGCGGACGAGCTGCTGAGGCGCGCCGACATCGCCATGTACGCCGCCAAGAAGCGGCACACCGGCGTGGAGCACTACGACCCGAGGGCCGCCGACGCGTCGCTGATCGAGCTCACCCTGACCGAGGCCCTGCGGGTCGGCATCAGCGGCGACCAGATCGAGGCGCACTTCCAGCCGAAGGTCGAGATCGCCACCGGCCGGATCCGCTCGGTGGAGGCGCTGGCCCGCTGGAACCACCCGGACCGCGGCCTGCTCGCCCCCGACTCGTTCGTGCGGCTCGCCGAGCACGCCGGGCTGATGCGCCCGTTGACCACCGCCGTGCTCGACCAGTCGTGCGCCCAGCTGGCGAGCTGGCGCTCCGCCGGCCTCGACGTCACGGCCGCGGTGAACATCTCCGCGACCGACCTGCTCGACCGGGCCTTCCCCGACCATGTGCTCGGCCTGCTCGCCGCGCACGGCCTTGGCGCCGACGCGCTCGAGCTCGAGCTCACCGAGACCACGCTGATGCTCGACCGCGCCCGTGCCACCGCGGTGCTCACCGAGCTGCACGATCTGGGCGTGCGCATCGCGGTGGACGACTACGGCACCGGCTACTCGACGCTGGCCTACCTGTCCGGCGACTTCCCGGTGGACGTGCTCAAGCTGGACAGGTTCTTCGTCAGCCGGCTGGAGTGCAACGACGTGGCCCGCAAGATCGTCCGGTCGACCGTCGACCTCGCGCACGACCTCGGCCTGCGGGTGGTCGCCGAGGGGGTCGAGACGGAGCGGGGGCTCGCGCTGCTGCGCGAGTTCGGCTGCGACCTGGCCCAGGGGTTCTACGTCGGCGAGCCCGGACCAGCCGAGCTCATCACCGCGAGGCTCACCGCGGCCGCGACGCCCGCCGGGCCTCCCGGCACCGTCGCGGGGCCGTGAGCCTCACCGCTAGGCCAGCCCGACCCGGCCCGAGCTGGTGGGACACGCTGCCGCTGACCGAGGGGCCGCCCGACGCGCCGGTGGCGCTCGGTGGTGGCGCCACCCCGGACGCGCTCATCGGCGCCTACCGGGCCGGCGTGTTCCCCTGGCCGACCGAGGACGAGACCGATGACGACCAGCCCGACGACCGGACAGCCGGGCAGCTGYGCCAGCTCGCGCTCGCGCTGCGCGCGGTGGGCCGCGGGCTCGGGCGTCGGCCCCGGCCGGGCTACCTGCCCTGGTGGTGCCCCGACCCGCGGGCGGTGATCCCGGTCGGCGCGGTGCRCACCACCCGGTCGCTGCGCGGTCGGATCCGGTCCTGCGGATGGACGACCACGATGGACCAGGCCTTCGACGAGGTCGTCAGCCGCTGCCGGCGGGCCGCGCCCGAAATCTGGATCACCGACGAGCTGCGGGCCGGCTACACCCGGCTACACGCGCTCGGCTGGGCGCACAGCCTCGAGGTGTGGGCGGGCGACCAGCTCGCCGGCGGCGCGTTCGGCATCCTGGTCGGCGGGKTCTTCGTCGGCGAGTCGATGTTCCACAGCGAGACCGACGCCTCCAAGGTCGCGCTGGTGGACCTGGACGCCCGGTTCGCCGCCGCGGGCGGCCGGCTGCTCGACGTACAGATCGCCAGCGACCACCTGGGCCGGCTCGGCGCCGTCGAGATCCCACGGGACGACTACCTGGCGACGCTGCGGGCGGTCCGTGACGACGACGTCCGCCTCGTCACCGACCGGCTGCCCGTCGCCCGGCTGCTTCACCCGCCGCCCGCGGATCCGGTCCCACCGGTCGCCTCGCCCCCACCGGCTGTCTAGCCCGGGCTCGGCCCCGGGCTCGTGGCCCGCCCTCGGCGCCCTGTCCCGGCCCGCCGCCGGTACGTATCAGACCGCCGGATCGTCGTCGGAGCCGTCCGCCGGGTTCTCGTCGTCCGCGACCCGGCGCAGCGGGAACCGGTCCGCCGCCGCGGCGATGACGCGCAGCAGCTCCTCGATCTCCTCGTCCGTGTTGACCGCCGTCACCGAGAGCCGGAAGCCGGTCTCGCCACGCGGCACGATCGGGTACGGCACGAGAGTGGCGAGAATGCCCTGCTCGAAAAGGAAGCGCCCGAGAGGCTCGATGAGGTCGGGATCGGCCAGCGGCACCTCGACGATCGGAAACCCGGTCGTGTTCAGCGTGTTCAGGCCGAGCGCGCGGATGCCGTCGAGCACCCGCGCCGTCCGCCGGTACAGCTCGGCTCGCCGTTCGTCGCCGTGGGCGGCATTGAAGCGCAGACCCGCCTGCGCGGTCGCGAGCGAGGCCACCGGCGGCGGGCCTGAATATGTATATGGCCCCGCGGTGATCCGCAGGAAATGCCTGATCTCGGGTGGACAGGCGACGAAGGCCAACAGCGACGAGTAGG
The DNA here is from genome assembly GCF_001854645.1 of Pseudofrankia sp. EUN1h. Classification (NCBI taxonomy): domain Bacteria; kingdom Bacillati; phylum Actinomycetota; class Actinomycetes; order Frankiales; family Frankiaceae; genus Pseudofrankia; species Pseudofrankia sp. EUN1h. The sequence goes on along the minus strand of NZ_MBLN01000048.1, from coordinate 128,981 downwards.
CCTTGGAGAAACCGCCGACGAGCACCACCCCGTCGTAGTCGCCGCCGAGGTGTCGGACGATGCCGTTGCCCCGCGATCCGTAGGGCGAGAGCTCGTCGGCCGACCGCTCCCCCAGCACGCCGAAGCCGTGGGCGTCGTCGATGTAGAGCACCGCGTCGTACCGGCGGGCGAGCTCGACCAGCTCCGCGAGCGGCGGACCGTTGCCGGTCATGCTGTTCACCCCGTCGACGCAGATGACGCGGGGGTAGCGGTCGCTCGCCGCGAGCTTGCGGGCGAGGCCAGCCAGGTTCTCCTCCCGGAAGCGTATGACCCGGGCCCCGCGGGCCGCGGCCATCCGGGCGCCCTCGTGGATCGTCTGGTGAGCCCGGAGCTCCAGGAACACCGCGCCGGTCCCGGCGAGCGCTGGCAGCACGGAGATGTGGATGTGGCTGATGGTCGGCAGCAGCAGGGTGTCCTCGGCGCCGAGGAGCTCGGCGAGCTCCGTCTCGATCTCCCCGAACAGCCGCGGGTTACCGACCAGCCGGCACCAGCTGGGATGGGTTCCCCACCGGGCGATGTATTCGGGGACGACCGCGCTGATCTCGGGTTCGAGGTCGAAGCCGAGGTAGTTGCAGGAGGCGAAGTCGATCAGCCAGTGGTCGCCCACCCGGATGCGGCGGCCGTCGATCTCGTCCACGACCGGGTCCCAGAACGGGACGCGGCCACGCAGCCGGTGCATCTCGGCGAGGCCGCCCGGCGGCTGGGCCAGCACCCGGCCGAAGGCCGGTGCGAGCGATCTCCTCATGGTCGGGACCGCCACCGATGCCGGGCCCTCGACTGTGCGCGCGGACACGAACACGATCACCCCCTGCGTGACCACCGGCATGGCCCCGGCGCGGGCATAGATCGTCTCGCGGGTCCGGGCAATACGGGCGATACGAATCTTGTGGCAAATCAGGCTTTACGTATTTCAACGATAGCGAAGGGTACCAATTACGTCTATAGATATCCGTCCGCAGTCTGATCAACGACAGTCCGTCCGATGTCGACGATGCCGCGACCGCGCGAACGCCGAGGTGGGCCAAGGTGGGCGGCCGGCCGCCGACGGCCGACCGCCGGGAAAGACATTCGAACGGTTCGGCGAAGGAGGGCCTACGCTGAGTTCGATCTCACGCCGCGACAGTCCGGGCTGAGGCTGTCAGGGCGGCGGCGAGAACCTCCGGCGGACCGCCTCCGCGGTGACCCTGCCCACCGCATTCGGCGCGCCGGACGGGTGTTAGGGTCCGCCTATGGTTGACTTGGCCCCAGATCCGCTACCGGCCCCGACGGCGCAGACAGCCGAGTCGGCGGCGCCGGGAGCGGCCCGGCCGCGGGCGGCGGCGCTGCCCTCCGTGCCGTACAACGGCTGGGGTCTGCGTCGTTCCTGGACGCTCTTCTCCGAGCACCGCAAGAAGCCCGTGGACCCGCCGCCCAGCTTCTACCGGCTCATCGCCGCGGACTCGGTGCGCCAGCTGTCCCGGTACACCTCGGTCGCCGGCCAGGACGTCCTCGACGTCGGTGGCGGCCCTGGCTACTTCCGGGACGCGTTCCTCGAGGCCGGCGCCCGCTACTGCTGGGTCGAGCCGGACGTCTCGGAGCTCGCGGTCACCGACGTCCCGGGCCGGATCCGGGGCAGCGCGCTCGCGTTGCCGGTCCGGACCGACTCGTTGGACATCTGCTACACGTCGAACGTGCTGGAGCACGTCCCGGACGCCGCGCAGATGTGCTCGGAGCTGGTCCGGGTGACCCGCCCCGGCGGGCTCATCTACCTCAGCTACTGCACCTGGCTGTCCCCGTGGGGCGGCCACGAGACCTCGCCGTGGCACTACCTCGGCGGCAACCGCGCGCTCGCCCGCTACGAGCGGGTCAACGGCGAGCCACCCAAGAACATCTTCGGCGAGACCATGTTCGCCGCGTACGTCGGTGACACCCTCGCGTGGGCTCGCTCCCGGCAGGACGTCGTCGTCATCGACGCCCTGCCGCGGTATCTGCCCGACTGGTCCAAGCCGATCCTGAAGGTGCCCGGCCTGCGCGAGCTCGTCACCTGGAACCTGCTCCTGGTGCTCCGCAAGATCTGACACCGGACGGGCTGACCCCCCGGACCAGGCGGTGGCCCGCCCGGACGAGGCGGTGGCCCGCCGCTACGGCGGGYGGCGGGCCGGAACCGGAACCGGAACCGAAGCACCGGGTCAGGATCCCAGCAGCACCCGTAGGTCCACCCGCATCAGCCACTGGTCCAGCTTGAACGGCGGATAGGGCCACGTGAGGCCGTCCAGCACCATCTGGTTCACGGGCAGCCACAGGATGCGGCGTTTCGCGTCGACGCCGCCGCGCCGCACCCCGACGTACCTGGTCGTCGGCCCCCGCAGCTTCGTCAAGCCCGTGTCGACCGTGGCCTTGATCGAGAACGTCATCTGTTTGCCGGCGCCCTCGGGCCGAACCGCCTGAAGCAGCCCGTCCAGCCCGACCAGCAGGATGGTGTCGGTCGCCGGATCGGTCGTCAGGCTGCGTACCAGGCCGCCGCGGCCGGTTCCCGCCACCAGATACTCGGGCCGGCACTCGATGCCGAAGGACTGGGTCCAGTCACCGGTGGCGGGCGCCCGTAGCACCAGGCTTCGCTCCCGGCCCAGCTTCGGGTACACGGCCATGGGGTCCGCGCGCAGCCCGTCCGCCTTCGTGCGTGCCACGTAGAGGTTCCCGGCCGAGTCGAAACAGGCTGACTCCATCCGGGACCAGTCCTGCACGGCGCGCACCGCGGTGCTCTTCGGGACGATCCGCCCGGCGGTGGCCGAGTAGGAGAACTCCTGGATGGGGAAGGGCTGGAACGTCCCGCCCTCATCCCGGCAGTCGCTGATGAGCACGAACCGCTCGTCGTCGGGCTCGCTGGACGGGTCGGCGACGACCTCGCGCGGGTTGACCACGACCCGGATGCCCACCGGCGACGTCGGCGGATACTGCCACCACGCGCGCAGCCGCCCCGTCAGGTCGAGGACGGCGAGGGCGCCGGACTGGGTGCCGGTCAGCGGGTCTCCGAAGTACTGCGCGACCACGAGGTGACCCGAGCGCGGCAGCCGGGCGACGGAAGCCGGCCCGCGCGCGGACCGCGGCGCGAGGGCACCCGCCATGGGAAAGGCCTGGGCGGCCGTGGGGCTCCCGGTCCGCGTCGCCAGCTCGCCGGCCGTCAGGGACAGCGACCGGTCGTACCGCCAGGTCCTGCTGGGTCCCGGGCGCAGCTGTCCGAAGGTCGGGTACTCCCCCTCGGTCAGGACGTTCCAGCCGTGGAACGGCACGGCCGAGACGAAGACCAACCGCTCGCCGCCCTCGGGATCCGGAACGACGAGCACGTCGCTGACGTCGGCGCCGCCGATGCCCCGCTTCGCCGGGTCCGGGCTGGAGATCGCGGTACGCCCCGCGGTCGAGGGGATCACCAGCCGACTGAACCGGAGCCCGGCCTGGTCGAAGACCGCCAGCTCCATGGTCGACCCGGTCGGCCGGGTCTGGTCGTCCGTGAACGGGGTGGTGCTCATGAAGACCGTGCCATCGGCGGCCACCGTGGTCATGTAGGCGGCCTGGCCGGGGCCGAACCCGAATCCGGGCACGTCGATCGTGACCGCCGGTGCGTGATCGGCCAGCTGGCCGAACGTCCCCGGCGCCCCGTAGACGGTCAGCGGCCCCGACCCGGCCGCCGTCTGCCTCTCGGGGCCCAGCACGCGCACCGCCGCCGTGCCGGCGCCGGCGATCGCGGCTCCGAGACCGGCGGCACCGACGAGCAGCCGGCGGCTGGGGCCGCGCCGGGGCGGCCGCCCACCGCTGGATCCCGGCGCGGCGGACGTCGTCGCCTGCCGCGCGGCCGGGCGCGGTTGAACGCCGTCTGATCGCCGAACCGGATTCACGCCCTGCTCTTCTCGACCGGCTCGACCGGCTCAGTTCTTGCCGGTGCGGGGACGGAAGACCAGCGTGTTCACATAACGGTCACCGGTCTTGCTGATGATTGCGCGCAGGTAGCTCTGCCCAGCGACGTCCGCCATCGCGCGTTGGTGCCCGACGAGGTCGAAGTCCGCCAGCGGCTGCCAGAGGCCGTCCTTCAGATAAATGCCCTCATAGCCCCAGCTGTCGATCAGGCTCAGGGTGTCGGCGGCCGGCGAGTGCCGCTCCTCGACCTCGACGATGAGATTCGGCTTCCAGCGCCGGACGATGCCCTCCGCGCCGCGCAGCGCCGCCAGCTCATGCCCCTCCACGTCGATCTTGACGAGACCGACGTCGGACACGTCGAGACTGTCCAGCCGGATCGTCTCCACCTCGGTCGACCGGCCGAAGTCTCCCTGCTGGTGCAGCGAAGCCCGGCCCTCGGTGCCCTTGCCGCCCGGTGGCAGCCAGAGGGTGGCCGTCCCCGCCTCGTCGGAGGCCGCGGCACCAACCACGGTCACGTTGGGGGGCGCCGTCCGCCGCACGAAGTCGGCGAGCTCCGGGTTGGCCTCGACCGTCACCACCGACTTCGCGGCGCGGGCCAGCCAGTGCGTCCACGGCCCGTACCAGGCGCCGACGTCGAGCGCGGTCTGGTTCGGTCCAACGAACATCTTGACCAGGCCGAGAACGGGTTCGAACCGTCGGTGCGCGTAGGCGACAGTGGTCGCGAAGACCCGGTCCGGGATGCGCTCGGCAAGGGCACTTTTCAGTTCCATGGACAGCTCCGTTTCAAGCGATGAGACAGCCGCTGGCCGAGAACGCCGCCGCGCGCGCCCAGAGCCGATCGTTGTCCGCCAGTGACGGGTGGCMCGTCGCGACTTCCATCATGAAGTGGGGCCGCGGCCCGACAACAGGCCGGATAGGACATCGTCCACAGCGTCCCGGAAAACCTGCGCAAACGCCACGATTCCGRCATGGTCGAACACGGCCAGGTGGTACGCGAAGGTGATGTGCAGCGACTTCTCCCCGCGGGTCACACAGATCATCAGCCCCTGCGGCGGTCCCGCGGTCCCGAGAAAGTACACCGTGACGATCCGCGGGCCGTCCGGACCGACGGCGAGGCCCGCCGGCACCCAACCCAGGTTGCTGACCGTCACGGCCGGCGCGAGCACGACCCGCACCGCGCCGACCGCGGCCCGCAGCACCGTCGTCAGGACGCGGGCGGGAACGACGGCGGCCATCGCCGCGGCGATCGCTCCGGACCGACCCGCCGCGGTCTTCGCGCCCTCGGCCTTCACCCGCGCGCTCTGCTCGAGAACCCGGTACGCGAGCGACGCCGGATCGGCCCGGTCACCCGGGGACGAGGCGATGATCGCCTGGCCGGTGTGGTTCCCGAGCGCCTCGACGGCGCCGGGGCCGGGCGGTGGCACCGAGGCCGGCATCCGCGCCCGGAGCGCCCCGGTACGCCGGCCGTGCCGGGTATTCCAGCGCTCGACCGCGAGATGCGACGCCGCGAGCAGCAGGTCGTTTACGGTCGGCCGCGGACCGGCTGGCACGGACACCACCGGCACGGGCATGATCAACGGATACTGGCCGTATCCAACCGCGCCGGCCGCGCCCGTCGGCACCAGGTGCCGCGCCCGGAGGCCCAGCCGGTCACTCACCCACCGCCGGGCGGCGCGGGCCAGCCCACGCGACCGCCGCGCCGCGCCGCGCCGTTTGGTGGGACTCCTCGGCCCGGTGGCTGTGGTCCTCGCGATGGCTGTGGTTCCGCTGGTGCTCCGTGGCACCGGCGGCGGGTCCGAGGGCGGCGGGGTGGACGGCGACACGGCGCCGAGGATCTCGGTGAACAGCGCCAGCGCGCTGCGTCCGTCCAGCACCAGGTGATGGGCAACCATCGCGACCACATCACCCTCCTGCCGGTGCAGCAGGAGGAACCGCATCGTCGACGGCGCGAGCAGGTCGAAGGGCAGCGAGAACAGCCATTCGACCCTCGGCCAGATCTCGCCGCCCGCCGGCGTCTCCTCGTCGAGCAGGACGGGATGCGGGCCGTCCGGGCGCGACCAGCCGTGCGCCCCGACGGGGTCCGCGAGGGGCGCACCGAGCTCCGGGTGCCGGGCGTACACGACGGCCGCCGCCGCCCGCAGCGACTCGGCGTCCAGCGCCCCGTCCGTCTCGGCCACGACCCCGATCAGCAGCGGGGCCGATCGCCGATCGGACGCAATGATCATCTTCTCGGCGAAGGTGAGCGGGCGGGCGCCGACCGACGGCCGGGCCACCGCCGGCRCCACCGCCGAGACGGGCCGGGACGACCGGCCCGAGACCCGGCTCACCGCGGGTCCCGGCCGCGGCGGTCGAACTCCGCGCCGTCGGTCTCGGCGGGCGGCTCGTGCTCCGCGCCCACCGCCCTTGACCGCGCCCGCTCCGGGAACCAGCTGAACGAGCTATCGGCCACCGGCGATGGTCCCGTCTCCGAGCGGGGCTCACCGTCCTGGTCCAGGTCGTCCGGTGGACCGGACGCCCCCGCGTCGCCGGCTGGCAGGTCGCCGGCTCCGCCGTCCGCCGCCGGTCCCGGCCCGGCCGGAGCCTGGGCACGCGACGCCAGCGCGGCCACGGTCGCGGCGAACGCCACCACGCCGGCGGCCTGCACGTACCAGCTGAACGCGCCCTGGCCGGAGCCCGGCACGGCGTTCGGCCAGGCGGAGACGCCCACCCCGGCAGCGATCATGAATACCAGGGCGGCCCAGCCCAGCACGGCCGGGAGGCGACGGCCGATCAGGACCAGGACCGGGACGAGGAGGGCCACCGGCCCGGCGACGAGGAACACGGCGACGGTGGCGAGCGCGCCGCCGGCGACCACGCCGGGGAGGCGCCCGAGACGCGACACCAGCGGAACCTTCGCCGGGTCGAGGCCGAGCGGGTAACCGTCGGGGTCCACGGACCGCCGAAGCCGCCATCGGGCGGGGACCAGCACCAGCGCGAGCAGGACCAGCAGCAGGCCGCCGCCGGCGACGAGGCTCTTGCGGTAGGTCTGCCCGGGGTTGTTCTCGATCAGGACCGTGCCGCCGGCGCCCGCCGGCACGATCCAGCCCTGCTGCCAGCCGTCGAGACGCACGGGGACCAGGGTCTGACCGTTCAGCGTCGCGGTCCACGAGGAGTTCGCGTTCTCGCGCACGGCCAGCAGCGCCCGCGTCCCGGCACCGATCTCGACGCTGCGGCGCTCGGGCGTCCAGTCGGCGACCGTCGTCGAACGAGCCTTGTCCGCGCTGGTCTTCGCTCCGGTTCCGACGAGCGTCAGCGCCCCCACCAGCAACGGCATCCCCGCGCTGTCGATCGAGACCAGGTGCTGGCCGGCCTGGAACGGGATCGTCCCGTCCGCGGTGCACACGCTCATACGCATGGGCCGGCCCTTGGCCACGTCGGAGAACCTGCCGTCGACCCGGGTCTCATAGCGGGTCCCGTCGACGATCACTCCCGGGCCGTTTCCRCAGGGCAGCGCGAACGGCGTGTCGGAGTCCGGCACCGCGGCGGCCGACGACGTCACCGCCGTCACCTGCCCCAGCACCGTGAAGCTCATCGGCCGCGGCACGTCGAACCGCCGGGAAAGGGCGACCTCCTCGGAGCCACCGAACAGCTGGGTGACGTCCACACCCATCCGGTCGAAGGTGTATGCGACCTGGCCCTCGGCCGCGGTGAACAGCCCGGCGGCGTCCGAGGGGGTCTGGGCATAGTGCTGGACCCGCACCCCTGGCAGGGTCAGCTCGCGGATGCCCGCCCCGTAGGCCCCGGTCCCCGGCCTGGTCACCTGGTCGAACGTGACCCGGAACCAGGTGCTCGGGCCGGCGGGGACGGCGAGCCGCTGCGCCGTTTCGACGGGATCGACCTTCGTGACCACCGAGCCCGCCTGGGTGGTCACCCGGATCGCCCCCACCGCGGGACGCCAGGTGCCTTCCTCCAGCAGTTGCACCTCGAGGTAGGGCAGGGTGGTCGCCCGCGGAAGGGTCACCTCGAGCCAGGCGCCCACGGACCCCTTCTTGGGGTCCGAGATCCAGGAGGTGAAGGGGACGCCGTCGAAGGCCGCGGCCGGCGCGGTGTCCGGCAGGGCCACCAGGCTCGACCCGTAGGAGGACGCCCGGACCTGTATCCCGTCCGCGTAGCCGGCGACCGTCTGGTGGTCGGCACCCGGTACGTCGATCCACTGTTTGGGCGTGGTGGTCCGGCCCGCGGCGTCCTCGTCCGGCCCGAGCAGGTAGGACGTCCCGCCGTGGATGACGCCGTAGTCGGTGTCGCGGCGTTGGAAGGTGTCGGTCACCACCAGCGCCGTGGTGGGCCCGACGATCTCGTCCACGGACGGCGCCAGCGCCTGGGCGGCCGACGGCGCCGCCGTGCCCCCGCCGCCGTTACTGGCCGCCTCGCCGGGCAGCCCGGTGAGATCGCTCGCGAGCACGACGGCCCGGTCGGTGCCCAGGACTCCGTGCGCGGCCAGCTGGACGGTGGACTCGGCGCCGCCCGACACCACCATGGCGGTGTCCGCGGGATACGCGGCGACCTCGGACGCGCCGCCGGGCACGACCCAGACGTCCAGCGCCGGCACCCGCTCGGTCGGCTTGGCCAGGGCCGGGACCAGCCGGTCCTTGGCGCTTGCCCTCGCCCGGACCTGTGGGCCGAACGAGGCCGCCTTGCGCAGTCCCGAGCTGTCCAGGGCCCGGTACACCTGCTCGGTGGACGGCGGGATGTCCCAGTTCTGGTCGTCGAGGTCGTTGCGGATCAGCACCTGGCCGACCCCGGCGCGCGCGAGGGCGACCGCGAGCCCCGGCGCGTCGCCCAGCTCCAGCTGCCGCTCGATGCCGTCCATCCACCTGGTCATCCCGGTGTTGCCCAGCGGGACGAGGGCACGGGACGCCCAGGGCGTGCTGGCCAGCCACGACATCGGCTCGTCGAGGGGCCGCCCCCAGCCGTACTCGCCGAACGGCGCGGCCGGGAGCACCAGGGTGCGTCCCCCGGTGGGGTTGTCCGCGAGCCAGTCCGCCGCCTGCCGCCAGTAGCCGGGAACCTCCTTGAAGGTGCCGGCCTGGAACATCTGGCCTGTGTAGGCCGGCGTCATTCCCGTCACCAGGGCGGCGACAGTGACCACGACGGCACCCACCGACAGCGGACGCAGCCGTCGGCGTCGGCGATCCGGCGCCGGTTCGTCGGCCCCGCGTTCCCGGCGGCGGCCGGTGACCGCGACGTCCAGGGCATGGGCCATCCCCAGGGCCAGCGGCAGGTGCACGACCGGCTGGAACTTGTAGATGTTGCGCAGGAAGGCCAGCTGGTCGGCGAGCAGCACACGCAGCCCGCCCGAGAGCGGGCTGCCCGGCTGCCCCGGGTAGGCCGCGGACACGGCGACGACGCCGACCGCGAGGCTGACCAGCAGGAACCGCCGCGCGGGCAGGTCCCGCCGGGCGAGCCCCCACAGCCCGATGCCGGCCGCGACCGCCGACCCGATGACCGGCACCGGGTCGGTGACGGTCGCCGAGGCCGCCGGCAGCCAGGGGCGCGGGATCCGCAGGTAGGCGAGCCAGTCCGTGGTCCCGCGCAACGCCTCGGCGACCGAGGAGGTCGACGTGGTGGTCGCCGCGGTCTCGGTGAACGGCAGGAAGTTCAGCCCGTACCGGCTCTGGATCACCAGCGTGAGCAGCCACCAGAGGGTCGCGAGAACGACCGAGAGGGTCCACCACGCCCGCAGCGCCCAGGCCCGCCGGGTCCCGCCGGCGAAGACGAGCAGGACGCCGGGGAAGAGCAGGACGCACAGTGTGACGCTGGCGTTGATGCCGCCGGTGCAGAAGACGGCCAGGCCGGACAGCGCCGCGGCGCGGCGCGGCGACAGCCGGCGATCGCGCGCATCGACGCCGTCGGCGGCGGGCGCACCCCCGGAGGCCGCGCCGGGCGGCGGCCCGGCCGACCCGGTGTCGGCGCCGCCGGCCCCGTCCGGTCGCAGCGCCAGCACGAGCGGCAACGTGATCCAGGGCAGCATCGCCGCCCCGGTCAGCGCGACCGACGCGGCGCCGATCTTCCCGATGAACATCGGTGACAGCGCGTACCCGACTCCGGCGATCACCCTGGTCGTCGGCCGGCCGATCCGGAGCGCGTCGGCGAGCCGCACCGCTCCCCAGGCCGCCACCGTCAGGATCAGGGCGAGCCACAGCCGCTGGGTCATCCACGGGGGGAGGTGCAGGACCTTCCCGAGCAGGAAGAACGGCCCCATGGGGAACAGGTAGCCGACGTACTGGTTCGGCAGGAACCCGAAGTCGGCGGACGAGTTCCACAGATGGGTCGCACGCTCCATGAACCGCAACGGATCGAGCGCGACATCCATCTTGGTGTCGGCCACGATCCGCCCGGGCTCCTGCAAAAGGCTCAGCACGACGAAGCCAGCCGTGACGAACAGCAGCGTCAGCCGGGGCGTCCGTTCCCGCTTCCCAGGCGCGCTCACGGCAGCGTCGGGCGCCGGTCCCTCGGCCACGTCCGGCTCGGGGATCTCAAGCTGATCGAGCGACAACAGCTCAGTCGGTCGGTTCGGGATCGCGCGCTCCGTCACATTGGGGGGACATGCGCCAGTCATGCCCTTCTTTTCTTCATACCTCGCGCGGCATCGGCGGCCGCCGCCGGCCGTCGACGTCGCCGCGGCCCCGGACGCCGGCAGGCTCGCCCGGTCCGCCGGTATCGTCCGCCATCCACGCCCAAGCCGGCGTCGACAGGCACGGAAACCTCGTCACAGCAGGCGAAGCTGCTGGCCGGCGGGACGGGGCCGGGGCTCGCGCTGCCCGGGGCGGCCGGAGCGGCGGTCCAGCAAAACCGCGTCCAGGTCGGCCAGGAACGGCGACGGCGCGCGGGCGGCCGTCCGGCGGGCGCCGGAGCCTGCGCCGGTGACATGGCTGAGCACCAGCCGGCCGCGCGCCCTGGTGACACCGACGAAGAACAGCCGCCGCTCCTCAGCCAGCGGCCCGTACGCCGGGTCGCTGGTCGTGCCGTCCGCCGCGCCCTTGACTCCTGTTCCCTTGCTCCCGGCCGTGGCGCGGCCCGGACCGCCCCAGGTGAGCGGGAGCAGGCCGTCCTCGCAACCGACGATGAAGACGAGCCCGAACTCGAGGCCCTTGGCCGCGTGCAGCGTCAGCAGCGAGATCCGGTCGGCACGCGGGTCCAGGGTATCGGCCTCGGTCGCGAGCGAGACCGTGGTCAGGAACCCGGCCAAATCGTCGCCGGCAGCCGCGGCCGCCGGCGCCAGCAGCTCGACGCCGAGCCGGACCTCCGCCTCGGACGCGGCCGCGGCCGGCCGGACCGCCGCGGTTCCCACGGCCAGCATGGTCCCTTCGGCCAGCGCGGTTCCTTCGACTGCCGCGGTTGCTTCGGCCAGCGCGGTCTCTTCGGCGGCTTCGGCGGCTTCGGCCGCGAGCACCGCGGTGAGCGCCGTGCCGCGGCCCGCGGCCCGCTCGGCCGCCCGGGCGGCGGCGTCGCGAAGGGCGGCCGAGACGGAGCGGGCCGGGCCATCGCCGTGCCCACGCAGCTCGGCCAGCAGCGCGGCGACGCCGGGGGCGTCGGCAAGCGGGCCATGAGAACGACGCTGGAACGGGAAGCCACGCTTCGCCAGGGCCGCCATCACCGGCTCGGCCTGGCGCGACGTCCGGTAGAGCACAGCGATGTCGGCGAACGACAGCAGGCTGCCCGCCGAGCCGTCGAGCCCGGAGTCGAGAGCGTGGAACGACGTTCCGCCGAGCGCTTCCTCGATGGTGTCGACGACGGCGAGCGCCTCCTCGGCCTCCGTCGCGCACGCCCGCACGAGTACGGGCTCGCCGCCGGGGCCGGCCCGCCGGCGCGGTTCCGGCCGGCTGCCCGCGTTCTTCGCCCGCGCCGACGCCGCGTCCGGCCCGTCGGGGTGGACCGCGACCAGCGACCGGTCGGGCACGAACGTCGCCGGCGCGATCGCCGAGCGCGCGGCGGCGACGATGGTGGCGGTCGAGCGGTAGTTGCGGGTCAGCGACGCCCGCCGTGCCGTGGGGAAGTCCCGCTCGAAGCGCAGGAAGAAGCCGACGTCGGCGCCGCGGAACGAGTAGATGGCCTGGTCCGGGTCGCCGATGACGCACAGGTTGCCGTCTGGCGGGCAGAGGATCCGCAGCAGCCGGTACTGCGTCTCGTCCACGTCCTGGTACTCGTCGACCCAGACGTGGCGGAACCGCTGCTGGTAGTGCGCCGCCAGCTCAGGCTCGGCCGTCAGCAAGGCGAGCGGCAGCGCCAGCAGATCGTCGAGGTCGACGAGGCCGTGCTCACGCAGGGCGGCGTCGTAGCGCGCCAGGGCGCCGGCCAGCTCATCCCCGCGCACCGGCTCGCCGAGCGCGCGGCGGCGCTTGAGATCACCGATCCGGCGCGCGGCGGCCGCGCGGACCGCCACCGTCGCGTCCCCCAGGGCCTCCGCGAGCAGCTCGGCACGGACCGCCTCGTCGGCCACCTGCACGCCGGGGCCGCGCGCGAGCCGGGCGTGCTGCTCACGGATGACGAGCAGCCCCAGCCCGTGGAACGTGGTGGCGGTGACGCGCTCGGCGTCGGGGCCGAGCATGCCCGCGAGCCGCTCGGCCAGCTCCCCGGCCGCCCGCCGGGTGAACGTCACGGCCAGGCACTCGCCCGCCGGGACGCCTCGCTCCAGCACCCGGTACGCGACGGCGTGCACCAGCGTCCGCGTCTTGCCGGTGCCCGGGCCCGCCAGGATGACCAGCGGGCCGTCCGGGACGGCCGCCGCCGCCCGCTGGTCGGGGTCCAGCCCGTCGAGCACCGACGAGCCTCGCTCGGTGGGTGACGTCTCGGGCCCCACGAGGTCGGTCCGGGTATCCGCCTCCGGCGACCGTTCCTGGCCGGGCGGCGCCACGGCGGACCGCCGCTGGCGCTTCGGCTTCGCGGCGGCCGCCGGCGAGTCCAGGTCGAACAGCGTCGCCGCGTCGCCCGCCAGCTCACCCGGGCCGAACATCCGGATGACGCCGTACTCGCCGTCGAACCCGGCCTCGCGCACCACCTCGCCGCGGCGAAGGCGGCCGACGGCCTCGACCAGCTCGGCGGAGCCGACCTCGCCGATCGCGGCCAGCTCGACGTCGCCGAGGATGCCCAGCTCCGGGCCGAGCCGCTCGACGAGCGCGCCGACCTGGGCGGCGACCGCCTTGCTCTTCGGCCCGACACCAAGGATCTCGCCGACGATCTCCGGCAGCGCGACGAACGAGCGGAACCGCCCCGCCGTGGTGGGAGCCGTGCTGCGCTCGCGGTCCGCGAGCGCGTCGACACGGTGCAGCACGCCGACGGTCAGCGGCTTGCCACAGGCGGGGCAGGCGCCTCCGGTGGCCTTCGTCTCCTCGGGGGTGAACCGCACCCCGCAGGCACGGTGACCATCGTGGTGGTACTTGCCCTCCTCGGGGAAGAACTCGACGGTGCCGGCGTAGCCGTCGCCGGTGCGCAGCGCGTCCCGGACGGCGAAGTAGTCGAGCTCGCAGGACAGCGCCGTCGCCTCGCGGCCGAGCATGGGCGGCGAGTGCGCGTCGGAGTTGCTGACGAGGCGGTAGCGGTCGAGGCCGGAGATCCGCCAGAACATCTCCGGGTCGGCGGACAGGCCGGTCTCCAGCGCGAAGACCTCGTGCGCTAGGTCGCCGTAGCAGTCGTCGACGGCGTCGAAACCGGACTTGGAGCCGAGGACCGCGAACCACGGCGTCCACACGTGCGCCGGCACCAGGTAGCTGGCGGGGTGGGACTGCAGAGTGATCTCCAGCAGGTGCCGGGAGTCGAGGCCGAGGATCGGGCGCCCGTCCGCGGCGAGATTCCCGATCTTGGCGAGCGCGCCGGTGATCCGCCCGGCCGACTCCCGGTCCGGGGCGTAGAGCAGGTGGTGGACCTTGCGGGTCTTGTCGCCCTTCTTGTAGATCGTGGAGATCTCGGTGGAGAGCATGAACCGGGTCGCGGTTCGGCACGACGCCGGCAGCCGCCGCAGCACGTCCCGCTCCAGATCGGGCGTGAGGCGAAACAGCCCTGGCTCGGCCGGCACCAGCTTCTCCTCGAGCTCCCGCGCCCAGGCCGGGTGCGTGAAGTCCCCCGTGCCGACGACGCCGATGCCCTTGCGGGCCGCCCACCAGGCGAGATGCTCCAGGTCGCAGTCCCGGCTGCACGCCCGTGAGTACCGGGAGTGCACATGCAGATCCGCGTAGAACGGGAGCCGCGTCTGCCCACCGCGGGGTCCCGCGCCCGGCCCGTCCATGTCCGGCGGCCCGCCCGTGTCACCATCGGGCGGCCCGTCCATGTCACCCATGTCACCCGTGTCACCCGCCGCGTCCGTCACCCCTGCTCCCGCCACGTCGCTCCAGACCTCCCCGCCCGCCTACCTCCCCGACCGCCGGTCTCGGCTCGCCGACCTCCCAGATCGCCGATCCGGCGGGACTCCGGTCCCGGGCCACCCCAGACCAGCCAGGCGGCGGACATTCTCCCGCGCCGCCGTGACGGCGGCGGTGCCCCCTCGGCCTGAGCCACCCGGGGACGACGGGGCGCGACGCGTTCGCCGAGCCGGTCCGGCCGTCTTGCCCACCGTCCCCCCACCGGCAGCCCGCCGCGCGGTCGCCGCGATCACGTCGCCCGGGGGCGATGGGTGAGCCGCGCGGTAGCCCGCGCGGAAGCGTAGGGGATTATTCGGAGCGTTCGGGCGCGGAGGGGTGATGACGACGGGACCGTCGGGGGATCAGGAGCGGTTCGCCATGCTCACCAACCGGTGCCACCGGCTGGTGCGGTTCCTGCACGAGGTGGCGCTGTCCCAGTCCGACCAGGTGACAGCGGTCGAGGACAACCCTCTGGTGGTGTGGCTCGCGCAGCTGCCGGGCGGCCTGTCGCTGTTCGAGCACGCGACCGCGGGCGAGGTCGCGCTGGAGGCGCCGGCCGCGGCCGTGCTGCCCTCGCCGCCGCCGCTGCCGGACGCGCTGGCCGGCTGGGTGGTGCTGCCCGAGCCGGGCGACGTGCCATCGGACTCGCCGCCGCTGCGCGAGACCAGCCTGCGCTCCCGGGCCGGCTGGCCGGACGGGATCCCGCTGCGGCCGGGCGGCCAGCCGGTGGTCGAGGGCTTCGGTGAGCCGGTCCGGCTCGTCGACCGTCCCGAGGTGCCGCAGGCCTACCAGGACTGGCTGCCCACCTGGCAGATCTGGGCCGCCCGGGCGCGGGCCGACGCGGACCGCCGCGCCCTGCACGGCGTGCTGCACAGCGTGGCCGGCCGGCTCGCGCAGGAAGGCGACGGGCTGGAGCTGGTGCTCGCCACCGGCCTGCTCTCCTGGCGCGCGCCCGACGGCCGGACGCTGCGCCGCCATCTGCTGACCACGAGGCTCGCGGCCGAGGTCGACCCGGTCACCTCGGCGATCCGGCTGCGCGTGCCGGACGGCGTCGCCACCAGGCTCGAGGACGGCCTGCTGAACGGGCTGCCCGTCTTCCACGGCGAGCGCACGAACGCGTTGCACGAGCGGCTGCGCGCCCGCCCGGCCGCGCCGTTCGGCGGCGAGGACGAGCGGCTGCTGCGCGACTGGCTGACGCTCGCCCTCGATGTCGGCCATGACGGGTACTCGGCCGCCTGGCCGCCGCCCGGCCCGCCGACCGACCGGCCACGCGTCGACCTCGCCCCCGCGCTGGTGCTGCGCGCCCGCGGCAGCGCGACGCTGCTCACCTACTACGAGCAGATGCTGGACGCGCTGCGCGGCGAGGGCCGCCCGCCGCTCGGGCTCGTCCAGCTGGTGGAGACGCTGGAGGCCGACGAGCGGCTGGCCTGGCTCGCCGCCGAGGGCGCGACTCCCCCCGGCCGTCTCTCCGAAGACCCACTGTTCCCGCTGCCGGCCAACCCCGAGCAGGCGCACGTCATGGAGCGGCTGCGGCACGACAGCGGCGTGATCGTCGAAGGCCCACCGGGCACCGGCAAGACGCACACCATCGCCAACCTGGTCGCGGCGCTGCTGGCCGAGGGGCAGCGGGTGCTGGTGACCAGCCAGAAGGCGCAGGCGCTGCGGGTGCTGCGCGACAAGCTCCCGGAGTCGCTGCGGCGGCTGTGCGTCTCGCTCGCCGAGGCGGAGGACCCGGGCGCCGCCGACCTGGCGGCGAGCGTGAGCGCGCTCGCCGCTGAGAAGGCCGCCTACCATCCGGACGGCCAGGCACGCCGGATCGACGAGGCCCGCGCTCGCCGCGACGCCGCGATCGCCCGCCGCGACGAGCTCGTGGCGGCCATCCAGGAGGTACGCGCCGCCGAGGCGGTGGGGCACCCGGAGGGCGAGGTCGCTCCCGGCTGGTCGGGGACGCGCGGGGCCATCGCCGCCCGGCTTCGCGGCGAGCGCGCCGAGCACGGCTGGCTCCCACTCCCGGTCCCCCGCGGCCCCGCCGGCGAGCCGCCGCCCGCGCCGCTGGCCGCCGAGGAGGCCACGGAGCTCTGGGCGCTGCTGAGCGCCCCCGCCGCGGCGGCACCCGGTGACGAGACGGCGGTCGACCGCCGGCGCCCGAGCGCGCCCGGCACAGGTACCCCAGGGAAGTCCGCCACGCCGGGCGGCGGCGCGCTGGCCGACGACGCGCTGAAGGACGACGCGCTGGAGGACGACGACATCGGCCTGGGCCCGGTCTCCCTGCCGAGTCCCGAGGCCCTCGGCCGGCTGCTGGAGCGGGAGCGGGCCGCGGCCGCGGAGGCGGACGCCGCCACCAGGGCCGCCGCCGGGTCCGCGGCTGGCGAGGTGGCCGCCGCGCTCGGTGTGCTCGACACCGCGGGCCTGGACCGGCTCACCGCCGCCGTACAGGCCGTCACCCGGGCGCTGGAGGAGGCCCGCCGGACCACCCGGCGCGCACCCTGGATTCCGCGCGCGCTCGACGACGCGCTCGCCGGCCGCGACGGCGCCGTGTGGGGGAAGGTCACCTCGGCGGCGCCGGCGCTCGCCGAGGCGACCGAGGCGCTCGCCACGCTCGGCCTGCATGCCGTCACCCTGCCGGCCGCCGCGTCCCAGGCCCCGGCGGGCACGACCGACCCGACGGGGACACCGGCCGCGCGCATGCTCGCCGCCGCCGAGGCGTTGCGCGGGCACCTGGACCAGGGCGGCAGCCTGCGCCGGATGTTCCGTTCCCGGGTCCAGAAGGACGCGGCCGACCTGCTCGCCGAGGCCACGGTCGACGGTCGCGCGCCCAGCACGCCCGAGCTGTTGGACCTGGTACTCGCCCGGTTGCGCGCCGAGGTCGCGATCGACGCCGCCGCCAGGGCCTGGGCACTGGCGGGGGTCGCCGTCGGCTTCGGGTCCGGCGACGCCCGCGGGCCGGGCGAGACGGCTGGCTCACCCGCTCCGACCGGCGCCGGGGGCCGTCCCGGCCAGCCCGCGGGGCAGGGCGCGCCCGGCGAGCCAGGGGGCGAGATCGTGGCCCCCGAGATCCGGCTCGCCCGGCTCACCGAGGCGCAGGACGCGCTGGCCGTCGTCGTCGCCGTCCTCACCGCCCGTGACCAGGTCCACTCCCTGCTGGCGTCGCTGGGCGCGGAGACCGGTGTGCACCTGGCCGGCCCCGGTCTCGGCAGCGGCCTGGTCGACCTTGGATCGACCGACGCGTTGCGAGCCCTGACCGGGGCTCTGGCGCTCGCCCGGCTGCGCCTGGCCGCGGCCGAGGCCCGGGCGGAGATCGAGCGGCCGCGGGCCGAGGTCGAGGCGGCCGCGACCAGGAGCGGATTCCCCGCGCAGCTGCACCGGCTCGCGGGCGCGCTGGCGGCCCGTGATCTCGCCGAGTACCAGCTGGCGCGCGCCGGGCTGCTGGCCGCGGTCGGTGCCCGGCGGGAGGCCGCCCGCCGCACCGTCCTGCTCGAGCGACTGACCAGCGCCCACCCGGCGCTGGCGGAACAGCTGCTCTCCGCCGCGGCCGCCGTCGGCACGGCCGACCGGCGTGGCGCCTCCGAGCCCGTGGATGACGACGAGTGGCGCCATCGCCTGGCGCGGTTCGAGGCCGCCTGGTCCTGGGGGCTGGCCGCCGGCTGGCTCACGGCCTCCCGGACCGGCCGGGCGACCACCGCCGGCGCGCCTGACCTCGACGCCCAGCTCGACGCCGCCGAGGACGCCGTCGCCGCCACCACGGCCGAGCTCGCCGGCGCCAAGGCCTGGAAGCACTGCCTGGAGCGGATGGGCACCCGGGAGTCGGCCGCGCTGCGGGCCTACGCGGACGCCGTCGCCGGCGGCGGCCGGTTCACCGGCCGGCACGCCGACCGCTACCGGCAGGCCGCCAGGGAGGCGATGGCGATCGCCCAGACAGCCGTGCCCGCCTGGGTCATGCCGATCGCCGACGTGCTCGCCACGATCCCGGCCGTCCGCGACAGCTTCGACGTGGTGATCGTGGACGAGGGCAGCCAGGCCGGTCTGGACAGCCTGTTCCTCCTGTGGCTGGCCCCCCGAGTGATCATCGTCGGGGACGACCGGCAGTGCGCCCCGGCGCCCGCGCCGGTGAGCGCGGCGCGCGCCGGCGCCGGCGCGGAGGGCCCGGTCATCGACGACGATGACCTGGACCCGATGTTCCGCCGCCTCGACGCGTTGCTGCCCGACCTGCCCGGCTGGCTGCGCGTCTCCTTCACTCCCCGGTCGAGCCTGTTCAGCCTGCTGCGGACCCGGTTCGGTGAGGTCATCCGCCTGCGCGAGCATTTCCGCTGCATGCCGGAGATCATCGAGTGGTCGTCGGCGATGTTCTACCGGGACGCACCGCTGGTGCCGCTGCGGCAGTTCGGCGCCGACCGGCTGCCGCCGCTGCGCGCCCGCCACGTGCCGCACGCCTACACCACCGGTGCCGGCGCCGCGCTGCGCAACCCGGCGGAGGCGGAGGCGCTGGTCTCGGAGGTGCTGAGCTGCGCGGCCGACCCACGCTACGACGGGGCCTCGTTCGGCGTCGTCGTCCTGCAGGGCACCGGGCAGGCGGAGCTCCTGCGCTCGCTGCTCGCCGCGCGGATGTCGGCCGCCGAGCAGCAGCGCCGCCGGCTGCGGGTCGGCACGCCCCCGGACTTCCAGGGCGACGAGCGCGACGTGGTGTTCCTCTCGATGGTGGTCACACCGGACACCGCCACCCCGGCGCTGAGGCGGCAGGAGTACCAGCGGCGGTTCAACGTGGCCGCCTCACGCGCCCGCGACCAGATGTGGCTGTTCCACTCGGTCGGCCTCGAGGACCTGCGGCCCGACGACCTTCGGCACAGCCAGCTCGGCTACGTGCTGGACCGCGGCCGTGCCCAGTGGGCGGACGTCGACGAGCCACCACGGCTCGACCAGGTGCCGCCGGACATCCCGCATCCCCGCTTCGACTCGCTGTTCGAGCAGCGTGTCTTCCGCGAGCTCACCGCCGCCGGCTACCGCGTCCTGCCGCAGGTCGAGGTGAACGGCCGGCGCATCGACCTGGTCGTCGCGGGCGGCCGGGCGAGGCTCGCGGTCGAGTGCGACGGCGACGAGGCCGGCACGCCGACGCAGGTCGCCCACGACTTCGCCAGGGAGCGGCAGTTGCGCCGGGCCGGCTGGCCGTTCTGGCGCGTCCGCCAGTCCGACTTCGAAAGCGACCAGGCGGCGGCGCTGGCCAGCCTGTGGCCGCGTCTGTCCGCCGCCGGCATCGGCCCCGCCGGCGGACGGACGGGAACACCCGAAGCGGCCTTCGCCGACCAGCTGGCCGGCCCGGCCGGCGCCGCGCCGAGCGAGCTCGCTCGGCGGTGGTCCCCGATCACGCTGTCCGAGCTCGACGGCCTGGACGACGACCCGGCCTGAGCGCGCCCACCGGACACTCCTCGCCCGGCGGCGGGCCCGGGCGGTCAGCGGCCGGCGGTGGACGGGCTGTCGGGGGCCGGGCGACCGGTCGCCTTGCCCGCGCCGCGCGGCGCGGGCTCGCGACCTGGCTGCCGGACTCCGGCGGCACGGGCCTCGCCATGATCGCGCGACCGCTGGCCGATGACACCCGCGGGCTGGCCGCCGGCCGCGCGGGCTTCGTCATGATCGCGCGACCGTTGGCCGGCACGCGGGGACGGGCGGGACGAGCCGGTGGTGGCCTCCTGCTGGACCGGGATCGCCGGCACGTCGCCGTCCTCGTCCCCGTCCCCGCTCAGGGCATCCGGGGTCACGCCGGCGGGCTCCGGGTCGAGCCTGTCGCCACCAGGTGCGGGGACGACGTGCCCGTCGACAGCTGACTCGTCGGCAATGCGGCCGTCGTCAGCGGACCCGTCGGGAGCGGACCCGTCGACAGCCGCGCCGTCGGCAGCGGACCCGTCGATGGCGGCACCGCCGGCGGCGGGTCCGTCCACGACGGGCCCGTCGGCCGAGCCCTCGGAGGCCGCCACCTCCTGCCCGTCTCCATCCGCGTCCGCGGGGTTGGCTCCGGTGGCGGGTGCCTTGGCGGTCCCGGCGCCCGTGGACGGCCGGCCGCGGCCGCCGCCATGACGGGTGATGGTGTCGCGGGACCCGTTGTCCGGGATCTCGGCGTCGATCGCGGTGTCCAGGTCGAGCCCGTCGTCCTCCTCGTCACCGCTGCCGACCAGCCGGCCGAGCGCGGCACGGGGCAGCCGCGGCCGGGGCGGCGTCTCGCTGAAGTCGGCCCGCCGCAGCCGGCAGTAGGCGGTGTGCACGCCGTTGACGACCTGGCTGATCCCGAAGTCGGCCGCCGCCGTCAGGTAGGCGAGCGCGGCGGCGCGCTCCAGCCCCAGCCGGCTGGAGATGAACAGCACCGCCGAACGGGCGGCCCGCCTGACCGCCTCGGTGACGTCGACGTCCAGCCCCAGCGTGAGCCAGGACGTCTCCGTCTCGACGAACGGCTCCCGCAGCGCGCCGAGCGCCGCCCGCGCGGCCGGCTCCCGCAGGGTGGTGAGCCGGAAGGTCGCCCGCAGCGGTCCCTCCAGCGCGGTCAGCCCGACCTTGCCGTCTCCGGCCGCGTAGTGCGGGTCCCCGACCGCGAACAGCGCCCCGGGCACCTGGACCGGCAGGTAGAGCCGGGCGCCGATTCCCAGCTCCCGGCAGTCCAGCGCCCCGCCGTGCAGCCCGACCGACGTCGACGGGACCGTGACCGCCGCCTCGCCGTCACCCTCGGCGCCGGACTCCGCGCCGGTGTCCACGGCCACCGCCATGATTCCCATGAACGGCGTGAGCGGGAACCGTACCCGCGCGCCGCCGACCGTCGCCGCGTCGAGCGCGCCGAACAGCTTGCCGCGCCGGCGCTCGACCGCGCAGAAGCTGCTGACGGTCCGGAAGCCGTGCCAGTGCCGGGAGTCGGCGTCCTCGTCCGGCGGCGGTCCCTCGGGAAACTCGCCGGCGAGCAGGCCCTGCCCGTGGCGGTTGGAGATGACGCCGTACCGGGCTCTGGGCAGCAGCGACACCACCTCGATCCGCAGCACGTCACCGGGCTCGGCGCCGCGGACGTGCACGGGGCCGGTGACGATGTGCGGGCCGTCGATGCCGAAGCGGTGGGGTATCCCGGACGCCGCGATCGCCCTGGCGTCCTCGAGGACCTCGGCCGAAGTGACGCCGTGGCGGCCGAAGAACGCGTCGGGGTCGCGGCCCTGGTCCTCCAGGATGCCCTCCTGGCTGACCGTGTCGATGGTGACGGTCGAGCCCGTGTCCACGGTCAGCACCGGCCTGGTACGCGCCGTCGGCAGCTCCCCCCAGCGGACCGTCTCCGGGGTGGACGGCAGGTAGTGCTTGCCCTCGACCTTTCCCTTCCCTGGCTGCAGTGCCACCGGCGCCCTACCGTCGCCTGGTCCCGGCCTGCCCGCCGGTGTCCGGCGAGGCGCCGGGTACCTGCCCGGGGTGCGTCCGCGGCCTCGGCGTCGAGGCGTACGCGGCCGGCACCGCCGGGCGATACGGGCGGCAGGGGATGACGAGCGGCACGGCCGTCAGAGTCCCAGCGGGATATGACGGTCAGATGTCAGCGATGTTGCCATCGACGGCATCCCATCATGGCCCTGCCCGTCGAACGTCCAAGGTGCCGCCGGGACGGAACATCGGGAGCCGTCGGCGCCCAGCCCACGGACGCCGCTCGGTACCCGCCGGAGCAGTGCCGATCCCGCGCCAGCGGGACCGCTTGCCCGGCCATCCGGCCGCCGGCCGCGCCTTCCTCGGCCAGCCGCCTCGCCGATCGTGACGCCGCACACGCCCCGCCCGCCGACGGCGTGGTGGCGGCCCGGCGACGGCCCGGCGACGACCCGGCGGCGGCTGAATCGCGCTACCGGCCGTGGCGACCGCGCCGCGACGCCGGACCCGCGAGCCGTCCGTGGTCGACCGTGTGGCCGACCACGGACGGCCGCTCCGGCGCGACGCCACCGTTTCCCGCCCGGATTCGGCGCACACACGTCAAAGGATTCCGGCCGGACGTCGCACACAAAGAAAAACGGCGGCCCGATACCGCGGAAACCGGCGCTATTCGTCGTCCCGATAGACGACGCCCGCGTCCGGCGCCGGACCAGCCAGCCGGCTTGGCCGCGAGCGGGCTGGTCCGCGTACATCCGCGTACCTCCGCGCGCGGATTCACGAAGAACGCCGCATTCGGCGCGAGTGATGTACGCGATTGGCGCAGGACCGGCGACGGACCGCGCGGCTAGAGTGCCGGGCGTGCTCCCCTCCCCACCCGCCCACTTCCGATGACGGGCGTCGTGGCCGATCTCGGCGAGTTCGGCCTGATCAGGGCGATCACGGCCCGCTTTCCCGGCGGCGACGGGTTGCTGATCGGCCCGGGTGACGACGCGGCGCTGCTCGCCGCCCCGGACGGCCGCGTCGTGGCCACCACCGACCTGCTGTTGGAGGGCCGGCACTTCCGCCGCGACTACTCGTCCGGGTACGACGTGGGCCGCAAGGCCGCGGCGCAGAACCTCAGCGATGTCGTGGCGATGGGAGCCCGGCCGACCGGTCTGCTGGTCGGCCTGGCCGCGCCGGGCGACCTCCCGGTCGCCTGGGTGCTGCGGCTCGCCGACGGGCTGCGCGACGAGTGCGCCGAGCTCGGAGCCGTCGTCGCCGGCGGGGACGTGAGCTCGGCCGACCGGGTGATCCTCGCCATCACCGCGCTGGGCGACCTGGGCGGCGCCGAGCCCGTCCAGCGCTCCGGGGCGCGCCCGGGTGACCGGGTCGTGCTCGCCGGCCGCCTGGGCTGGGCTCAGGCCGGCCTGGAGCTGCTGGACACGAGCGCGGGCGACCCCGTCGAGCTCCTGGACGCCCACCGCCGTCCCGCGCCGCCCTACGCCGCCGGCCTGGCGCTGGCGGCCGCGGGCGCGAGCGCGATGTGCGACGTCAGCGACGGCCTGCTGGCCGACGTCGGCCACATCGCCACCGCGTCGGGCGTCCGCGTCGAGCTGCGTTCGGGCGCCTTCGACGTCGCCGAGCCGCTGCGCACGGCCGCCACCCGCCTGGCCGCCGACCCGCTGCGCTGGATCCTGACCGGTGGCGACGACAACGCCTTCGTCGCGTGTCTCCCGCCGACCGTTCCGCTGCCGGCCGGCGTCACCCTGATCGGCGAGGTGTCCGAGGGCTCCGGAGTCCTGGTCGACGGCAGCCCCTACCGGGGGGCGCAGGGCTGGGACCACTACCGACGTCCCTAGAAGACCAGTGTCCCAAAAAAACAAGATCGCGCCCCCGAAGGGGCGCGATCTTGACGAAAAGCACCGGCCCGCCAGGTCGCCTCACGGGGCAATGTCGCTCGTAGCGACGTGTTTTAGGTCCGGGGGCCATGATGCGGACCGGCACGGTCATGCTAACGACGCAGGCCACGAGACTGTTCCCGGCGCCGGACGACGGGGCGAAAGTCCCTACTGTGCGCAATGTCTGTCGCACAGCGTCACTCCGCCACGCCGCCCGGCATCGAGAACGCACAGCGTGGAGACGGCCCGGCGTCGGGACACCGTCAGTCGGCGGGACGGGTGAGGCAGAGCGTGCCGACGGAGTCGACGCGCGCGGTCCAGCCGGGGCGGACCAGGCAGGTGGCCTCGGCGAACTCGACGACGGCCGGGCCGACCACCGTGTCGCCGGGGCCGAGCGCGGCCCGCGCGACCACGTCGACCTCGCGCCAGCCCGCGGCGGCGGTCTCGCGGCCGGGCTCCCCCGCCAGCCGGCCGGGACCAGCCTCGTGGCCGCCCAGCCAGACGCCGCGACGGGTCCGCGCGGCGGCCGGGTCCGCCGGCTCGGCGGCGAGGGCGGGGCGCAGACCGGGGACGGTGGCCACCAGCCGGACGGCGACGACCTCGACGTCCCGGTCGGGCGCCGCATGGCCGTAGCGGCGGACGTGGGTCTCCTCGAAGGCGGCACGCACGGCGGTCGCCAGGGCCACGTTCGCGCCGGCCGGATCGTCAGCGTCGCCGGGCGTGGGTGACCCGGCGGAGACGGTCAGCTCGTGCGCCTGCCCCGCGTAGCGGCAGTCCACCTGCCGTTCCAACAGCAGGCCGTCCTCACCGCCCCCCTCGTCCTCGCCCGCCTCGTCGCCGTCCCTCTCGTCGCCGTCCCTCTCGTCCCCACCGCCGGAGCCCTGGGCCGTGGCCGCCGCCTGGCCGGCGAGCCGGCCGAAGGCGCCGGCGAGGTCCACGTCGCCGAGCCGCCCGCGCAGCGGCGCCGTGTGGTCACGGCGCACGTCCCCCAGCGCGAGCCCCAGCGCGGACAGCACGCCCGCGGCCCTGGGCACCAGCACCGTCGTCATCCCGAGCGCCTCCGCGAGCGCGCAGGCGTGTGTCCCGCCCGCGCCGCCGAACGCGACCAGCGCCAACGTGCGTGGGTCGAGGCCACGCTCGATGGAGACCACCCGCAACGCCCTGGTCATCTCGGCGTCCGCGACGGCGACCACCCCGGCGGCGGCGGCGAGCGCCGAGAGGCCGAGGCGCGCGCCGAGGCGCTCCAGCGCCGCCGCCGCGGCCGGCGCGGACAGGGTGACCGTGCCGCCGAGGCTGGCCCCGTCGCCGAGGTAGCCGAGGACGAGGTCGGCGTCGGTCACCGTCGCCTCGCGCCCGCCTCGCTGGTAGCACGCCGGCCCGGGATCGGCGCCGGCGGAGGCGGGCCCGACCCGCAGCGCGCCGCCCGAGTCGACCCAGGCGATCGAGCCGCCGCCCGCGCTGACGGAGTGCACGTCCACCGCCGGCAGCATGATCGGAACTCCGGCCAGCACCGACTCGGAGGTGGTCAGCGCCCGGCCACCGAGCACCGGCGCGACGTCGGTCGAGGTGCCCCCCATGTCGAACGTCAGCAGGTCACGCACCCCGGACAGACCGGCGACGTAGGCCGCGCCCACCACCCCGCCCGCCGGGCCGGACAGCACGCACGTGGCCGCGTGCGCGGCGGCCTCGGCGAGCCGCGCCACCCCGCCCGAGGACTGCATCACGAGTGGCTCGCCGATTCCCACCGCCGCCAGCCGGCCGCGCAGCCGGGTGAGGTAGGCGGAGAGCTTCGGCGTCAGATAGGCGTCCGCGGTGGCGGTGGCGAACCGCTCGTACTCACGGAAGGCGGGCAGCACCTCGCTGGAGGCGACGACCGTCACCCCGGGTAGCCGGGCCCGCAGGCTCTCGGCCAGCCGCCGCTCGTGCTCCGGCCAGGCGAACGAGAACAGCAGGCAGACGGCGACCGCCTCGAGCCCGTCGACCGCCGCGACCCGCTCGACCACCCGGGCGGTCTCGCCGGCGGTGAGGGCCTCCAGCACCCCGTCCGGTCCGCAGCGCTCGCGCACCGTGAACCGCAGCTCGCGCGGGACCAGCGAGGCGGGCCGGTCCCTGGTCAGGTCGTAGAGCGACGGCCGGTTCTGGCGGCCGATCTCTATGACGTCCCGGAAGCCGTGGGTGGTGACCAGCGCCGTCCGGGCACCCGCCCGTTCCAGCAGCGCGTTGGTCGCGACCGTCGTGCCGTGGGCGAACCGCTCGACCCACCCGGCCCGCTCCCCGGCGCCCGACGGGTCCGGCTGGCCGCCGAGCGCCGCCGCGGCGAGCGCGGCCAGGACGGCTACCGACGGGTCGGCCGGCACGGAGGGCACCTTCGCGAACAGCGTCCGCCCGTCCGGCGCGACGGCGGCGAGGTCGGTGAAGGTGCCGCCGACGTCGATCCCCACCCGGAAGCCCGGCGGCTCCGCCGCGCCCGGCTCGCCCAGCAGCCCAGCCGCCGCGGCGGCTCCCGTACCGTCCCGTCGCTGCGCCACCACGCCGGGCAGCGTCGCACGCCGCCACCGGCACCGGACGCGGGGAGGTCCGACACTTCCGTCGAGCCGGGCGACGGGCCGGCGGGCGGGTCGTGATGCTGGGAAACTCACATCGGCGGCGCCCGCGAGCCAGCGGGTAGCCACTCAACCACGACAGGCGATGCCGTACGCCACCGATGGGGGAGACAACCAGAATGCCGCGCCGTCGATGCCCCGACGGATGCCTCAGGGCAGCCCCGCGACCACGCCTCGCCACCATCGACCACCCCGGCGGGCGCGGTGACGCCGCCGCGAGCGGCGTCATGCTGATATGCCGCAAAGGGCAGCGCCAGGGGCCTTCGGCCCGGCGAGTAGCCTAGACAGGCGGTAGCGGAAGGGCCTTTCGAAGGCCCCTTTCGACAGAAGTGAAGTCTCCACCTGGATAGAGGCGATTGGCCCCGTGACAGCACCGACGGTACCCGCGTCAGGACCTGACTTCGGAACCAACGAGTGGCTGGTGTTCGAGATCTACCAGCAGTACCTCGCGGATCCGGACAGCGTGTCACCCGAATGGCGTGAGTTCCTCTCCGACTATCACCCGAGCGCACCCACCGCGACCGACAACACGGACCCGGAGAGCGCTCGCGCGGTCATCGACACCACGCCAGCCGAGTCACCGACCGCGGCCGCCGGGGCGCCCGCGGCCCAGGCCCCCGCCGCCCCGTCCACTCCTGTCAAGCCCGCCCCCGCGGCCGCCGCGCCCGCGCCCGTCACTCCCCCGCCGACGCCCGCGCCCGCCGCGAAGGCGGCGGCGCCGAGCGCGCCCCCGGCCTCCCCCTCCGGTTCCGCCGATCGAGCGGGGACGGTGACCCAGACGACGCTGCGGGGAGCCGCGGCCCGGGTCGTCACCAACATGGAGACGTCGCTGCACGTGCCGACGGCGACCTCGGTGCGCGTCGTGCCGGCCAAGCTGATGATCGACAACAGGATCGTCATCAACCGCCACCTGGCCCGCTCCCGTGGCGGCAAGATCTCCTTCACCCACCTCATCGGCTTCGCGATGGTGAAGGCGCTCGTCGACTTCCCGGAGATGAACAACTCCTACGCGGTGGTCGGCGGCAAGCCGGCGCTGGTGACGCCCGAGCACGTCAACCTGGGCCTCGCCATCGACCTCGTCACGGCGAAGGGCCGCCAGCTCGTCGTCRCCGCGGTCAAGGAGGCCGAGGCGATGGACTTCGCCCAGTTCTGGGCCGCGTACGAGGACATCGTGCGCCGCGCCCGGGCGGGCAAGCTCACCACCGACGACTTCACCGGCGTCACGATCAGCCTGACGAACCCGGGCGGCCTCGGCACCGTGCACTCGGTGCCGCGGCTGATGGAGGGCCAGGGCACGATCATCGGCGTCGGCTCGATGGAGTACCCGGCCGAGTTCGCCGGCGCGTCCACCGAGACGCTCGCCCGGATGGCGATCTCCAAGGTCACCACGCTGACCAGCACCTACGACCACCGGATCATCCAGGGCGCCCAGTCGGGCGAGTACCTGCGCCGGGTCCACCAGCTGTTGCTCGGCGAGGACGAGTTCTACGACGAGGTCTTCCGCTCGCTGCGGGTCCCGTACGAGCCGGTCCGCTGGGTCACCGACATCCCGACCAGCCACGAGGGCGATCTCGACCACAGCGCCCGGGTGCAGGAGCTGATCCACGCCTACCGCGTGCGCGGCCACCTGATGGCGGACACGAACCCGCTCGAGTTCACCATCCGCAGCCACCCGGACCTCGACATCCGCAGCCACGGCCTCTCGCTGTGGGACCTCGACCGGGAGTTCCCGGTCGCCGGGTTCGCCGGCCACCGGACCATGACGCTGCGCGACGTGCTCGGGGTGCTGCGCGACTCGTACTGCCGCCGGGTCGGCATCGAGTACATGCACATCCAGGAGCCGGACGAGCGCCAGTGGATCCAGGCCCGGGTCGAGCGCTCCGCGGAGCGGCCGGACCCGGCGGAGCAGCTGCACGTGCTCGATCGGCTCGGCGCCGCCGAGGCGTTCGAGTCCTTCCTGCAGACGAAGTACGTCGGCCAGCGCCGGTTCTCTCTGGAGGGCGCCGAGTCCGCGATCCCGCTGCTCGACGAGGTCCTCTCGCGCGCGGCGAGCATCGGCATGGACGAGGTCGTCATCGGCATGGCGCACCGCGGCCGGCTGAACGTGCTGGCGAACATCGTCGGCAAGTCCTACCGGCAGATCTTCGCCGAGTTCGAGGGCCACCTCGACCCGCAGACCGCGCACGGCTCCGGCGACGTGAAGTACCACCTGGGCGCCGAGGGCGTCTACAGCGGACCCGACGGCAGGCAGGTGCCGGTGTCCGTGGTCGCCAACCCCTCGCACCTGGAGGCGGTCGACCCGGTCCTCGAGGGCGTGGCGCGGGCCAAGCAGGACATCCTGGACAAGGGCCCGGAAGGTTTCACCGTCCTGCCCGTGCTCGTGCACGGCGACGCGGCGTTCGCCGGCCAGGGCGTGGTCGCCGAGACCCTGAACCTCTCGCAGCTGCGTGGCTACCGCACCGGCGGCACCGTGCACCTGGTCATCAACAACCAGGTCGGCTTCACCACCTCGCCGACCTCGGGCCGCTCGTCGGTGTACGCCACCGATGTCGCCCGGATGGTGCAGGCCCCGATCTTCCACGTCAACGGCGACGACCCGGAAGCGTGCGTCCGGGTGGCGACGCTGGCGTTCGCCTACCGGCAGGCGTTCCACAAGGACGTCGTGATCGACATGATCTGCTACCGGCGCCGGGGCCACAACGAGATGGACGAGCCGTCGTTCACCCAACCGCTGATGTACGACGAGATCGCGGCGAAGCGGTCCGTGCGCAAGCTCTACACCGAGGCGCTGATCGGCCGTGGGGACATCACCCGCGACCAGGCCGAGGAGGCGATGAAGAGCTACCGCCTGGAGCTGGAGAAGGCGTTCGCCGAGACGCGCGACGCCACCGGTGACCGGCCGACCCCGCAGCCCCGGATCGTCACCACGGCGGAGGACGCGGCCGCCGCCGCGGCCGTCGGCACGGCGGTGCCGCTGGAGGTCGTCAAGCAGGTCATCGACACCCAGGTGAACCTTCCGGCCGACTTCACCATCCACCCCCGGTTGCGCCCGCAGCTGGAGCGCCGCGCGCAGATGATCGAGACCGGCACGATCGACTGGGCCTGCGCCGAGACGATCGCGCTCGGCAGCCTGCTGCTCGATGGCCGCTCGGTCCGGCTCACCGGCCAGGACAGCCGGCGCGGCACCTTCGGCCAGCGCCACGCCGTGCTGGTCGACCGATACTCCGGCGAGGACCACACGCCGCTGCGGACGCTGCGCCGCGCCGACGGCGGCCAGGTCGGCACCTTCTACGTCCACGACTCGCTGCTGTCCGAATACGCGGCGATGGGCTTCGAGTACGGCTACTCGGTCGCGCGCCTGGACATGGCCGTCCTGTGGGAGGCGCAGTTCGGCGACTTCGCCAACGGCGCCCAGTCGATCATCGACGAGTTCCTCTCGGCCGGCGAGGCCAAGTGGGGCCAGCGCACCGCGCTGACCCTCCTGCTGCCGCACGGCTACGAGGGCCAGGGCCCGGACCACTCGTCCGCCCACATCGAGCGGTTCCTGTCCCTGTGCGCCGACGAGAACATGACGGTGGCGTATCCCTCGTCGGCGGCGAGCTACTTCCACCTGCTGCGCCGCCAGACGCTCTCACCGGTGCGTCGCCCGCTGGTGGTGTTCACGCCGAAGTCGATGCTGCGGCTGAAGGCCGCGACGTCGACCGTGCAGGAGCTGACCTCGGGCTCGTGGCGGCCGGTGATCGACGACGCGACGGTCGCCGACCCGGCGGCCGTGCGCCGGGTGCTGCTCTCGGCCGGGAAGGTGCACTGGGACCTGGCCGAGGCGCGGAACAAGCGGGACGACAAGGGTCAGTTCGCGCTGCTGCGGGTCGAGCAGCTCTACCCGACCCCCGGTGCGGAGGTGGCCGAGGCGCTGCGCCGCTACCCGAACGCGACCGACATCGTCTGGGTCCAGGAGGAGCCGGCGAACCAGGGCGCCTACCCGCACATGGGCCTGCACCTGCCGGAGTTCCTGCCGGCCGGCCTGCGGCTGCGCCGGGTCTCGCGCAAGGCCTCGGCCGCCCCGGCGTCGGGCTCGTCGAAGGTCCACGAGAAGGAGCAGCGCGCCCTCATCGAGGCCGCCTTCGCGGTCTGAGCCGGTCGCCGCGACGGCCGCACGACGGCCGTCGCGGCCTGGCAAGGTCGGCTGGCACAAGGTCGGCTGGCACAGGGTTTGCTGGCACAGAGCCGGGCACCGCAGGGCGAGGCGGCCAAGTCGGCCTCGAGGCGCCTCGGCGGGCGGGCAGGGACGGCCGGGGCGGGTAGCCAGCCGAGGGAAGCGAGCGGGCGATGTACTTCACCGACCGGGGAATCGAGGAGCTGGCCGCGCGCCGCGGCGAGGAGACCGTCACCCTCGAGTGGCTCTCCGACGCCCTGCGCACCTTCGTCGACGAGCACCCCGAGCACGAGGCCGCCATCGAGACCCTCGCCACCTGGCTGGCCCGCCCCGACGACGACCCCGACCTTTAGGACGCGATTCCACCAGTCGGGTAAGAAAAGAAGCGAAACGGACAGTTTCCAACGCTCGAATAGCGCTCGAATAGCGCTCGCGCGCGAGCCGATTTCCACCCCGCTCCGGTTTGTCGTAATTGTCTGCTATGCATGACGGATGCGGGCCTACATCGACGAGTCGTACGAGGCGGGACCGAACGGTCTCTACGTCCTCGCGGCTGTACTCGCCCCTGACGATGACACGATGCTCCGCAACGCGATGCTTGAACTGCGGCAACCCCGCACGCGCCTCAAACTGCACTTTCATGGCGCGGAGCCTGAACGTCAGGCCCGGTATCTGGACACCGTTGGCCGTATGGCCCGGTACAAGCTCGCCATCGTCGTACGACCGTGCAAAAGACCGGAGCGAGCCCGCAGGATGGCGATGATCCGGCTGCTATGGKAGCTGAGAGACAAGGCCGACGCGCTTCTGATCGAGTCACGAGGGTCGCAGAACAAGGACGACGTAGCGCTCCTCAGAGCAACCCAAAAGACGCACGGAACCTTTCGCTACGAGTTTCCACTCGGCCGCGACGAGCCTGTGCTTTGGGCAGCCGACATCCTTGCAAGCGGGATCTTCCACGTTCACCAGCGGAAACAGGCATGGATGCTCGACAGGCTCGGCCACGTAGCCCAGCACCACGTTGAGGTTGACTGATCAAAAAACGCAAACGCCGGGGTCCCGTCGTAAGGCGGGCTCACCCGGCGCCACTTCCGGCAGGTCAACACCTGCCGACGCCACAACTATACCTCGGTATACGGCTCGCGCCGCAAGGCGTCGCCGGRTCAGGGCGAGCCCTCGAAGAGCCACCCGCCCGAAGGAGGCGCAGACACATGGCCAGGCGACCACGGGTGCGCCGAGGTCACGCGGTGGCGGTGACGATGTTCGACGGCGCTCCCCTGCCTGCTCGGTTCGACCCGACGATCCGGAACTCGTACGTGTGGYCGGCGGCCAGTTGCTGGACGGTGTAGCACTGCTCCTTGATCGGGTAGGGCATGGTGGTCCATGCCTCGCCGGCGGTCGTGTCCCGGTACTCCAGCACGTACTCGGCGGCGTCCCTGGCCGCCTGCCAGCACAGCTTGACCGTGCCCTGACCAGGTGCGGCCGTCAGGTCAGTCACCGGACCGGGCAATGACACCCCTGGGTCGATCGAGACCGTCACGGTGTTCGACGGCGCGCCCTTGCCGGCACTGTTCGACCCGACRATCCGGAACTCATATGTATGACCCGCGACCAACTGCTGGACGGTGTAGCACCGCTCCTTGATCGGATAGGGCATCGTGGCCCACGCCTCGCCGGCGGTGACGTCGCGGTGGYCGAAAAGGTAAAGATCCGCGCCTGCCGCCGAATGCCAGCACAACCTGGCGGTCGCCGCCCMGGGTACGGCGGTCAGGCCAGTCACCGCGCCGGGCAGGGGTGGCCCCGCGGTGACGGTGACGGTGTTCGACGGCGCGCCCCGGCCAGCACTGTTCGACCCGAGAACGCGGAACTCGTACGCGTGCCCGGTGAGTAGCTGTTGGACGGTGTAGCACCGCTCCTTGATCGGATAGGGCATCGTGGCCCACGCCTCGCCGGCGGTCACGTCCCGGGACTCCAGCACGTACTCGGCGGCGCCGTCGGCCGGCTGCCAGCACAGCCGCGCGGTTCGGTTGCCGCTGGAACCGGTGAGCCCGGCGACCGCGCCCGGCGGCGCGCCCGGCGGGCTTGGGTCAGCGCTCGGATCAGTGCTCGGTCCGGGCACCGCCCCACCAGCCGTGGTCCTGAGCGCGCTCGGCGATCGCGGCGGCGGCTCGGCGGTGTCGGATGGCCCGCCAGCGTCCACCCGCGCCGCGACCAGACCGGTGGCGGCCGCCGCGAGCGCCGTCGCGAGGATCACGGCGGGCAGCCGCCGGCCACTGAACAGCCAGCCGCGCAGCAGGCCCGCGGCCAGACCGACCTGGGCGGCCACGGCGGCGCTCAGCCGGCCACCAGCGCGTTCGACTT
This sequence comes from Pseudofrankia sp. EUN1h, assembly GCF_001854645.1. Taxonomy (NCBI): domain Bacteria; kingdom Bacillati; phylum Actinomycetota; class Actinomycetes; order Frankiales; family Frankiaceae; genus Pseudofrankia; species Pseudofrankia sp. EUN1h. Next base: position 96,316 of record NZ_MBLN01000048.1, on the reverse strand, counting down.
CGGATCCCAGCATAATTACCTCAAACTGTCCAATACCCGGGCAGTCACGAGCTTATTGTCAGCATTGCATTCTCGGCGGGAGCCCGGATCGGTATCCGGCGAGCTCACGGGATGCGACCGGTACTCGGGCTGGACCGTCGACCGGCGGAACTAGGGGGCAAAGCAGACCGTGACCACGGACGTCGACGGGTCGGGCGGCCGCGTGGTTGCCGGCCGGTACCGGCTGCTCGAAAAGCTTGGTTCCGGCACGCATGGCACCGTATGGCGGGCGTTCGACGAGGTTCTAGAGGTACAGGTCGCCGTCAAGGAACTGCGATTGGACAACACGGCCGGCGACGCCGACGACCAGCTCGCGTTCGCCCGGGTCGAACGCGAGGCTCGCATCGTCGCGAAGCTGCGAGATCATCCACATGTCGTCACGGTGCTCGACGTCGTCTCGGATGGTGGCCTGCCATGGATCGTCATGGAACTCGTCGAGTCGAGGTCACTCGCGCAGCTGGTGCGCGCGACCGGCCCGCTGCCGCCGGAAAGGGTCGCGGACATCGGAGTGGCGGTGCTCGCCGCGCTCGTCGCGGCGCATGGCCTGGGAATCACCCACCGGGACGTCAAGCCGGCGAACATTCTGATCGGCACCGGCGGCCGGGTGGTACTGGCCGATTTCGGAGTCGCGTCCCACGACGGGCAGCCGACGATTGCCGGCGGCCCGGTGGGCACCCTCGCCTACATCGCGCCGGAGCAGTTCGCCGGTGTGCGGGGGAAACCGGCCGGCGACCTGTTCTCGCTCGGCGCCACGCTCTACTTCGCCCTCACCGGCGCGTCGCCGTTCAGCCGGTCGACCGAGGCCGCGACCATCGAGGCGGTGCTCCACCACGATCCGGCCCGGCCGGCCGGGCCGGACCGGCTGGTGGACGCCGTGCTCGGGCTGCTGGCGAAGGACCTCGCCGGCCGGATCACGGCGGGCGAGGCGGCCGCCGCCTTCACGGCCGTCGCCGATTCCAGTACCGAGCCAGCGACGGTGACGCGGGCGTGGTCGGCCGGCAGCGGCCCGACGAGTCTCCCCAGGCCCGCGCTCGATCGAGCGGTCGGTGTGTGCCTGCTGGTCCTCACCACGGCGCTCGCGCTCGCTCCGTGGCCGGCCGCTGGCCTCGTCGGCCTCCCCTGGTGGGGCTACTCGGCCGCGGCCGTCATCACGGTGTTCTTCGGCTCCTGGGCGGTCGCCTTCGGCGCCGTCCTGATCCGGCCGTCCGCGCTCAGACGGTGAGGACGAGCTTGCCGAAGACCTCACCCTGAGCGATGCGCTCGAAGGAGGCCCGGGCGTCGGCCAGCGGCCGGACGTCGTCTATCAGCGGCCGCACGCCCGTGCGGTCGAGGAAGTCGACGAGCGCGGCCAGCTCGTCGCGGGTGCCCATCGTCGAGCCGACGATGTTGAGCTGCAGGAAGAACACCCGGTTCAGCTCGGCGGGCGGGTTCGGGCCGCTGGTCGCGCCGGAGCAGACGACCGTGCCGCCCGGGCGCAGCGACTTCAGCGAGTGGCTCCAGGTGGCCGCGCCGACCGTCTCGATGACCGCGTCGACCCTGGCCGGCAGCCGGGCGCCCGACTCGACCGCGACGTCGGCACCCAGCTGCAACGCCCGCTTGCGCTTGGTCTCGTCACGAGAGGTGACGAAGACGGTGTGGCCGGCGGCCTTGGCGAGCAGCAACGCGGCGGTGGCGACGCCGCCGCCAGCGCCCTGGATGAGCAGCTTGCCGCCGTCGGCGGGCAACCCCGACTTGGTGAAGACCATCCGGTAGGCGGTGAGCCAGGCCGTCGGCAGGCAGGCCGCCTCCGCCCAGGAGAGCGACGCGGGCTTGGGCACGAGGTTGCGGGCGGGTACCGCGACCTGCTCGGCCAGCGTGCCGGGGTGCAGCTCCGAGAGCAGCGTCCGCTTCGGGTCCAGGGTCTCGTCACCGCCGCCGGCCGCGGGATCGCCGATCACCGCGTGGACGATGACCTCGGAGCCGTCGGCCGCCACGCCCGCGCCGTCACAGCCCAGGATCATCGGCAGGCGCTCGGCCGGCAGGCCGACGCCGCGCAGGCTGAACAGGTCGTGGTGGTTGAGCGCGGCGGCTCGGATGGAGACGGTCGCCCAGCCGTCCGGCAGCGCCGGCTCCGGCTGCTCTCCGACGGCCAGACCGGCCAGCGGGTCGGACGGGTCGGTCGTCTCAGCGGCGGCGGCAAGCACGGACAAACCGTAGGGCGCCCAGCCGGGCGACGCCACCGGAAGTCCGGTCAACGGGACAACCGGTGTCCGGTACCGGCCGATGCTGGGAGGCTGAGTCGCGGTCTGTCGTTGGATGTGCTGGACTCGTCATCATGGTGGCTCTTGAACCGACGTCGCCCCCGACCGGTCCTGTGGACGCGGGCCTCCCGGCGGCCCAGCCCACGGCGGCATCTGGACGGGGACAGTCGTCGCGCGGTCCGCGGTGGCGTCGCCGCCGGCCGGTGCTCGACCCGGAGCCGCCGACACTGACGTTCACCGACGACGGCCGACCGGTGATCACCGTCACCCCGACCGACTTCGTCGCCTGCTCCTACAAGAGCTGCGGGACGTTGCGCCCCATCGAGGAGGTCACCGCGAAGGCTCCCTGCCCAGGCTGCGGCAGGCGTTAGGCAGGGCTCTGAACGCCCTGCCTAACGCGCCTCCGCCTGGCGGCGGGACACCTATCGGCGGGCCACACCCTCCGCCTTGGCCGCCGCGGCGACCGCGGCGGCGACCGCCGGGGCGACCCGGGTGTCGAACGGGCTCGGGATGATGTGGTCCGGCGCGAGCTCGTCGGCGATCACGTCGGCGAGCGCCCGGGCCGCCGCGAGCTTCATGCCCTCGGTGATCCGGCTGGCCCGCACGTCCAGCGCGCCCCGGAAGACGCCGGGGAAGGCGAGGACGTTGTTGATCTGGTTCGGGAAGTCGCTACGCCCGGTGGCGACGATGCTCGCGTACTTGTGGGCGACCTCCGGCAGGACCTCCGGGTCGGGGTTGGCCATCGCGAAGATGATCGAGCCCGGCGCCATGGTCGCGACGGCTTCCTCGGGGACGGTTCCCGAGGACAGGCCGATGAAGACGTCCGCCCCGGCCAGCGCCTCGTTGATCGAGCCGGTCAGCCCGGTCCTGTTGGTGATGGCCGCGATGTCCGCCTTGACCGACGTGAGGTCGCCCCGGTCCGCGTAGATGATCCCCTTGCGGTCGCCGACCGCGATGTCGCCGATGCCGGCGGCGAGAATGATCCGGGTCACCGCGATGCCGGAGGCACCCGCGCCGGACACGACCACCCGCAGGTCGGACAGCTGCCGGCCGGTGAGCCGGGCGGCGTTCTCCAGCGCGGCGAGCGCGACGATGGCGGTGCCGTGCTGGTCGTCGTGGAAGACCGGGATGTCCAGACGCTCCTGCAGGCGCCGCTCGATCTCGAAGCAGCGGGGCGCGGAGATGTCCTCGAGGTTGATCCCACCGAAGCTCGGCGCCATCCGGGCGACCGTGTCGATGATCTCGTCGGTGTCCTTGGTGTCCAGGCAGATCGGCACCGAGTCGACGCCGGCGAAGTGCTTGAACAGGGCCGCCTTGCCCTCCATGACGGGCATGGCGGCGGCTGGGCCGATGTCACCGAGGCCGAGCACGGCGGTGCCGTCGGTGACCACGGCGACCAGGTTGCCGCGCCAGGTGTAGTCCTCCGCGAGGGCCGGCGTCTCCTCGATCGCCAGGCACACCCGGGCGACGCCCGGGGTGTAGGCGAGCGAGAGGTCGTCGGAGTTCTCCAACGGGGACGTCACTTCGAGCGCGATCTTCCCGCCGCGGTGCAGGGCGAACACCGGGTCGTCGTCCGAGGTCCGCGGGCTCACGGGCACGACGCCCGCGATGGGATTGGAAGGCTGGTCGAGGGTCTGGTGGTCTGCGGTCGCTGTCACGGTAGTGCTCCTGGGTACGGGCGGCCCGGCTGCCTGCGTACGGCCCGGGGTCGTCGAGGGGCTGTTGTCTGCGGTAGTCCGGGGGTCGCCCACCGTGAGAAGTGATGTCGGGCACAGCCCGGCGTCCGGGGGCGGGCGGGCCGTCCCCATGGGCGGAGCTCTCGGCCGCGAGGGAGATGACCTGAGCGGMTTCCCCGCCAGTCTGCCGCGCGGACCAGCGGGAACCCCGGCGGCGAGCGGGGTGAGCCGGCGGGGGTGGGACCGGGGGTCGCCCGGGGCACCTTCAAATATTGCACGTCAGCGTCGGTATGCGGCGGGCGGCCGGCAAGATCCGATCGTTCGACTACATACGACGATCACACCGACGACATCCCATCGAAATGTCTTGCAACGTTACCGAAGCATCCATGTAGCACTACTGACACGTAACCACGCTTGGGTGAAGGCCCAGGACGTGCGCCGCCGTTGTCGCCTGCCCACCCGAATACGGACAGACGGAACGGGCGACCGGCACCCCCAGATCGCTTCGCGATCCGGCCGGGCCCCGGGCCGCGCGCCGTGACGGGGGGTGCATCCAGCGCCAACCAGCCAGCCGGGTGGTCCGCGACCGGGCAGCCGATGAGCGTGCTCACGCCTGCCCGCCAGCCGACCACCAGCCAGGTCAGCGCGCAGGAGCCGTCCGCACCGGGAATCGGCTGGAACTGAGAGGATCGGCATGCGCCTTCGAACACACCGGATCATGGGCGGCGGCCTGGGCCACCGGGCCGCGCGCAGAGCGGTGGCCGCGACCGCGGCGGCCGGCCTGCTCGCCGTCCTCGCCGCCTGTGGCGGTGGTGACGACTCGTCCGACGGTGGCGGCACGACGGCGGCTCCCTCCGCGAACCCCTCCGTCGTGGCCACGCTGCCCGCCAAGTACGCCGGGGGCACCCTCAAGGTGGCCGCCGACGCGTCCTACGCGCCGAACGAGTTCTTCGACACGGACGGCAAGACCGTCATCGGCATGGACGTCGACCTGATCCAGGCTCTCGGCGCGGCGCTCGGTGTCAAGGTCGAGGTCGAGAACGCCGGCTTCGACGACATCATCCCGGGACTCGCCGCCGGCAAGTACGACATCGGCATCTCGTCCTTCACTGACACCAAGGAGCGCGAGGAGGTCGTCGACTTCGTCACGTACTACTCGGCCGGCACCTCGTTCTTCACCAGCGCCGCCAAGCCCGCCACCCTGACCGGGCTGGACGACCTGTGTGGCCTGACCGTCGCGGTGGAGACGGGCACCGTCCAGGCCGACGACGCCGCCGCGCAGGACACGAAGTGCAAGGGCGCGGGCAAGCCGGGCGTAACCGTCCAGGCCTACCCGGACCAGAACCAGGCGAACCTGGCGCTGACCGCCGGCCGGGCGCAGGTGTCGATGGCCGACTCGCCGGTCGCCGACTACCAGGTGAAGCTGTCCGAGGGCAAGCTCAAGTCGGTCGGCACGCCCTACGGCACGGCTCCGTACGGCATCGCGGTGCCGAAGAACTCGGGCCTCGCCGAGCCGCTGCTGGCGGCGCTGAAGGCGGTCATGGCCGACGGCTCCTACCAGAAGACGCTGGAGAAGTGGGGCGTGCAGGAAGGCGCCATCACGGATCCAAAGATCAATGGCGCCGTCAGCTGACAAGGCGCCAGGCGGTGAGCCGGGGGTGCAGGCCCCCGGCTCACCGGCCGTCCCGGTGACCGGGGCCGCCGGCGCCGGCGCACCGACATCCGATGCGATCAAGGCGGTTCCGGTCCGCCACCCGGGACGCTGGGTGGGGGTCGCGGTCCTCGCCCTCCTGGCCGCGATGCTGGTGCACGCTCTGGTCACCAACGAGGCGTTCAACTGGGACCTGGTCTGGAAGTACCTGTTCTCAGAGCAGATCCTGCGCGGCCTGTGGGCGACTCTCTACCTGACGCTCTACGCCATGGCCATCGGCGTGGTCGGCGGGGTGCTGCTCGCCATACTGCGGCTGTCGCCGAACCCGGTCCTGCGCTCGGCCTCCTGGCTGTACACGTGGTTCTTCCGTGGCACGCCGGTGATGATCCAGATTCTGTTCTGGGCGTCGATCGGCGCGCTTTACMCGAGGCTGTCCATCGGCGTCCCGTTCGGCCCCGAGTTCGCCTCCGCCGATTCGAACTCACTCATCCCGCTGCTGGGCGCGGCCATCCTCGGCCTAGGGCTCAACGAGGCGGCGTACATGGCCGAGATCGTGCGTGCCGGCGTCGGCGCCGTCGACACCGGCCAGGCCGAGGCCGCCCAGGCGCTCGGCATGAACCAGGCGCAGACGATGCGCCGGATCGTGCTGCCGCAGGCGATGCGGGTGATCATCCCGCCGACCGGCAACGAGACCATCTCGATGCTCAAGACGACGTCGCTCGTCAGCGTCATCGCCTACACCGAGCTGCTCTACGCCGCCCAGATCATCTACAGCCGCAACTTCCAGACCATCCCGCTGCTGATGGTCGCCGCGATCTGGTACCTGGCGGTCACATCGGTGCTCAGCGTCGGCCAGTACTTCCTGGAACGGCACTACGACCCGGCGGGCCGCAACCGGATGGGGCCCGGCCGTCCCATGCGCCGCGACCAGAGCGGGGTGGTCACGTGACCAGCGAGACATCGGCAGCGGCGGGGAATGGCACGCCGATGGTGCTCGCCGAAAGCATCCGCCGCGCCTTCGGCCACAACGAGGTGCTCCGYGGGATCGACCTGCGGGTCGAGCCGGGCGAGGTGCTCTGCCTGATCGGGCCCTCGGGCTCGGGCAAGACGACCATGCTGCGCTGCATCAACCACCTGGAGAAGATCGACTCGGGCCGGCTGTGGGTGGACGGCGACCTGGTCGGCTACCGGGAGCACCGCGGCCGGCTGCACGAGCTGCGCGAGCGCGAGGTCTGCCGGCGCCGCGCCGACATTGGCATGGTCTTCCAGCGCTTCAACCTGTTTGCCCACATGACGGCGCTGGAGAACATCATGGAGGCGCCGCTGCGGGTACGCCGGGAGAAACGCTCCGAGGTCGAGAAACGGGCCCGCGCCCTGCTGGACCGGGTCGGTCTCGGAAACCGGTGCGAGGCCTACCCGTCCCAGCTCTCGGGCGGGCAGCAGCAGCGGGTCGCGATCGCCCGGGCGCTGGCGATGCGGCCCAAGCTGATGCTGTTCGACGAGCCGACCTCGGCGCTCGACCCCGAGCTCGTCGGCGAGGTGCTCGACATCATGCGGGATCTCGCGGCGGACGGCATGACGATGGTCGTCGTCACCCACGAGATGGGCTTCGCCCGCGAGGCGGCCGACACCGTCGTCTTCATGGACGGCGGCGTCGTCGTCGAGAGCGGCCCGCCCGGCCAGGTGCTGGTCAACCCCCGGCACGAGCGGACCCGGTCGTTCCTGTCGAAGGTCCTGTAGTCACCGGTCCGGGCAGAAGGTTGTTGTTGGTTCGCTCCGGCGACCTCCGCGGAGGCCCAACCACGTTCGCTTCGCTCCGTGGCCGTGCCTCCGCGGAGGCACGGCTCCGCGCCGCACGGTCACCTCTCGCTTGACTGTGCAAGAGATCAGGTCGGGCTGGTGCGGGACCGCTTGGTGGGCAGGGGGGGCACCCGGGATCGACACCGAATGCACATCGCGTTGACCCAAATGCGGAGACGTGAGCGATTCCAACGCGGGCCGTATGCGGGTGCCGTGCCTACGGAGTCACACCATGGCGGAATCGGGTGGGAGACTGCGTACGGATTGCCTGCCGACCCGGTACGGTCCGCAGGCGTGGATGTCACCGAACTGTCCGTACCGGACGCGTGGGTCTTCACCCCCCGCCAGCACACCGACGGCCGCGGCACGTTCCTCGAATGGTTCCGCGTCGACGCGCTCGAGAAGGCCATCGGCCACCCGCTCCGGCTCGCACAGGCCAACCACAGCGTCAGCCGGGCTGGCACGCTGCGGGGCGTGCACTACGCCGACGTGCCGCCCAGCCAGGCGAAGTACGTCACATGTGTGTCCGGCCGGGTGCTGGACTGCGTGGTCGACATCCGCTCCGGCTCGCCGACGTTCGGCCAGTGGGACGCGGTCGTCCTCGACGACGTCGACCGGAAGGGGGTGTACGTGTCCGAGGGCCTCGGACACGTCTTCCTCGCCCTCACCGACGGCGCTCAGGTCTCGTACCTGTGCTCCACCTCGTACAGCCCGGGACGCGAGCACGGCGTGCACCCGCTCGATCCCGATCTCGGCCTGCCCTGGCCAGCCGACGTCACCCCGCTGCTGTCCGACAAGGACGCAGACGCGCCGACCCTGAAGGAGGCGGACGCGGCCGGGCTGCTGCCCCGTTACGCCGACTGCCTGGCCTTCTACGCCGATCTGCGCAGCCAGGCCGGTCGAGGCCAGTAGCGCAGCACCACCCGGCCGAGCACATCGTCGGTCGCGATCATGCCGAACGCGGCGCTGTCGGTACCTATGCCCACGTTGTCCGACCGCAGCCACCAGCCGTCGTCCACGTCGCCGAAGGCGATGCGTTTCACCCCGAGGCCTCGGCCCGCCGGCAGCCGGGCGATCACCACGTCGCCCGGCCGGGGCGCGCGTCTCCACCAGACCAGGCAGGCGTCACCGTCACGCAGCGTCGGCGTCATCGACGCGCCGCGAATGGAGACCGCCCCCACGGGAACCGAAGGCCGCACAAGGGTAGGTTGCCAGAAGGTGGGGACACGGGCCGCCGCCCCCGTACGGTGCCATCGCGGCGGACGGGCACGCGGTCTGTCTCGCGCCGAGGCGCCGCCCGTGCCCCCGACGGACGAATGTGCGAGGAAGGACGGCGGCATGAGCCTGCTGCACCCCACCACCCGGGTGAGCGCGCACTGCGACCTGCCCTGCGGCGTCTACGACCCGGCGCAGGCCCGGATCGAGGCCCAGTCGGTCAAGGCGATCCAGGAGAAGTACCAGGGGAACGAGGACCCGGTGTTCCGTTCCCGGGCGCTGTCCATCAAGGAGGAGCGCGCCGACCTGGTCAAGCACCACCTGTGGGTGCTCTGGACCGACTACTTCAAGCCGAACCACCTGGAGAAGTACCCGCAGCTGCACGACCTGTTCTGGCAGGCCACCAAGGCCGCCGGCGCCGCCGGCGCGAAGGCCTCGGTCGACCCGGCGGACGGCCAGAAGCTGCTCGACAAGATCGACGAGATCGCCAAGATCTTCTGGGAGACCAAGGCCGCGGCCTGATCCCAGGCGCGGCCCCGTCGCCGGCCTCCGGTCACCCGACCGGAGGCCGGCGACGTCCGTTTGGGGCGGGTGGGCTTCGGATGAGGAGGCAGGTCAGTGATTCGTCCCGCCGTACCGGGTGACGTACCGGTCGTGCTGGAGCTGGTGCGGGCGCTCGCGGAGTACGAGCGGGAGCCGGACGCGGTGAGGATGACCGAGGCCGACCTCGCCGCGGCGCTCTTCGGGGAGCCGCCGGCCGCGGCGGCGCTCGTGGCCACGGCGGACGGCGCCGGCGCGGCGCCCGTGGTGGGGTTCGCGATCTACCACGAGACGTTCTCGACCTGGACCGGGCGGACGGGGACGTTCCTCGTCGACCTGTTCGTCGCCCCGGAGCACCGTCGCGGCGGCCACGGACGGGCCCTGCTGGCCGCGCTGGCGGCCGTCGCGCGCGACGGTGGCCACCAGCGCCTGGAGTGGGACGTGCTGGACTGGAACACCTCCGCGCAGGCCTTCTACCGATCGCTCGGCGCCGCTCCCCAGCAGGGCTGGACGACGTGGCGGCTCGACGCCGACGCCATCGCCGCCCTCGCCGGGAGCGCATAGCGGACCGGGGAACACCTCCGCGCCCGGACGCCTTCCATCAAGGGGTCCGGACTTGCGCACCACACCCACCACCCGGGCTGGCGAGATGGCAAACATTTCTGATCACCCGACCTGCGCCATCAGGGCAACGCTGGGTACCGTGGGGACAGCGAGCGGCACGGAGTCGGGCATTGGGCGCGGCCGTGGTGGTCCGGCGCGCGGCGTTGCGCGCCCACCCGGCCCTGGTCGGCGCCACACGGGCCACAGCGGGCCTGGGACCGCTTCCCGGGGCTTTTCCTGGTAGCGCGGGCGGGGCGGACCGGACGCGGAGCTCCTCAGGGCCGTCGGTGGCGTTTGTGGGGAGGCGGCATGCTGGATATGCCATCGATGACCGCCATGACCCGAGGTCACGCTGGCGCGGCTGCGGGTTAGCCGGGCGGTGGCCGGCTGTCGAGCGCCGCAGCCCGTCGCGACGAACCGGCACCGAGGCCGGATGATGTAGGCGGGCGGTTCCACCCGGGAGCCTCGACGCGACCGGACAACACAACCACCTCCAGCGGCGAGGCCCGCCGTTGGAACGACGTAGTCACTGGGGGTAGAACGTGGATCCGACGCCTTCGGCCGGCGGCACGGTGAGCTCCGGCGGTGTCCACGGCGGCGGGCTGCGCGATGTCGTGCAGCTCACCCTCCCGGCCGCGAGCGCGTACCTGACGGTCCTGCGCACCGCGACGGCCTCGCTCGCAGCCCGGCTCGACTTCACCCTCGACGACATCGAGGACCTGCGGATCGCCGTGGACGAGGCGTCCGCGTTGCTGCTGGTCTCGGCCGTTCCCGGCTCGGCGCTGGAGTGCGTGTTCGCGCTCTCGCCCGGCGTCATGCGGGTCACGGTCTCGGTGGACARCCTGGACGGCGAGCCGCCGTCGAAGGACACGTTCGCCTGGACCGTCCTGGACGCGCTCGCCGGCGAGGTGTCCAGCTCCACCGGGCCTGGCCAGCGGGTGACCATCGAGCTGGCGAAGCGGCAGGGCGCCCGTGCCGACCTCGGCGAGCCGGCCGGCCACGTGCGCAGCCGCAGCGCCGAGTCGACCGAACTTGGCCAGGGCGCGAAGCTCGGTGCCGTGGGGACCTCATGACTTCGCCAGGACGCAATGCCGCCGCGAAGCCTCCGCCGCTGGTCGATGACCAGCCCGCCGGTGGCTTCGGTGGGTCGACCAGCCCGCGCGACCGGGTGCCGGCCCTGAGCCAGCGCGCCGTCGGGCCGGACGAGGTGCTTCCCGACCCGCCCGAGTCCGCCAGCGCGCGGCGGCCGTCGCCCGAGCCCCCGGCCCGCGGCGACGCCGGGGACGCCGGGCTGGCGAGCCAGCCGCAGCCCGGGGCCGGCGAGGACGGCCTCGAGCCCGAGGACGCCGTGACCAACCGCGAGAACACCGGAACCGAGCCACCTGACGTGAACGAGCCCGAGGGCGCGAAGCCCGAAGCCCAGGAGCGGGAAGAGCACCCCCCGGACCGGACCAGCTCCCCCGACCGGGCACGCGCGCGCCTGATGTTCATCCGGCTGGTGGAGCTGCCCGAAGGCGACAGCGAGCGATCGGAGATCCGCGACCAGCTGGTCAGGATGCACCTGCCGCTCGTCGAGTACCTCGCCCGCCGGTTCCGCAACCGCGGCGAACCGCTGGACGACCTGGTCCAGGTCGCGACCATCGGCCTGATCAAGTCGGTCGACCGGTTCGACCCGGAGCGCGGCGTCGAGTTCTCGACCTACGCGACCCCGACGATCGTCGGGGAGATCAAGCGGCACTTCCGGGACAAGGGCTGGGCGATCCGGGTTCCGCGGCGGCTGCAGGAGCTCAAGCTGTCGCTGACGAAGGCGACCTCGGAGCTGTCCCAGTCCCTTGGCCGGTCGCCGACGGTCGCTGAGATCGCCGCCCACCTCCAGATGAGCGAGGAGGAGGTCCTCGAGGGGCTCGAGTCGGCCAACGCCTACTCGGCCGTCTCGCTGGACGCGCCCGACTCCGGCGACGACGAGTCACCGGCCGTCGCGGACACGCTCGGGGTCCAGGACGAGTCGCTGGAGGGCGTCGAGTACCGCGAGTCGCTCAAGCCGCTGTTGGAGAAGCTGCCGCCTCGGGAGAAGCGCATCCTGCTGCTGCGGTTCTTCGGGAACATGACCCAGTCCCAGATCGCCACCGAGCTGGGGATCTCCCAGATGCACGTGTCGCGCCTGCTCGCGCGCACGCTGGCCCAGCTGCGCCGCGGTCTCCTCGAGGACGGCTAGCGACAGCTCCGGCGAGAACCCCCTGAAACCCGGGTATCACGCGCCGGGCAGTCTTGGAAGATCAGGCCTCGGGATCGCCGTCGGGCGGGCGGTGCAGACCCGTGGCCACCAGCGCGACGAGGATCGCCACGGCCACCACCAGTAGCGGTACGCCGTAGCCGTAGAGACCATTCTGGATCATCGCGGCGCCGACCGGCACGCACAGCAGCTGGATGACGATGACCGGGGACTTCGTCGCCGCGCGGTTGACCACCAGGGTCCGGGCGAGCACCACCACCACGAGCCCGCACACGAGCGACAGCACACCGCCGAACTCCGCGCGAGCGAGGTCGTCGACGCCGCGCCCAAAGCCCCGTACCACCTGGAGGACGCCGAGGCCGACGAGCAGCAGGCCCTCGGCCGCGACCAGCGCGGCCGCCAGCGTCAGCGGGCGCGGAGCCGCCGTCAGCGCGGCAGCCGTCTCGCGCGCCCAGGCTCCGGGTCGAGTACCCGGGGTCTCGCCACTTCCCATGCCGTTGACCTTACGGGGCCGTCTCCCGACTGATTCCGGTCACGTCCCCGCGGTTGGCCCCGGGTGGCGGGACGGGCGCAGCACGGCTGTTACGCCGCTCCGTTGCTGTCAGGTGACGCAGACACGTCTACCAGGCAACCGCGCGTGCCACAGCCGGCCTTGACGACATTCCCATACTTCATTGTCATTGTGAGACATTCCGCATGCCGACGCCGGAAAGCGGCGCGGTACTACCGTGGTGGGCATGCGAGGGCTCCTGGTCGTCAATCCAGCGGCGACGACGACCACGGAACGGGTCCGGGATGTCCTCGTCACGGCCCTGTCCGCCGACGTCGCGGTCGAGACCGTCATCACCAAGGGGCGCGGGCACGCGGCCGAGCTCGGTCAGCGAGCCGCTGAGACCGGCATCGACGTGGTGATCGCGCTCGGCGGCGACGGCACGGTGAACGAGGTCGTCAACGGCCTGCTCCACGCCGGCCCGCGGCCGGACACGCCGGCGCTCGCCGTCGTTCCCGGTGGCAGCACCAACGTGTTCGCCAGGGCACTCGGCTACTCCGCCTCCCCCGTCGAGGCGACCGGGGAGCTGCTGGCCAACCTGCGCGACGGCGAGAGCCGCGTGGTCGGCCTCGGCCACGCCCGGTGGGCCGACGAGGCACGCTGGTTCACGTTCTGCGCGGGGATGGGGCTGGACGCGGAGGTCGTCGGCCGGGTCGAGCGCAAGCGCTCGGGCGGTCGGCCGAACAGCGCGGGGCTCTTCCTGCGCAGCGCGGTGGCCCGGTACAGCCGCGGCATCGGCCGCGGCCGCCACGGCGTCACCCTCGACCTCGAGGCCAGCCCGGACAGGCGCTCGGCTGTCGCTGAAGCCCAGGACGGTGCCGAGGACGGCACGGCCACACCGGATCGCGAGGTGACGGTCGCCATCGTCTGCAACGCCGTCCCGTGGACCTACCTGGGCGGCCTCCCGGTCCGCGCCTGCCCGGACGCGTCGTTCGACACCGGGCTGGACCTGCTGGCGCTGCGCAAGGCACGCCTGTCCAGCCTGCTGCGCACCACCGGTCAGATGCTCGCCGGCGACCGCGGCCCACACGGCCGCAACGTGATCCTGGAGCACGACCTCACCAGGATCCGGATGACCTCCACGCCCGCCGCCCCGTTCCAGATGGACGGCGAGTACCTCGGCGAGCACACCGAGGTCGAGCTGACCGCCCACCCCAGGGCCCTGCGCGTCATCGCTGCATAGCTGGTTCGCTCCGTGCGGGCACGGCGCTCCGGCCCCTTGCTCGCTTCGCTCCCAAGGGACCTCCGCGCCGTGTCCTCCTCCGCTCACGGGCGCTCCGGCGACCTCGCTGCGGCCCGGCCCACGTCGCTTCGCTCGTGGGCCGGGCCTCCGCGAGGCGCGCCTCCGCGCCGCACGGTCACCTGGCGCCGAACGTCACCAAACCAAGGACCAGGCCCGAGCCAAAACCAGAACCTTGCCAGGGGCACGTCGCTTCGCTCGTGGACGGGGCTCCGCGCCGCGCGGTTACGGCTCGTTTGATGGTTGCGGGAAACCGGGCGGGGTTGTCATGAGTTCGCGGTCAGGGGCGATGGTGGGTGGCGCGCAGGGTGCGGACGATGTCGGCGGGGGCGTCGCAGATGATGCCGTCGACGCCTGTGTCGCGCAGTCGTAGCGCCGCCCGTTCGCTGGTCACGGTCCAGGTGACCAGGCGGATCCCGGCGGCGTGGGCGCGCTCGGCGGCGTCGGCGGCGGCGARCACGGCCGAGGTGTGGGCATGCAGTTCCGCGTGCCCGGCGGAGCGGACGTAGGAGAGCCCGCCGTTCACCGACATCCGCGGCATGGTCAGGAACGCCGTGCGCACCCCCGCGCCGCTGCCCCGCACATGCTCGATCGCGAACCAGTCGAACGACGACACGGTCACCCCCGTGTCGGGCCCCGTCAGCCCGCGGGCGCCCAGCAGCTCGACCAGCGTCTGCGCGGACCGCTCCCGGGGCGCGTCGAAGTCCGGCTGGCCGGGCTGGTTCTTGATCTCGATGACGATCCGTCCTCGGCCACCCCAGGCGTCCAGCACGTCATGCAGCGTCGGTATGCCCCTCGTCACCAGCTCGGCCGTGGAGCGACGGATCACCGCCCGGCCCCCGAGCCGGGGCAACCGCGCGTCGTGCACGCAGACGAGGTCGCCGTCGGCCGTGCGCCGGATGTCGACCTCGATGCCGTCCGCGCCGGCCGCTAACGCCGCATCGACCGCCGCGGCCGTATTCTCGGGCCCAGGGTTCCGGCTGCCGCGATGCCCCAGTACCTCCATGCGGCCTCCCCACGATCCGCCACCAGACCACGTCCCGGAGCCATCCTGCACCGGACGCGCCGCTTCTGCTCAGTAGGCAGATCGGTGGAGACCGCCACATCTCGCCGCCGCGCCGACCGCCCTCCCTCGGCCATCCGGCCCGGATCCCGGTCGGGCACCGGATCGATCGGGGATCGGGGATCGGGACGGGACGGACGCCCGCCTCGGCCGACGAGGCCGACGAGGCCGACGAGGCCGACGAGGCCGACGAGAGCACGTCGGTACCGCGATCCGGGCGGTGGGACGAAATGCCTAGTTGGCATGGTGGATCCGCGGGGGACAGGGCATGGCCTGGACGGACTATCCGGACAACACCCCGCTCATGGAGCCAACTGCCCATGGCCACCAGGCATCCAGACACCCTGGGCTAGTCATCCGGAGCGCAGCCGATCGTGGTCCGTCCGTGTCCTTAACGGACAAGTGCAGGCCAGAGATGGTGTGAACGCGGTTGCAGGTTCTTGCGCCCCTGCCGGTTCCGGTGGGAGGGTGGCGAATGTCCGAGGTGGATGGACCACATACACCCGGGCGCACTCCTGCACGCAGTTGACTAGACGACACCGGGGTCGCGACGAGAACGGGGCTCGCCGCGTGTCACGTCTCGACGTGACGCAACCTCGGGCGCCAGTCGAGCGTCTCCTGTGCAGTGTCGCCCGCTACGACAGAGGGAGTAGGACGCATGGACTGGCGCCACAGAGCGCTCTGCCGTGACGAGGACCCCGAGCTTTTCTTCCCCATCGGGACCACCGGGCCTGCTGAGCGCCAGATCGACGAAGCCAAAGCCGTATGCCGACGTTGCGCCGTTACCTCCGACTRCCTGAACTGGGCGTTGGAGACCGGCCAGGACGCTGGCGTCTGGGGTGGCCTGAGCGAGGACGAGCGGCGTGCCCTGAAGCGCCAGGTGCTCCGGGTCCGCACCGCCTGATCACCGGCGGCATCCTCGGCCAAGGACCGGCCTCCGGTCCGCCCAGCGCCGGGAACGCACACCAGCTGCGCCTGGGGGGTCAACTCCCCCCGTGAGTTCGGGCCACGCTCGACGCACGGGTCCACAGGCCAGCCGCCGACAACGCCAGAACCTGGCCACATAACGCAGGAATCGCTGGCCGGCACCACGCGCGGCTCAGCGGTAGTTGCATCCGTGCCCATGTCACGCAGCGCAACCAGTCGGTGCGCTTCTGACCACGGCACTCTCGGCCGTTCTGTCCACATGGCCGCCGTTTCCAACCGGCGCGCCACGGACGGAGCGGCCGATGCCATTTTGAGGGCTTGGAGCGCCCCCAAACCTGGAAGGGACGTCCGGTCGGCGGAACCGGAGCGGCACGCAACGTGAGCGCTCGACGCGCGCTCGCTGACGGCACACTCCACGAGCGGGGTGATACCCCGCCTCCAACGCCCCAAACACTCAAGCCGAAGAAATTGGGATCGAGAGCAACGCCTCGGTCCCGCGCTCGGCACCGGCCTGCAGGCGGATGGTGCCCTGCATCTCCCCGAGCACGAGCTGACGGACGATCTGCAGGCCGAGCCGCGGCGAATGCTCCAGCTGGAAGTCGTTCGGCAGCCCGGCGCCRTCGTCGGCGACCACGACATCGAGCCGGCTGGCCGTACGCCCCACCCGGATCTCGATCGAGCCCGCCGACCCCTCGAACGCATGTTCGACAGCATTCTGCAAAAGCTCGGACAGGACAAGGGCCAGCGGCGTGGCGAGCGCGCCCGAGAGCATCCCGAACGAGCCCACCCGCCGGGTCGTCGCCCGCGTCCCAGTGGTCGCGAGATCGACCGTGACCGAGGTGATCTGGTCGGCGATCTCGTCGAACGGGACCGACTCACCCAGCGTCTGCGAGAGCGTCTCATGCACCAGTGCGATCGACGTCACACGGCGGACCGACTCCCGCAGCGCGTCCCTGGCCTCGTCGACCTTCGTGCGGCGCATCTGCAGCCGCAGCAGCGCCGCCACCGTCTGCAGGTTGTTCTTCACCCGATGGTGGATCTCCCGGATGGTCGCGTCCTTGCTCAGCAGCTGCGCCTCCCGGCGGCGCAGCTCGGAGACGTCCCGCACCAGGACCAGGACCTCCCTGGTCTGGCCCGGGAAGAGCGGAATCGCGCGCAGCAGCACCACGGTGCTACCGACCGCGAGCTCGACCTCCACGGGCCGGCGCCGGCCGATCGCGTGCCACACCGCGGGCGTCGTCGCCGGCAGGTTGAGCGCCCGGTGCACCGAGCGCAGGTCCTCACCGGTGACGTTGCCGGTGTAGCCGAGCCGCCGGTAGGCCGACAGCGCGTTCGGGCTCGCGAAGATGACCTTGCCGGCGCCGTCGAGGCGGACCATCCCGTCACCCACCCGGGGTGCCTCCGGGAGCTCGGCGGAGCTGCCCCGGAACGGGAACAGCCCCTCCGCGACCATCAGCGCCAGGTTGTTGGCGCACTGCAGGTAGGCGGACTCCAACGCGCTCGGGGTGCGGGTGGTCGCGAGGTTGGTGTCCCTGGCCAGCACGGCGATGATCCGGTCACCGTGCCGCACCGGGATGGCCTCGGTGCGCACCGGCACGCCGCCGTCCCACTCGGGCTCGCCCTCCCGGGCGATCCGGTGTTCCCGCCACGCGTTGCGCACCACCCAGCGGTTGATGACGACGCTGCCGACCTCGTCGTTGTGATAGGCCGTAGGGCCGGTGGTCGGGCGCACCTGGGCCACGACGAGGAACTCCGTGTTGCCGCCCTTGACCGCCCGCTGGCTCGAGGTACGGCTGGGAACCAGCAGGAGCAGGTCCGCGAAGGAGAGATCAGCCAGCAAGGCCCAATCGGCGACGAGCGCGTGGAGCTGGTCGATGTCGTCGTCGTTCAGGTCGGTGCTCGCGCGCAGCATGTCGGCGAGGGTTCCCACGGCAGGCAGACTGCCAGAAGATCCCGCCTGCTGAACAATCACGGTGCCCGAACGATCTCCCGGCCGCCGCCGGCGCGCCCACGCTCGCCCCGCCCGGTTCCAGGCCCACGGCGTGTCCCGCACCCGCGCATCCAGGGCAAAGAGAGAACTTCCGTCGACCGCGGATCTTCGACACCGCCGTCGCCGAGGCCGAGGACGACGCTGTGGCCCCTCTGACACCCGGCCCGCGACCAGGACTCGACGCTGGGCCGCCGTACAAGGCCCTTAGGCGATTCCTGGCTCACAGCGCCAAGGGTCCTGGCCCTGGTGGCGTCATACAGTCGCGACGTGACCGTGGACCAGCGACTTTCCGCCCCGCCCGCCCCGCTCGCCTGGCTGGACGCGAACGCCCGGGCCCGCCGCGAGGCCGGGCTACGCCGGTCGGTACGGCCCCGGCCCGCGCTGGACGACCAGGTTCGCGTCGACCTGGCCGGCAACGACTACCTGGGCCTGTCCCGGCACCCGGCCGTGATCGAGGCCGGCGTCGAGGCGCTGCGGGTCTGGGGCGCGGGCTCCACCGGCAGCCGGCTGGTGACCGGCTCGACGGCGCTGCACGCCGAGCTGGAGGACGCGCTCACCGCGCACACCGGGTTCGCGGCGGCACTGGTCTTCGCCTCCGGATACGCCGCGAACCTCGGCGTCGTCACGGCGCTGGTCGGCGCCGGCGACCTCATCGTCTCCGACGAGCGCAACCACGCCTCGATCGTCGACGCCTGCCGGTTGTCCCGTGCCGACGTCGCGATCGTGCCGCACGTGGACGTCGCCGCCGTCGACAACGCCCTCGCGCACCGCCGGTACCGCCGGGCCCTCGTCGTCACCGACTCGGTCTTCTCCGCCGACGGCGACCTCGCCCCTCTGGCCGAGCTGCACCAGGTCACCCGCCGCCGCGGTGCGGTGCTGCTGCTGGACGAGGCGCACGCCCTCGGTGTCGTCGGCCCGGGCGGGCGGGGGGCGGCCGCCGCGGCGGGCCTCGCCGGCGAGCCGGACGTCATCGCCACCGTCACGATGTCCAAGTCCCTGGGCAGCCAGGGCGGGGCCGTGCTGGGGCCGGTCGAGGTGCGCGACCACCTGATCGACACGGCCCGCACCTTCATCTTCGACACCGGCCTCGCGCCGGCGGCGGCCGGCGCCGCGCTCGGCGCCCTGCGGCTCCTGGTCGCCGACCCGGGCCTGGCCACCCGCAGCCGCACCAGGGCGGCGGAGCTGGCCCGGCTGGCCGGCGCGCCGACGCCCGCGGCGGCGGTCGTCTCCGTCGTGCTCGGCGCGCCCGAGCGGGCGGTCGCGGCCGCCGCGGCCTGCCGGGAGCGGGGCGTGGCCGTCGGCTGTTTCCGTCCTCCGACGGTGCCGCCGGGGACGAGCCGGCTGCGGCTGTCCGCGCGCGCCGACCTCACCGACGACGACGTGGCCCTGTTCGCGGCCGCGCTGGCCGGGGCGCTGCGGGCCGCCGACGGTGCCGGCAGGCCGGCGACCGGGACATGAGCATCCTCGTCGTCACCGGCACGGGCACGGAGGTCGGCAAGACGGTCGTCACGGCGGCGGTGGCCACCCTGGCGGCCGGCCGGGGCGCGCCGGTGGCGGTGGTCAAGCCGGCGCAGACGGGCGTCGCACCGGGCGAGCTCGGCGACGCCGACCTGGTCCGCGACCTCACGGGCATCAACGACGTGCACGAGCTCGCCCGCTACCCGGAGCCGCTCGCCCCGGCGACCGCGGCCCGGCGCGCGGGGCTGCCCGCCCTCGACCTGGTCGCCGTGGCCGACACGGTGACCAAGCTGGCGGCCGATCGCCGGCTCGTGCTCGTGGAAGGAGCGGGCGGGCTGCTGGTCCGCTACGACGACGACGGCCGCACGCTCGCCGACCTGGCCCGACTGCTCCGGGCGCCGGTGCTCGTGGTCACCCGCCCGGCGCTGGGCACCCTGAGCGACACTGCCCTCACGCTGGAGGCACTGGCGCACCGGGGTCTGGAGCCGGCCGGCGTGGTCATCGGCAGCTGGCCGGCGGACCCGGGCCTCGCCGAGCGGGCCAACCTCACCGATCTCGAGGCGGTCGCCGGCCGGCCGCTCGCCGGCGCGCTCCCGGCCGGAGCCGGCCTGCTCGGCCGGGCGGAGTTCCGCGAGGTCGCCCTACGCTCACTGGCTCCGTCCCTCGGCGGCACGTTCGACTCCGCCGCCTTTCGCGCCGGCGTGCCAGATACCACGTCCGCCAGACGCGCGCCGCGGGCGGGCCGGGTTCGACAATGAGCGGGCTGGCGGGGACGAACACGACGACGCCAGCTCACCCGACGGCCCCGATGCTCGCAACGGGCTTCCAGGCGCGCGAGGCTTCGCTGTCGCCGCGCACCCCGCAGCCATGGACTCGATGATGACGCCACTGTCCCCGATGCCGGTTTCGGCGGCTGGAGCGAACGAAGTGACCCCTCCCGTGACCACCATCAGTCCGGCAGCCCTGCCGCCGGCCGCCGCAGAGCTGCTCGCCACCGCCCGCCAGCAGGTCCTCGTGGCGGGCCGAGGCCTGGACGAGCGGCAGGTGCTGGCCGTCCTGGAGCTGCCGGACGAGGCGCTGCCCGAGCTGCTCGCGCTCGCGCACGAGGTGCGGATGCACTGGTGCGGCCCCGAGGTCGAGGTGGAGGGCATCGTCAGCCTGAAGACCGGTGGCTGCCCGGAGGACTGCCACTTCTGCTCGCAGTCCGGGAAGTTCGACTCGCCGGTCCGCTCGGCCTGGCTGGACGTGCCGAGCCTGGTCGAGGCGGCCAAGGCGACGGCGGCGACGGGCGCGACCGAGTTCTGCATCGTCGCGGCGGTGCGCGGGCCGGACGCCCGCCTGATGGCCCAGGTCCGCGAGGGCGTCGCCGCGATCCGCGCGGCCGTCGACATCAACGTCGCCTGCTCGCTGGGCATGCTCACCCAGGAACAGGTCGACGAGCTCACCGCCATGGGCGTGCACCGCTACAACCACAACCTCGAGACGGCCCGCTCGCACTTCCCGAACGTGGTCACCACGCACAGCTGGGAGGAGCGGCTAAACACCTGCCAGATGGTGCGCGCGGCCGGGATGGAGCTGTGCTGCGGCGCGATCCTCGGCGTCGGCGAGAGCCTCGCCCAGCGCGCGGAGCTCGCTGTGCAGCTGGCGGCGCTGGAGCCGGACGAGGTGCCGTTGAACTTCCTCAACCCGCGGCCGGGCACGCCGTTCGGTGACCTGCCCCCGGTCGAGCCGCGCGAGGCGCTGCGCACGATCGCGGCCTTCCGGCTGGCGCTGCCGCGCACGATCCTGCGTTACGCGGGCGGCCGGGAGATCACCCTCGGCGACCTTGCCGACAGGGGCATGCTGGGCGGGATCAACGCCGTCATCGTCGGCAACTACCTGACGACGCTCGGGCAGTCCCCCGACGTCGACCTCGCCATGCTCGACCGCCTGTCGATGCCGATCAAGTCGCTGCAGGCGACGCTGTGACACGCAGGCGCGAGGCATAGGGCGTAGGGCACAGGCACACGGACGCGGCGAGCCCGGGCGCGAGACCGGCGTCCGGGCGACCGCGGGGGATCAGACAGTGACGAGGAACGAGGACCAGGTGCCAGGCCCCCACGACGTCCCTTCGCCGTCCGGCGCGCTTCAGGCCGCGCCGATCGTCTACTGCGACCGGTGCGGGGAGCCGGCGGGCGTGGGCACCCATGACCGTTGCGCGCTGGCGCGCACGCTGGAGCCACCCCGCTACTGCCCCACCTGCCGGCGGCGGCTGGTCGTCCAGGTCGTCCCCACCGGCTGGACGGCCCGCTGCGCGGAACATGGCGTCACCGCCAGCTGAATGGCGTCACCGCCAGCTCACGAGTGGCAAGCATGGCCAGCAGTAGGGCTAGGACCTCAGACCGGCGTCGACTCCACGATCGCGATGAGGTCGCCGTCCTGAACGACGTCGCCCTCCCGGACGGCGATCTCGGCGACCGTGCCGCCGTCCTCGCTGATGACCGGGATCTCCATCTTCATCGAGTCGAGGATCACCAGCGCGTCTCCGGCGGCGACAGGATCTCCCACCCCTACGACGACCTTCCAGACGTTCGCCACCATTTCGGCGCGGACTTCCTCGGCCATGGTCATCCCTTCGGGGGCACGGTGTGCGTCGCACACGACCAGAGATCCGGCTGCTGACCGGCCGCCGATGTCACTGGCCCTCCGGTCCCTCCGCCAGCGTAGTGGGTTCGGGGCACGGAACACCGCGAACATCGGGCGCCACGCGCGGCCACCGTCGGTCAGCGCCGAACCTGGCCGCGGACCCCGGGCAGACCCCCACGGAAGCGGTGGAAGTGCGGCGGCTTGCAAACTACGGGTGTGTTCGTTCTCCTCGTCCTCGCTCTGCTCATCGGCCTGCTGGTCGCTCGGCTGCGCGGAGGGACCCTCGAAGCGCTGGGACGCATCCGGATTCGGCTCGGCTGGCTCGCCGCCGGCATCGTCCTGGCGCTGGTGGTCGCCGCGCTCGCGGACAGCGCCCGGACCGTGGGCTGGATCGCCGCCGCCGTACTCGCCGCCGCCCTGACCGCCGCCAACCGGCGGGTTCCCGGCCTGCTCCTGCTGTTCTTCGGACTGGCCCTGAACGCGGCGGTGATCGGGGTGAACCACGGCCGGATGCCCGTCTCGACGGCGGCGATCAGTTCGGCCGGGGTCGCACGGGATGATGTGGCGTCCTCCCGGTACTACACGCTCGCGGACCACGACACCCGGCTGCGCCCGTTCAGCGACGTGATCCCGTTCCCCTTCTGGGTGGCTCCGTCGGTGCTCAGCGCCGGGGACGTGCTGATCGTGTCCGGCGTGGCGCTGTTCGCGGGGCTCACGCCCGTACGGGCGAGCCGGACGCTGCGCGCGCGGGGGGCCGAACGGGCTCGCCGCCAGCGGCGGCGAGCCGCGGCGTCGACCGACGGGGATGGCTCCGTCGACGGCGTGGACGCTCCGGAGGACCTCGACGGCCCGCCAGCCACCGTTCGCCGGCGGCGCCGGCCGGCGGCGGCCCTGCCCGCCGGCCGCTCGGCGGACGCCTCCGCTGGGACGCCTTCCGCCGCGTCCGACCCCTGGGAACCGGGCCACCAGACCGACCCTTGATCAGACGGGTCTCCGGCCTTCCACCGCCGCCCCGGGCTACATTGTCGGACGCGATGCTTTCGACGGCGGGCGCCGCGCGCCCGCCGTCCAACGCGGTGATGAGCAGAAAGGAGATCGCGGCATGGCGAAGAAGAAGCGTAAGCGGCGCGCCCGCGCGAAGAGCAAGGCCAACCACGGCAAGCGCCCCAACACCTGATAGGCGCCCCCAGCGGTCCGTTGTGCGGCCCTACCTGGGGATACCACCGCCTGGCCGCCGAGCGGCACAAGCGACGCTCGACGGCCGGCCGGTGGCGCGGTACTTCGCACGCGCCACCGGCCGTCCAGGCCCTATTCGGCGCCCAGCTCGCTCGTCACGTCGGCATCGACCCGCGCGGCGCGCAGGCGGGCCAACAGATTGGCGCGCAGCGAGTCGGGAGCCCGGTCGCCGCCGCACTTGCGGGCTACCAGCAGCTTCACCTCGTGCTCGACGCCGAACTCGCGCAGGCAGGGCGAGCACTCGTCGAGATGAGAGCGGATCAGGTTCTGCTGGGTTCCGTCACATTCGCCGTCAAGGTACAGAAAAACCGCGTCGAGAACCTTGCGGCAGTCGATGTCATGCGGGTGACCGCAGCTCACGAGACACCGCCCTCGGTTCCGGTGGAACCGGCGGGAACCAGCCCGCGCTCCCTGGCGTACTGCTCCAGCGACTTGCGCAGGCCGCGCCGGCCCCGATGCAGCCTGGACATCACCGTACCGATGGGCGTGCCCATGATCTCGGCGATCTCCTTGTAGGCGAAGCCCTCCACGTCGGCCAGGTACACGGCCATCCGGAAGTCCTCGGGAAGCGCCTGCAGCGCCTCCTTGATGTCACTGTCGGGCAGGTGCTCGAGCGCCTCCATCTCGGCGCTCTTGAGACCCGTCGAGGTGTGCGACTCCGCCTCCGCGAGCTGCCAGTCCTCGACCTGCTCGGTCGGGCTCTGCAGCGGCTGGCGCTGGCGCTTCCGGTAGTTGTTGATGAACGTGTTCGTCAGGATGCGGTACAGCCAGGCCTTGAGGTTCGTGCCCTCCTGGAACTGGTGGAAGGCCGCGAACGCCTTGACGAAGGTCTCCTGGACGAGATCTTCGGCATCCGCCGGGTTGCGCGTCATCCGCAGGGCGGCCGCGTACAGCTGGTCGAGGTAGGGAAGGGCGTCACGCTCGAATCGCGCGCCCCGCTCCTCGGTGGTCTCGTCGACCAGGATCACTCCCTCACCGCTCGGGTGGCCCGGGAGGCGATCCTCCCCGGCCAACATCGCGGGCCGCCGGGAAGCTGACTGAGCGTCAACAACCATGCTGGTCCGCCGGCCGCCCGTCGTCGCCACCGGCGCGATCTCGCCGGCCGTCGGCGGGTTCTTCTCCGTCGTCACGTCCCCTGACGGGCCCTCGCCCGTCGGGGCGTCGCGGCCCGCCATCTCTTCCCATCGCGGGATCGGTTGCGCCGAACGGCTGTCACCGGTCTTACGTGGTGACGATACCCCGCTCAGCGGAGGTACGCCCGTCCACGAACCGGCCCCGCGGGCCTCCCACGCGCCTGGGTCGCCCACCATCGCAGTCGGGGCGGTGGGCCGGCGCAGCTGGCTCTCAGACGTCAATCTGACCTCCGTGACCTTGGCTTCCGCCTCAGCCAACCACGGATCCGCCTCCGGGATTCCCGGAGATCCACCCGGCCGGGGCTCCCTCCGGTCGGCATGGGGCCGCGGGAGGCACGGGAGACGTAGGAGACACGGGAGGCACGGCCAGCTGCCGCAGCAGCCAGGTCGCCCCGAGCATGGCGGCCTCCTCGACCACCTCCCCGGCGGCGCGACCGTCCCGGACCCGGACCTTGAACGAATGGTCGGCGCCGGCCACGACGACCACCTCGATGCCGCGCCGCGCGTCCGGCTCCGGCAGGCCGAAGGAGTCCCGTTCACCCTGGATCACGCGCACCGGCACGCCGGCGCCGGACAGCTCCGCCTGGCGCGAGGGCCGGTCGCGGGCAGGGATCCCCGGCCGCGCCGGCCGGGACGGTGGGTTCAGCGGGAACCCGAGCGCCAGCACCGCGCAAGCCCCGACGGCGCTCGCGGTGCGCACCGCGACCCGGGAACCCGTGGACGCGCCCGCGAGTGCCAGCCGGCGCGGCGTGCCCGCGCCGGCCGCCACGTCGCCGATGAGCGCCGCGACCGCGGCCATGAGCACCGCGTCGAGGCGCGCCGGGCGGTCGGGCGCCTTGCGGCCGGCGACCCGGTAGGGCATCTCGAGGCGCCCGACGGTGACGCCCGCGGCGACGAGCAGCTCAGTCAGGCGCCGCAGCGGCGGCGTGTCGGTGCCGGACCCGGCGCCGTGCAGCAGCACCACCACCGGTGGGCCAGCCGCACCGCCGAGCGCGCCGTCACCGCTGGAGACGAGGTACTGGTCAGCGCCGGGAACCACGAGGAGCCGTCCGCCGTCGACACAAACAGTGGTTTGCGCCGTGGCCGATGTGGCCATAGCGATCTGGGCGGCCGGACCTGTCGGCCGTCCACCCGGCAGACCTGCTGGATCGCCGACCTGACAGCTCGGCTTCGTCGAACTGTCGGGAACGTCGTCGCCGATCCAGGAGGAACCCCGGGTCCGGAGGCAACCTCGGGGCACCGCGCCCTCGACGGTTCGAGTCATGAGATCAGGTTGTGCTGTGAGCCCCACCAGAGTCCTCCCGGTGACATCACGGGCGGTCTTGCCGCATGCGCCCTGTGCGGCTGGAGGAACGACGATCGCAGACCCGCCGACGTTTGAGACTTCCGCCCCCGGTCTGTGACATGCCTCGCATCACGGCCCTTCGAAGGGTAGGAATGGTTCATGCTTTCTGGTCGCGGCGCTGATTCTGAGCTTGGTGATCCGGAGTATCGTCGCCCGCTCGCGCCCACCGTGGTCTGCGAGGCGCCCGCGGGCAGCGATGACCCCTACTGGTCGTTCTATGACGAGGTCGCCTCGGTCCAGCTGCGCGAGTGGCTGCCGGGCGCGCCGTCCAGGGTGCTCGACGTCTCCGGGCAGCGCGACCGGTTCGCGCGGCAGATGGTGGCGGCCGGTCACCAGGTCGTCCGCGTGCTCGGYGACACGACACAGGTCACGAACCTGCCGGCGGATCCGTCGGACTACCGACCCCTCAGGTCGCTGATCTCCCAACAGGCCTCCCAGCGGACTGGTGGCCGCCCCGGCGCGCTGCGCAGCGTGGTGGGCGATGCCCGCAGCCTCGACTGGTTCGCGCCGGCGTCGTTCGACGCGGTGCTGGCCGAGGGGCGGGCACTGTCGTTCTGCCTGGCCACCGAGAGCACCCTCGAGGAGATCCACCGGCTGCTGCGGCCGGGCGGCCAGTTGCTGCTGTGCGTCGACTCGTTGCTGCTGGGCCTGGCCCGGCTGGCCGAGCAGCACCGCTGGGCCGAGCTCTCCGACGTGCCGCGGGCCGACGTCGTGCTCGTCCCGGCCGAGGACGGCACGATCACCCGGTGCTTCTGGCCCGAGGAACTCAAGGCCGTGCTGACCAGCGCCGGCCTCGAGGTCGACTGGGTCCGGCCACGCACGGTGCTGTCCGTCGAGGCGGTGAAGCGGGCGCTGTCCGCGGACATGTCCTCGTTCCCCACCCTGGTTCGCACCGAGGTCGAGCTCGCCGCGGAGCGCGAGGGCGAGTCCATCGGTATCCACCTCATCGCCTCCGCGAGAAGACCGAGCTAGATCGCGGCCTGCGTCGATTCGCCCGCGTTCAGACGCCCGACCGACGTCGAACGGACATCCAACCCGCGGACCGGTCGGCCAATCGGCGCGGGCACGAGGGCATGCTAGGGGGCGTGACGACAGCGACACGCGTTCCGGCCGACCCATGGCCAGCGCCGAGGGCGAGCGGCCCCGTGCGGGCAGTGGTGCGGGTACCCGGCTCGAAGTCCGGGACGAACCGGGCTCTGATCCTGGCCGCCGCGGCGGACGGCGTCTCCAGGCTGCGCGGCGCGCTGCGCTCCCGGGACACCCTGCTCATGGCCGGCGCGCTGCGGACGCTCGGTGTCGGGGTGGACACGGAGCCCTCCCCCGGCGCCACGGGCGCGGACTGGGTGGTGCGCGGCGGTCTCGGCCACGGTGACGGCGGCCCGGTAGCGGTGGACTGCGGCAACGCGGGCACCGTGGCGCGCTTCACTCCGGCGCTCGCCGCGCTGACCCGCGCCGACACGCGCTTCGACGGCGACCCCCAGATGCGCGAGCGCCCCCTCACCCCGCTGCTCGACGCGTTGCGCCAGCTCGGCGCCGTCATCGACGGCGACGCGATGCCGTTCACCATCCACGGCAAGGGCCGCGTCCCCGGTGGCTCCGTGACGGTCGACGCCTCCGGCTCCAGCCAGCTGATCTCCGGCCTCCTGCTGGCCGCCCCCGGCTACGACCGGGGTGTCGAGGTCAGCCACGTCGGCGGCCGGCTGCCCTCCGGCCCGTACCTGGACATGACGGTCACCGACCTGCGCGCCGCGGGCGCCACGGTCGAGGCCACACCGGCCTCCACCGGCCGCCCCCCGGTCTGGCGGGTGGCGCCCGGCCCGCTGCGCGCCCATGACCGGGCGATCGAACCGGACCTGAACAGCGCCGCCCCGTTCCTCGCCGCCGCGGTCGCGACCGGCGGCGAGGTGCTGATCCCGGACTGGCCCGAGGTCACCACCCAGCCCGGCCGCATGCTGCCCGCCCTGCTGGAGCAGATGGGTGCCCATGCCGAGCGGACGCCCGCGGGCATGCGCGTGCGCGCGGGCGACGGCCTGCACGGGCTGGACGCCGACCTCGGCGACGTCGGTGAGGCGGCCCCGGTCCTCACCGCGCTGGCCGTGCTCGCCGACTCGCCGTCCAGGCTGCGCGGCATCGCCCACCTGCGGCTGCACGAGACCGACCGGCTCGCGGCCCTCGCCGACCAGCTGGGCCGGCTCGGCGCCGACATCACCGTCACCGAGGACGGCCTGGCCATCCGGCCCGCGCCGCTGCGCGGCGCCCGGCTCGATCCGCTCGCCGACCACCGGCTCGCCATGACCTACGCCGTGGTGGGTCTCGCGGTGCCGGGGGTCACGGTCGACGACATCGCCACGACGGGCAAGACGGTGCCCGAGTTCCCGGCCATGTGGGCGGCGATGCTCGCCGGCCCGCACCTGGCCTCAGACAACACTGGATGAGCGGCGCGCGACGAAGTGGGCGCGACCTCGACGAGGACGACGTCCGCACCCGCCCGGGACGCGGCTCGCGGCCGCGCACCCGCGAACGCCCCGACCACGCCGATGCCGTGGACGCGGTGGTGGTCGCCGTCGACCGTGGCCGCTACAGCTGCCGGCGCACCCTGCCGGACGGCCAGGCCGACCCCGCCGGCGCCGTGGTCGCCGCGATCCGGGGCGGGGACCTGCGCCGGGTGCCGGTCGTCGTCGGCGACCGGGTGTCGCTCGTCGGCGACGTGTCCGGCGATCCGGGCGCGCTCGCCCGGATCGTGCGCCGCGCCGAGCGCACCAGCGTGCTGCGGCGCACCGCCGACGACTCCGACCCGGCCGAGCGGCCGATCGTCGCGAACGCCGACCAGCTCGTCATCGTGACGGCGCTCGCCGACCCTCCCCCGCGCACCGGCCTGATCGACCGCTGCCTCGTCGCCGCCTACGACGGGGGCCTGGCCCCGGTGCTCTGCCTGACCAAGGCGGATCTCGCGGACGACGAGACGCTGCGCGACCTGTACCGGCCGCTCGGAGTGACCATCGTCACCAGCCGGCCGGACGTCGACCCCGCCGGGCTGCGGGCGCTGATCACCGGCCGGGTGAGCGTGCTGTTCGGCCACAGCGGCGTCGGGAAGTCCACCCTGGTGAACCGGCTCGTCCCGGACGCGGCCAGGGAGATCGGCGTGGTGAACGCGGTGACCGGTCGGGGCCGGCACACCTCGTCGGCCGCGGTGGCGCTGCCGGTACCAGGCGGCGGCTGGGTGGTGGACACCCCGGGGATTCGCTCGTTCGGGCTCGGGGCGGTCAGCCTGGCCAGGGTGCTCGCCGCGTTCGCCGAGCTGGCCGAGGCGGCCGCCGACTGTCCCCCCGGCTGCACCCACGCCGAGGGCCTGGCGGACTGCGCCCTCGACGAGGCGGTCCGTTCCGGCCGCGCCGACGGCGCCCGGCTCGCAAGCCTGCGCCGCCTCCTGGCCGCCCGAGGCGGATGAGACCCAGCACTCGCTTCCCGCCTTACCTGCCCGCGGGGTCCCCGTGGATCGCCCTCCAGCCATGGACCGGCAGCACGCCATAGACCCGCCTGGCCCCAGACATGGGCGATCCGCGAGGAAGGAGGAATGAGATCTGTCTCTCATTCTTTTTTCTGGACCTACCCGCCCGTAAGTCCCCTCGGCTTGCCCTCATGGCCGCTAATCGGCGGTACCGCACATGTCAGGCTTAGTTCAAACGACGGGTGCTTCGAGCGAAGAAGGCCGCCAGACTGCGCCAGCCACAGATCACAGATCGGCATGACTCCCGCAATGGAGGAGCGGCGGGAAAGGAACCGTAGGCTCTACAGCCGTGAAGCTGTCTGACCCGGCGGCGGCCGACTCCGCCACCATTTCCGGCTCGACGACAGAGCTGGCGTCGGGTGGCTGGCCCACGCCAGCCGACGATCTGGCCCTGGCGCTGAGCCTCGCCGACGCCGCCGACAAGATCACACTTGCTCGGTTCCAGGCGGTGGACCTGCGGGTGGAGTCGAAGCCGGACAACACCCCGGTGTCGGACGCGGACACGGCCGTCGAGTCGATGATCCGGGAACGGTTGGCGGCGGTCCGACCGGCCGACGCGGTGCTCGGCGAGGAGGAGGGGCTGACCGGCGACGCCCAGCGGCGCTGGATCCTCGACCCGGTCGACGGCACCAAGAACTTCGTTCGCGGCGTCCCGGTCTGGGCCACGCTGCTCGGGCTCGAGGTGGACGGCGAGATGGTCGTCGGTGTCGCCAGCGCCCCGGCCATGGGACGACGGTGGTGGGCGGCCAGTGGTGGCGGCGCGTTCACCCGCACCGCCACCGGCGACACCAGGGCCCTGCGGGTGTCCTCGGTGTCCCGGCTGGAGGACGCGTTCCTGTCGTTCGCCTCGTTGGAGGGCTGGACCGAGCGCGGGCGCCTCGACGAGCTGCTCCACCTCGCGGGGCAGGTCTGGCGGACCAGGGCATACGGCGACTTCTGGTCCCACATGATGGTGGCCGAGGGTGCCGTCGACGTCGCTCCGGAACCGGTGGTCTCGCTGTGGGACCTCGCCGCCCTGCAGGTCATCGTCGAGGAGGCCGGCGGCCGGTTCACCGACCTGCGCGGTCGGCGCGGGGCCGGGCACGGAACGGTGCTCTCGACAAATGGCCACCTGCACGAGGCGGCACTGGCCTCCTTCGCGGCGGGCGGCCCCGCGCGCTGACGCCTCGCGGCCGCTCGGTACCGACCTTCGCTCGGCGAGAGCGACGACGTGGACGGTGACGCCATGGACGGCCAGGACGCCCGGCCGGAGCCGGCCGCCCGGCGCGGGCCGATCGGCTTCGCGCACCGGGGGGCGCCCGGGTGGTACCAGCGGGAGAACACCCTGCCCGCCTTCACCCGCGCGCTGGCTCGCGGGGCGACCGGGCTGGAGTCGGACGCCTGGCTCGCCGCCGATGGAGTGCCGGTGCTCCATCACGACCAGGCGTTCGGGCCGCCGAGGCTGCGGCGCGACGTGACGGCGCTGCCCGCCGACGCGCTGCCGAGCTGGCTGCCGACGCTGTCCGCGTTCTACCGGACGCTCGGCACCGGCTTCGAGTTCAGCCTGGACGTGAAGACGCCGGCGGGCAGGGCGGCCGACGCGACCGTGGCCGCGGTGCTCGCCGTGGCGCGGGCGGCCGGCGCGGACGCGCCGCGGCGGCTGTGGCTCTGCGGCCCGTTGGGCAGCCTGCGCGTCTGGCGCGAGCTCGACCCAGATGTGCGCCTGGTCAACTCCACCTCGATGCGCGAGATCCGGGACGCCGGCGGGATAGGTCGCTATGCCCACGAGCTACGCGCCGCCGGGGTGGCCGCGTTGAACCTGCGTTCCCGGGAGTGGGTGGCGCCCACCGCCCCGATGGCCCAGGTCCTGCACGACCACGGCCTGCTCGCCTTCGGCTGGGACGCGCAGCGCCCGACCACGCTCGCCCGGCTGCTCGGCTATGGCCTGGACGCCGTCTACTCGGACTACGTCGACCGTCTCGTGGCCGCCACGACCGGCCGCGCCACCTGACGCCTCGGCGCTGGGCCCCTTGGGCCCCGGGCGGGGGCCGTGCGGTGGTCAGGCTGGCGCCGCGGCGAAATGAAGCGGACATTGCCGTACAGAATTGGCCGGCACCTGTCAGCAATGCGACGACGGCGACGGCCGGCGCGCCGAAATCCGGCGGCGTCACGGCGCGGGCGCAACCCGCGAACAACGACAGCGGATCCGCCGGTACGCGAGGTGTCCCGGCTCGAGGCCGGCGAATCGCCGGCGGGGCGACCGCCGGATCGGCGAAGCCAGGTTCCCGCCGGATCGACGAAGCCCGAAGTTCCCGCCCGATCGGCGACAGGGTCCCTGCCGGATCTGCGAAGCAGATCTGACAGGTAAGCGATCGGGGAGGTCCGCGATCGCGAGGTTAGCGAACTGGCGGGTTAGGTTCAGTCGTCGTCGGCGACCGCAACTTTCAACATCTGCGACGGAAAGCCAGTCCGCTGCGCGACGTTATCCACCGAGTAACCCTGCCGGACCAGGTCACGAGCCTGCTCGAGGGTCCAGCCGCGGCCCGGATCGAACCGCGTCACCACAACATCGCTGGCCCCCCGGCGTTCATCCGGCCAGCTGAGACGTGCACGGCGTGCCAAGGATCGACCTCCGAATAGTCCATCGGGGTGTCCACATGACCCCTTCGGCGAACAAGGCAGCTCACGCAGTGCCTCGTCACCAGTCTCGTCACCAGCCTTGCCGCCGGGACTGGCCACCAACATTGGTCAGATTGCCGGTGGCCGACGGGTCTAACTCTACGGTAGCGCTTCCTGGAGACTAAATGTGGAACTTACCCGTGCCGCTTGTCACGGACCGTGGCGTTACGAGCAGTCGACCATCGTGGACGACTCGGCACTGACCGGTGCACGGCGCCCGATACGGCTGGGGCCGCACGATGCGACCCGTTCGGACGCGCATGTCGCCGCCGCCCGGATGACGCATGATCCACTTTTCTTTGGTCACCGCCGTCCCGCTCGCCGCCGCCGTCGAAAACCGCCGCGGCGCCTTCAGACAGACATGGCGTTCGTCCAGGCGCCGACTCACCCAGCATTGAAGAAACGTCCCGACGGCCCGGAAGGTTCGCGCCTCGCGGCATGGTTGCCGCCCGCGCCCCGGCCAGGTGGCGAGGACGGTGCCACCCTGATCTCACCCGCGAGGGGCTCATCGGGCGGCAGGGAGCGCGAGCGCAGCAGCGCGCGCCATTTGCGGGCCGAGTGGCTCGCTGGACGAGTGGTGGCCAGGAAGTCCTCCAGGACGGCCTGGAACCGGGCGGGGTCGGTGTGGTGCGGGAAGTGGCCGGCGTCGGGGAAGATCTCCAGCCGGCTTCCTGGCATGGCCTCATGGGCGATCCGGGCATGCGTGACAGGAATCACAGCATCATGCTCGCCCCAGATGATCAGCGTCGGCATCCCCTGCGCCAGGTAGCAGCGGTCGAGCATCGTGATCGCCTGGCCGCGGGAGTCCGCGGCGGCCCGTAGCGTGCGCAGGAACGCCGCCCGCGCGCCAGGCACGGTCAGTGCGTCGAACAGCCGGCCGAGATCGGCCGCGTCCCGGCCGAGGTCGGCCCCCAGCAGACTGAGCGCACCGAACAAGCCCCGGCCAGCGAGGCGGGCCGGGGGCAGCCGAAGCAGCGAAAGCAGCGCCTCCCCGCCCGGCATGGCCGCCAGCCGCAGGGCAAGGTGCAACTGGGGCCCGACGCCGCCGGTACCGACCAGCACCAGCCGCTCGCAGCGCTCGGGGAACTGGTAGGCGAACTGCATGGCCACGCCGCCGCCCAGCGAGTGACCCACCACCGTCACCCGCTCGATGCCCAGCACGGACAACAGGTCGCGCATCCCGCAGGCAAACCCGCCGAGGGAGTAGTCGCCGCGCGGTTTGTCGGAAAGGCCGTGGCCGAGCAGGTCGGGCGCGATGACCGTGTGCCGGCGGGCGAGCCTGGACAGCACCGGCTCCCAGGTCGCCGAACTGTCTCCGATGCCGTGGATGAGCAGCACGGCCGGGCCGCGCCCGGCGCGCAGGTAGGCGCGGCGATAGCCGTGCACCGTGACGAACCGATGCGACCGCCGGCCTGTTCGCTCCCCACGTCCCTCCGAGCCGGCCGTGCTACCTGCCCGCATCGCGACCACCGCCTCCGTGCCCCTGAGGGCTGACGGAGGTACGCGGGAGGAGCAGACCGCGCCCTCCGCCGACACCGCGCCGACGCCGCTCGCGGACCCTGGGGTAGAGCCTCCGCGAGGCCTAGAACTCGAGGTTATGCATGACGTGCTTGATCCGCGTGTAGTCCTCGAGCCCGTAGATCGAGAGATCCTTGCCGTAACCGCTCTTCTTGAAACCGCCGTGCGGCATCTCCGCGACGATCGGGATGTGCGTGTTCACCCACACACAGCCGAAGTCGAGGCGACGGGTGACCCGCATGGCGCGTCCATGGTCGGACGTCCACACGCTGGACGCCAGCCCGTACTCGACACCGTTGGCCCATCGAACCGCCTCGTCCTCGTCCGAGAACCGCTGCACGGTCACGACCGGCCCGAATACCTCCTGCTGGGCGAGCTCGTCGTCCTGGCGCACGCCGGCAACGACCGTGGGTGGGTAGAAGTACCCCGGACCATCGACCGCCACGCCACCCGCCACGACCTCGGTGTGCGCGGGCGCCCGCTGGACGAACCCGCTCACCCGCGCGAGCTGGTTCGCGTTGTTGAGCGGCCCGACGGCGGCCTCGAGGTCCGACGGCGGGCCGATGCGGGTGGCGCGGGCGGCCTCGCCGAGCGCCGCGACGAGGTCGTCGTAGATACCGGGCGCGGCCAGCACCCTCGTGGCCGCCGTGCAGTCCTGGCCAGCGTTGAAGTAGCCGGCGCCGGCGATCCCCTCCGCCACCCGCGCCGCGTCGACGTCGTCGAACACCACGACCGGCGCCTTGCCGCCGAGTTCCAGATGCACCCGCTTGAGGTCGTCCGCCGCGGCCTTGGCGACCTCCATGCCGGCACGGACGCTGCCGGTCACCGAGACCATCGCCGGCACCTTGTGTGAGACAAGGGCCCGCCCGGAGTCACGGTCACCGCAGACGACGTTCAGCACGCCCGGCGGCAGGAACTCGGCGGCGATCTCGGCCAGCAGCAGGCTGCTCGCCGGGGTGGTGTCCGACGGCTTGAGCACCACCGTGTTGCCGGCCGCGAGCGCGGGGGCGATCTTCCAGATCGCCATCATGAAGGGGTAGTTCCAGGGGGTGACCTGGCCGCAGACCCCGATCGGCTCGCGCCGCACGTAGCTGGTGTGCCCCGCCAGGTACTCCCCGGCGGCGCGGCCCTCCAGCAGCCGCGCGGCGCCGGCGAAGAACCGGACCTGGTCGGCCGACGGCGGGATCTCCTCGTCCAGGGTGAGCTGGACTGGCTTGCCCGTGTTGCGGCTTTCGGCCGCGACGATGTCGTCCGCCCGCTCCTCGATCGCGTCGGCGAGCCTGAGCAGGGCGCGGGCGCGCTCGCTCGGCGTCGCGTCCCGCCACGACTCGAACGCGCCGGCCGCCGTGGTGACGGCCCGGTCGATGTCGGCGGCGCCCGAGAGCGGCGCCTCGGCGTACGGCTCGCCGGTCGACGGGTCGACGATCGGCATCGTTCGGCCGTCGGCCGCCGGCACGTGCTCGCCGCCGATGAAGTTGCTCAGAACCGTGCCCATCCGCCCGCTCCCATCCCCGACGTCAGCCCACCGCGGTCCCCACACCCGCTGGGCTCAGACTCCACCACATTCCGGTTTCCGGCACGTGGCCGCGCGGTGCGAGAACGTGACGGACCTACGGATGCCGTCTTCGGACCGGGCAAGTACGGTCGAAGACGACAGTTGACCGCAGAGTAGGGCACGGATACCGCGCTCGGATAGAGGTCGCCGAGCACGTCGCCCGCCAGATGGCCGAGGGTCTCCACCTGGCCGAAGGTCGTCGAGACACGATGGCGAACGGCCCGCGCGAGAAGGTGGCCGCGGCCGCCGCCGGTCCCGCCGCGCCAAGGCGTCGGGGTTCCGAGGTAGAACACGGATCGCACCTCCGCTCGGCCGTGCCGGCCGGACGGAATCCGGTGCGTGTCCCGTTTCGAAGGGTAGGCAGGGCAGGTGGCTGACGCGGCTCGGATCCTCCAGCGGATACGCCGCCGCCCGGCGCGCCCGTCGACGGCGCTGCCGGCCTCGCTGTGGACCGACCAGCTCCTGGCGCCCGTGACGCCACGGCCGCCCGTACGCGGCGACCTGCGCGCCGACGTCTGCGTCGTCGGCGCCGGCTTCACCGGGCTGTGGACCGCGTACCATCTGGCCGCGCTCGCCCCGGAGAAGCGCGTGGTCGTGGTCGAGAGCGAGGTCGCCGGGTTCGGCGCGTCCGGCCGCAACGGCGGCTGGTGCTCGGCGCTGTTCCCGGTCGCCTCGATCGCCGACCAGATGCGCCCGGCGCTGGCCGCCACCGTCGACCAGGTCGGCGCGGTCGCCGCCGCCGAGGGCATCGACTGCGACTTCGCCAAGGACGGCTACCTGTGCCTGGCCACCACGCCCGCGCAGGAGGCGAGGCTGCGCGCCGGAGGCGGCGGCTGGCTGACCGCCGACCAGGTGGCCCAGCGGGTGCGCATCCCGGGCGCGCTCGGCGGCGTGTTCGACCCGGAGTGCGCCGCCCTGTCACCCGGGAAGCTGGTCAGGGGGCTGGCGGACGCGGTCGAACGGCGCGGCGTGACGATCTTCGAGCACTCGGCCGCCCGCGCGATCAGCCCCGGGCAGGTCGAGCTCGACGGTGGCACCGTCCGGGCCGACGTCGTGATCCGGGCGACCGAGGCATGGACGCCCCGGTTCTCCGGTCACCGCCGCGAGCTCGTGCCCGTCTACTCGCTGGTCATCGCGACCGAACCGCTGCCGGCCGCGGCCTGGGACGAGATCGGCTGGCGGGAACGGTTCACGCTGAACGACGCCCGCCGACTGATCATCTACGCCCAGCGCACCGCCGACGGGCGCATCGTGCTGGGCGGCCGGGGGGCGCCCTACCACCTCGGCTCGCGGGTCAGGCCGTCCTTCGACCATGAGGACGCCGTCTTCGAGCACCTGCGCCGCACCCTCGGCACCCTGTTCCCCGCGGCGGCGCGCGCCGAGATCACCCATCGCTGGGGCGGCCCGCTCGGCGTGCCCCGCGACTGGACCCCGTCGGTGCGTTTCGACCCGGCCACGGGACTCGGCAGTGGCGGCGGCTACGTCGGCGACGGCGTAGCCGCGAGCGCCCTGGCCGGGCGGACGCTCGCCGAGCTGGCCGCGGGCCTGGACACCCCGAACACGAGGCTTCCCTGGGTGAACCGGCCCGCCCGGCTGTGGGAGCCCGAGCCGCTGCGGTGGCTCGGCGTCAACGTCGGCCGTCTCGGCGCCGCGACGTCCGACGCCCGCGAGAACCGCACCGGCCGGCCGTCCCATCTCGGCAAGGCCGTGGACCGTCTCACCGGCCACTGACGGCTCCTGCCCGCCCGTCGTCCGCGGGAGATCTCCGGCGAAGGGGCCGAATAGTCGCAAAAGTCAACCGACGCACAACCAGAGGGTGGTTTCAGGAGTCCCACAGAGCGCGATGGCCGGATGTCAGCCGGCCCAGATAGTGGGGACGGCCCATGCCTCAGGTCGAACGTGAACCAGCCGACGACACGATGGTGACCCGCCTCGGCGGTTCCGAGATCACGGTCCGGCCGGAACCGCCAGCGGGCCGCGACAACGGGGCCATCATTCTGCTTCGCCTGGTCTCCCCGATGTTCGACACACTCGCGGTCGCCTACCTGGGCCCAACCGAGGCTCGGGCCCTCGCTCAGGCGCTCCTCGCCGCCGCGGACACCATCGACCCGACCGGTCCCGGCGGCTGGCGCACCCCGCCCCGCCGTCGGTGACGAGCGCGGTCAGGCYGACAGTTACCAAGCCTTCGTGGACGGCGCCCTGGTAGAAGGCGTCTTAACGGACAACGCCGTGCCGGACGGCGCTTTGAGTGACCGCGCTTTGAGTGACCGCGTCTTAGCGGACACCCCAGGTGTAGGTCTGCTTCACCAGGCGAAGGTAGACGAACGTCTCGGTCTCCCTGACCTGAGGAAGCGCCCTGATGTGGTCGTTGACCAAGGAGATCAGGTGCTCGTCATCCTCCGCGACGATCTCCAGCAGCAGGTCGAACGACCCGGCTGTGATCACGACGTAGTCGACCTCGGGCAGCTCCGCCAGGGCGTTGGCGACCTCCCTGGTGTCGCCGGTCACGCGCACCCCGATCATCGCCTGACGCCGGAAACCCACCCGCAACGGATCGGTGACCGCGACGATCTGCATGATTCCGGCGTCGAGCAGCCGTTGCACCCGCTGGCGCACGGCGGCCTCGGACAGCCCGACCGCCGCGGCCATCGCCGCGTACGACCGCCGGCCGTCCTGCTGGAGCTGTTCGATGATCGCCTTGTTGACGTCGTCCAGCAGGGGCTCGGACGAGGAACGACCACTCGGCGCCCTGCGCATCTGCACTGTTTCCTCCTCGCCGGCCGCACGTCATCGTATGACCACTCGATTCTGACCACGATGCGGTGACGAAAGGGGAATCTATCGACGGATTCCATCGCTGACCGGACAGTCGGCTACGCTTTCAGCATCGAACTGTTCGTCGCGAGCCTTGGAGGGCCGCCGTGACCACGGCTGACACACGCAACCAACAGGCCGCGGGGATCTCGGCGGCGACGCTCACCGAGCGAGCCACCGAGCTCGCCCGCCGCGAGGAGTCGCGGCTGGAGGCGGCCACCCCCGGCTCCGGCGCGCTGCACGAGCGCGCGCTGCGCACCATGACCGGCGGCGTCCCGTCGTCGTACCAGGAGCGCGACCCGTGGCCGATCTACCTGACCCACGGGCGCGGCTCGCGGGTCTGGGACGTCGACGGCAACGAGTACGCCGACTTCCACAACGCGTTCGGCTCGATGGTGCAGGGCCACGCGCACCCGGCGATCGTGCGCGCCGTCTCGGAACGGGTCGCGTTGGGCAGCCACTTCGCGATGCCGACCGAGGACGCCGTGGTGGTGAGCGAGGAGCTGGCCCGCCGGTTCGGGCTGCCGCGGTGGCGCTTCGTCAACTCGGGCTCCGAGGCGACGATGGACGCGATCCGGATCGCGCGCGGGCTCACCGGCCGGGAGACCATCGTCAAGATCTTCGGCTCGTACCACGGCCACCACGACTACGTGATGGTCTCGATCGGCGCCCCCTACGCCGACATCGGCCCGGCGGACGACATGAACTCGCTCGGCTACGGCGCCGGCATCCCGGAGGCGGTCATCGACCTCACCGTCCCCGTGCCGTTCAACGACGCCGCCGCGATGGAGCGCCGGATCGAGCGGCTCATCGACGAGGGCCGCAAGCCCGCCTGCGTGATCATGGAGGCGGCGATGATGAACCTCGGCGTCATCCTGCCCGAGCCCGGCTACCTGGAGGCGGTCCGGGACCTCACCCGGCGGCTCGGCATCGTCCTGATCTTCGACGAGGTGAAGACCGGCCTGTGCGTCGCGCCCGGCGGCGCTACCGAGCGGTTCGGCGTCACGCCGGACATGGTGACGCTCGCCAAGGCGTTGGGCGGCGGCCTGCCCTCCGGCGCGATCGGCGCCACCGAGGAGATCATGGAGGTCGTGGCGGCCGGGAGGGTGAAGCAGGTCGGCACCTACAACGGCAACCCGCTGACGATGGCGGCGGCGCGCGCGAGCCTGTTCGACGTGCTCACCCCGGCGGCGTACGCGCATCTCGACCGTCTGAACGACCGGCTCATCGCCGGGTGCGACGCGCTCCTCGCCCGCCACGGCATCCCCGGCTACACGGTCGGTATCTCCTCGAAGGGCTGCGTCCACTTCACCGACGCGCCGATCCGCGACTACACGACGTTCATGGAGCACCAGAACGCGGCGCTGCCCGAGCTCGCCTGGCTCTACAACGCCAACCGCGGCGTGCTGATGGCCCCGGGACGCGAGGAGGAATGGACCCTCTCCGTCCAGCACACCGACGCCGATGTGGACCGTTACTTGGAGAGCCTGGACGCCATGTGCGCCGACCTCGCCCGAGCGGCCGGCTGACTCGGCCCGCGCACCCCGGAGGACAGCCTTCAGAAACAGGAAAAGCCGGCGCATCTGCGCCGGCTTTTCCTGCAGGGACCCGTATCCGGTCCTTTGTTGGTAGCGGGGACAGGATTTGAACCTGTGACCTCTGGGTTATGAGCCCAGCGAGCTACCGAGCTGCTCCACCCCGCGTCGTTACGACAACTATACACGCCCCTCGGCACGTGGACAAAACGGCGGACTTCAAAGGAAGCCGTCTCGAGGAGCTCGTAGACCTACCCACGCAACGCGGCCGGCTCGGTCAGCGACGGCGGGCGTGCCTCGTCCCGGGCGCGGGCCCGGAGGATACCGACGCCGTGGACGCCTCGTCGCCCTGATGTCACGGTGGCCGTTCCTCGAACGCAGTGTCGGTTCAGATCAGCTCGCACGCCAGGAGGACGCGAGCGCGATCTGGCGCGGGCTGCCGTCAGGCAGACGTGACCGGCACGGGGATCAGCCCGGACTCGCGCTCGATGAGCCGGGTCGGCACCACCACGGTCCGTGGCGTGGGCGCTTCGCCGTGCATGCGGGCGAAAAGCAGCTGTGCCGCGGTCGCGCCGATCTCGGCCACCTGCTGGCTGACCACCGTGACAGCCGGGCTCATCAGATCGGCCAAGGGGAAGTCGTCGAAGCCGACGACCGCGACCCTGCGCTCGAGGGCGCGCTCACGCAGCGCCCTGACGACGCCGACCGACAGGTCGTTGCGGCCGGCGAACACCGCGGTAGGCGGATCGGCGAGATCGAGGAGCGCACGGGTCGCCGCCGTCGCATCGGCGGCGGTAGCCAGGTCCTTGACGACGACCCGCTCGTCGACGGGCAGGCCAGCTTCCGTGATCGCTTCGATGTACCCGCGGAGCCGCTCCCGCGCGGTCCACAGCCGACCGCGGTCGGTCAGACACGCGACGCGAACGTGGCCTCGGCCAAGAAGGTACTCGGTCGCCCGGTGGGCGCCGTCCCGGTTGTCGACGACGACGGTGTCGACCGCGAGGCCCGCCGCGGGCCGGTCCACGGCGACGACGGGGAGGCCCGCTCGGACCTCCGGGAGCAGGTAGCTCTGGTCCGGGCTGGCCGGCATCAGCACGAGCCCGTCGACGCGCCGCGTGACCATGTCGTGGACGAGAACCTGCTCGCGGTCCTCGTGGTCGTCGAGGCTCGACGCGAGCACCGCGACGCCGAGCGGCCGGGCATGGTCGTCGATCACGCGCAGCAGCTCCGCGGCGTACTCGTTACGGAGGTCATGGAGCAGCACGCCGATCGTCTGGGTGCGCACCCCGCGCCGTAGGTTGCTCGCCGCCAGGTTGTGCCGGTAGTCGAGCTGCTCGACGGCTCGGCGGACCCGCTCGACCAGATCGGGTGATACCCCCGGCTCGCCGTTGACGACCCGCGAGACGGTCTTGAGGCTCACGCCAGCCAAGGCGGCGACGTCCGTCATGGTGGCGCGCTTGCGCATGCGCGGCCTCCCTCCGAAAACCAGTGGGACCGGGTCCTGACAACGCTGTCAATCATACCCAGCATCCAGACATATGAGGCTTGACACGGGGCCATCCGGCTAGAACTATCGCCTGACAACGTTGTCTGGTCCGGCCGAGGTCAGCCGGACAGCCGAGAGAAGGGCCGCCACGATGCACCGAACCCGCCACACCCGACCCACGGCGTCCGGCCGGGTCCGCTCCCGCGTTCACCGAATCGCCTGCGCGGCCGTCTTACTGTCCGCCGTCACCGCCACGGCGGCCTGTGGCGGCTCCGGGTCCGGCTCCGGGTCCGACACGGTCTCGGTCTCGCTGATCACCAAGGACTCGATCAACCCGTTCTTCGTCGCGATGCAGGAGGGCGCCAAGAAGGCCGCCAAGGAACAGGGCGTCGACCTCACCGTCGGCGCGGGCAAGGAGGACGGCGACGAGGAAGGCCAGATCACGCTCATCGAGAACGCGATCGCGGCCGGCCAGGACGGCATCCTCATCACCCCGAACGGGCCGGGCGTGAACTCCGCGATCAAGAAGGCTCGGGACGCCGGCCTTTACGTGATCGCGCTCGACACCCCGCCCGACCCGGCCGACACCGTCGACATCACCTACGCGACCGACAACTTCAAGGCCGGCGAGCTCATCGGCCAGTGGGCGGCCAAGACCATGAAGGGCCAAGACGTCGTGATCGCGATGCTTGACCTCTTCAACGACAAGATCGTTTCCGTGGACTACAACCGCGACCAGGGCTTTCTGACTGGCATGGGGATCGACGTCAAGGACAAGACCAAGAACGGTGACGAGGCCAAGACCGGCACCTACAGCGGCGGCGGGTACACGATCGCCTGCAACGAGCCGACCAACGGCGCCCAGCCCGACGGCAAGAGCGCCATGGAGCGCTGCCTGGCCAAGAACCCGAACATCAACCTGGTCTACTCGATCAACGAGCCGGCCGGGATCGGGGCGTCCGAGGCCCTCGCGGCGGCGGGCAAGAAGGCGACCATCGTCTCTGTCGACGGCGGCTGTCTCGGCGTCAGCAAGGTGAAGGACGGCACGCTCGCGGCCACCTCGCAGCAGTACCCGCTCAAGATGGCCCAGCTCGGCGTCGAGGCCATCGCCCAGATCGCCAAGGGCGGCGCGAAGCCGGCCACCTCGCCGGGCCTTGACTTCTTCGACACCGGCGCGGCGCTGGTCACTGACAAGCCGGCGGCGGGCGTCGACAGCATCGGAACCGACGAGGCCAGCAAGATCTGCTGGGGCACCGTCAGCTGAGACCGGGACGGAGGAACCTGTGTCAACCACCATCCCGCACCAGCCA
The DNA here is from genome assembly GCF_001854645.1 of Pseudofrankia sp. EUN1h. Classification (NCBI taxonomy): domain Bacteria; kingdom Bacillati; phylum Actinomycetota; class Actinomycetes; order Frankiales; family Frankiaceae; genus Pseudofrankia; species Pseudofrankia sp. EUN1h. The sequence goes on along the minus strand of NZ_MBLN01000048.1, from coordinate 54,365 downwards.
GCCATGGCGGCTGAGGCCTTCGCCGCTCGGCGCCGGTCGCCGACGCAGTCGGTTCAGCACCTCCTGCACGGGCATCCCACGATCAGCCCGATCCTCGTGCTGGTGGCCTCGTTCGTCGTGTTCACGATCGTCAACCCGAGGTTCTCCTCCGCGCAGTCGCTCTCGTTGGTTCTCCAGCAGGTAGCGATCGTGGCGGCGCTGGCGATCGGCCAGACGCTGATCATCCTGACGGCGGGCATCGACCTTTCCGTCGGCGCGCTCACCCTGCTCTCCATGATGGTGATGGCCAAGCTCGCCGCCGAGCAGGGCCTGCCGGGCGGGCTCGCGATCGCGATCGGCGTCGCCCTCGGCGCGCTGGGCGGCCTCGTCAACGGCTTGCTCGTCATGCGGTTGAAGGTGCCGCCATTCATCGCCACGCTCGGCACGCTGAGCGTCTTCACGGCGCTTGGGCTGCTCTACTCCAAGGCGCGCAGCATCCAGGCGTCGTCCATGCCCGACGTGCTGAGCTGGACGGGCGACACCTTCGGCGCGGGCCGGTTCCGGATCACCACCGGGGTCGTGCTCGTCGCGGTGATGTACGTCCTCGCGGCTTACGCGCTCGGCCAGACGGCCTGGGGCAGGCACGTCTACGCAGTCGGCAACGACGCGGAGGCGGCGAGGCTCGCGGGCATCAGAGTAGGCCGGGTGCTGCTGTCGGTGTACGTGGCGGCCGGGGTGATCTTCGGGATAACCGCGTGGATCCTCATCGGCCGCGCCGGGGCCGCCAGCCCCAATGCGCTGACAGACGCGAATCTCGAGAGCATCACGGCCGTCGTGATCGGCGGAACCAGCCTCTTCGGCGGCCGCGGTGTCGTGGTCGGGTCGCTGATCGGCGCACTGATCGTCGGGGTGTTCCGCAGCGGCCTGTCACTCGCGGGGGTCGACGACCAGTACCGCGTGCTGGCCATCGGCATCCTCGTCATCGCCGCCGTGGGTGTCGACCAGTGGATCAGGAAAGTGCGAGCATGAGCACAACGATGACCAAGCCGTTAGCCGCGGCCGAACGCCGGGTCCCCGCCCTCGAGGCCCGCGGGCTCGTGAAGACCTTCGGCCGGGTGGTCGGCCTCGACGGCGTCGACCTCGACCTCTACCCGGGCGAGGTTCTGGCCATCATCGGCGACAACGGCGCCGGCAAGTCCACCCTGATCAAGTGTCTCACCGGGGCCTACATCCCCGACGCCGGCGAGATTCTGGTCGACGGCTCCCCGGTGCAGTTCAAGCGCCCGCAGGACGCCCGGGCCGCCGGAATCGAGACCGTCTACCAGACGCTCGCGGTGGCACCGGCCCTCGACATCGCGAGCAACCTGTTCCTCGGGCGCGAGGTGCGCCGTAAGGGCGTCCTCGGCTCCGTCCTGCGCATGCTCGACAAGAAGGAGATGCGCGCCAGCGCCGAGCGCTCGATGACCGAACTCGGCATCGGGACCCTGCAGAACATGGGCCAGGCGGTCGAGACCCTCTCCGGCGGCCAGCGGCAGGCGGTCGCGGTGGCGCGTGCCGCGGCCTTCGCCAGCAAGCTCGTCGTCCTCGACGAGCCGACGGCCGCGCTGGGCGTGAAGGAGACGGCCCAGGTGCTCCGCCTGATCGAGGAGGTGAAGAAACGCGGGCTCGCCGTGATTCTGATCAGCCACAACATGCCGAACGTGTTCGAGGTGGCGGACCGGATCCAGATTCAGCGGCTCGGGCGGTCGGCCGGGGTGATCACGCCGAGGTCGCACACGATGTCCGAGGCCGTCGCGATCATGACCGGCGCCACGACGCTGGCCGAGACCCCGGGACGTGCGGCGCCATGACGATCGACGCCGGCATGCCGCTCCAGGCGATGACCGCGGCTGCCGTGGCCAGGGCGCGGTGAGGCCCGGGAGCGCACTGGTCGTCGGCGAGGCGCTCGTTGACGTGCTGCACGGCGCGTACGGCTCGCTTCGCGAGCGACCTGGCGGAAGTCCGGCGAATGTCGCGGTGGGGCTGGCCCGGCTCGGCCATCCGGTGACGTTGGCCACCCGGCTCGGGACGGACCGCCGGGGCGCGCGGCTGGCGGCGCACTTCCGCGACGAGGGCATCGAGCTGCTCGCCCAGCGCGGACCGCGGACGTCGACTGCCCAGGCACGGCTGCGGGCCGACGGCAACGCGTCATACGTCTTCGACCTCGACTGGGACGTCGCTCCCGACCCTCCAGCCGCGCGGCCCGTGGTGGTACACACCGGATCGTTCGGTGCCGTGCTCCCGCCCGGTGCCCAGCACGTGGCCGAACTCATCCGCGGCCTGGCCCCAGCCGCGACCGTTACCTACGACCTCAACCTACGCCCGGCCGCGATGGGAGCCGTCGAGGGTCTGCGGACACGGGTCGAGCGCATCGTGCGACTCGCGGACGTGGTCACCACGTCCGACGAGGATCTCGCGCACCTGCTGCCGGGGCTGGCGCCTGCCCAGGCCGCCGAACGACTCCTCGGGCTGGGGCCGAGTGCGGTGGTGGTGACGCTAGGCGCCCGCGGGTCGCTGTGCGTCACGCCGGGCGCGGTCGTCGCCGCGCCCGCCCACCGGGTCGAGGTCGTGGACACGATCGGGGCGGGAGATGCCTTCTGCGCGGGGGTGATCGACCGGCTCTGGCGCCTGGGCCTGCTCGGGTCCGCGCGGCGCGAGGCTCTCCGGACTCTCGACGACAGCGGGTGGTTCGACGTACTGACCCAGGCCTCCGTCGTCGCGGCGCTGACGGTGGGAAGGGAGGGTGCCGACCCGCCCACCCGCGCCGAGCTGGACGCAGCCCTGGGCGTGTCCGCGGGAGGGGAGATCTGACGCATCACAATATTCAGGCCCGGAGATCCACGATCTCCGGGCCTGAATTCGTAGCGGGGACAGGATTTGAACCTGCGACCTCTGGGTTATGAGCCCAGCGAGCTACCGAGCTGCTCCACCCCGCGTCGGTGAAACCACCGTATCAGACGGTCGGCGGGGGCTGTCAAAACGATGGGGCCGCCGGCTGGGCGGCCCCATCGCGATGCCGCTAGCCGGACGGACCGGCGCTGGGCGACGGTGTCGTCGTGGACGGCGGCGCGGCCGAGGGTGACGGCGAGGCCGAGGGCGTGCTGGCGCCTGTCAGCCCGTTGATCCGGGCGATCGCCTTGTCCTCGGCCGTCCGCGCCGCGCCGAAGGCCGCCCAGTCCGGCGGGGACTTCTCGAGTGCCTGCTCCTCGTCCGTGCGGGCCCTGTTGAGGTCGGTGATCGCAGACAGCAGCTCGGGGCTCGCGCCGGCGGGAGCCTGGGTCGGTGACGCGCTCGTCGAGGGTGAGGGCGACGGTGACGTGGTGGTGCCGTCCTGGGCCAACGGCGGCCCGGTCCCGCCGCCTCCGCCAGTGGTACCGGCGCCGGCCGCGGCCGCTCCGGCCCCGTCGCCGAACACCTTGACGAGCGCGGCCTGCAGCGAGTCCTCCAACGCGACCTTGTCGCCGAACACGACCGCGACGCCCTGCAGGGTCGGATACCTGGACGCGTCTCTGGCCTGGACGTAGTAGGGCTCGATGTACACGAGGCCGCCGGCGACCGGCAGGGTGAGCAGGTTGCCCTCGATGGTCTCGATCGTGGTGTTGGAGCTGTTCCCTCGCCAGGCCAGGAGCTTCTGGGCTGCCGGGCCGTTGGTCTCTATCAGGTTCTGCACCTGGGCCGGCCCGTTGATCGTCACCCCCTGCGGCAGGCGCAGTACCTCGAACTTCCCATAGTTACCCGGATCGCTGGAGACAGCGACGTACGCGGCCAGCTTCGATGACCGTCTGGAGATCAACGGCGACGTCAGGTTGAACGACGGCGATTTCTGGCCGGGCAGCTGGCTGTACACGTAGAAGGGCGGCTGATCCTTGTTCGCGTCATCCGGCGCCGGCGAGACGCCCCAGAAGTCCTCCTGCGAGTAGAACGCCCGGGGATTGGTCACGTGATAGTCGGCGAGCACGTCCCGTTGCACCTTGAAGAGGTCCTCGGGGTAGCGGAAGTGCGCCTTCAACGCGGTYGGAATCTCCTTGGCCGGCTTCACCGTGCCGGGGAAGGCGCGCATCCAGGTCCGCAGCACCGGGTCCTTCTCGTCGAAGGCGTAGAGCGTCACGGTCCCGTCGTAGGCGTCGACGGTGGCCTTGACCGAGTTGCGGAGATAGTTGATCTGATTCGAACCCTGCTGGGTGCGGTTCTGCCCGGTGACCGCGTCGGCGGTGACCTCGCCGAGGGCGTTGCGGTCGGAGTACGGGTAGCCGTCCGACGTGGTGTAGCCGTCGAGGATCCAGGTCACCCGGCCGTTCACGACCGCCGGGTACGGGTCACCGTCGAGCGTCAGCCACGGCGCGACCTTGGCGACCCGGTCGCGTGGGTTGCGCTCATAGAGGATCCGCGAATGGTCGGTGATGTCGGACGAGAAGAGGATGTTCTTCTCCCCGAAGCGGACAGAGAAGACGAAACGGTTGAACATGGAGCCGATCGAGACCCCGCCATCGCCGTCGTAGCTCGTGGTCGCCTGGTTCTGGGAGTCACCCGCGCCGTCGATCTCGGCCTGCTTCGTGCCGACGATCGAGTACTCCGGTGAGAGCTCCCCGAAGTAGATCTGGTTCTTGGTTATGTTGAACGGACCGGTCTGCGGCAGGTTTCCCACGGTGAAAACGGGCTTACCGCCCTCGACGGTGTTCGCCGGCGCCGCGACGAATCCCTTGCCGTGCGTGTAGATCAGGTGCTCGTTGATCCAGTTGCGCTGCGCCGGCGCGAGCCCGCTCTGGTCGAGCTCGCGAACGGAGACGACGTAGTCACGGGTGGCGCCCGAGCCGGTGCCGACCGTGTACCGGTCGATGTCGAGGGTGTCCGGGAAGCCGTAGTAGTTGCCGAACTGCTGGAGCTGGGTGAAGGTCCGCGACAGCTTGTTCGGGTCGAGCAGCCGGACATTGGAGACGGTTCCGACATCGTCGGCGACGGCGTCCGCGCTCACGTTCGTCGCCGGCCGGTAGTCCTGCGGTTTCACGTCCGCGATCCCATAGGCCGCGCGCGTCGCCTCGATGTTGCGGGTGATGTACGGCGCCTCCCGGGACGCCTCGTTCGGCTTCACCTGGAACTGCTGGACGATCGCCGGGTAGATACCGCCGATCACGACCGAGGACAGCACGAGGATTCCGGCGCCGAGCAGCGGCAGCGTCCACCCGCGCTGGAAGATGTTGTAGATGAACAGGCCCGCGCAGGCCAGCGAGATGAACAGCAGGATGAGCTTCGCCGGCAGCACGGCGTGCACGTCGGTGTAGCCCGCGCCCGTCGACACCACCCCGCGCGACGAGAAGACCGACCCGAACCGGTCCAGGTAGTAGCCCCACGCCTTGAGCAGCGCGAGCAGCCCCAGCAGCACCGACAGGTGTGCCTTCGCCGCCGGGGTCACCCGCTCCATCGACGCGCTGGCGGTCCGCTCCCGCGGGGGCTGGATGCGGATGCCCCCGAACAGGTAGTGGGTGATCACGGCCACCACCAGCGAGAGGATCACCGCGCTCAGCAGGAAGCCGAACAGGAACCGATAGAACGGGTACGTGAAGGCGTAGTAGCTGATGTCCCGGTGGAACTGCGGGTCACGCACGCCGAACGACTGCCCGTTGACCCACTGCAGCCAGGTTCGCCACCGCCCGGCCGCCGACAGGCCGGCCGCGAGGCCGAACAGCGCCGTCACCGTGAGCAGGACGATGAGCAGGTACGGCTCGACCGCGGACCGGTAACGCTCCAGGTTCTGCTGCTCCACCGACAACGGCCGCACCGGCGGGCGCAGCCGGTAGGCCAGCACCAGGTTGGTGCCGACGGCGACCGCCATCACGGCGCCGAACAGCACGAACAGCAGCACCCGCGTCCACAGGACCGTGGTGAAGACCTTGCTGAAGTTGACCGACCGATAGAACAGCAGGTCGGTGTAGACCGGCGTGAGCGCGAAGAACAAGATCACCAACAGGACGACCACGAGCAGCGGCACGATCACGCGTAGCCGGGTGATGAACGGCCGGCGGACCGCGCCCTTCGGCGCTCCCCGCTCAGACGGTTGCGCTGCCACAGTGCATCCTCCGTGCCCTCAGGCTCTGGCCCGCCTTCCCCCGAGTCGACCTGGCGCTCGGGCTTTGGCCCACTACGGGCAACCTACGCCAGCAGTCCGGGGTGGCCCGAGAGGCGTCTGGGCCGATCAGAGAGGATGGGCCCGTGACGAGCCCAAATCTCCCGGAGCTGACCGAGGTCGTGCTCGAGCTCGAGCGGTACGTCGCCACAGGCGGCTGGAACCAGCCTCACCGGCTCTTCGCGCTCGCACACACCGCGGACCTGCTGGCCTACGACCCGAGCCTGACCGATCACCTCGGCGAGGCGGCGTCACGGCAGCTGACCCCCATCGAGCAGGAGAACCTCCCCGAGGGCCCGCTCGAGCAGATGCTGGGCACGATCGGGTGGCCGGACGAGGTCGAGGGCTGCGTGCTCGTCACCGAGCTGGTGGTACTGCCGCCGAGCGCCGAGGAAGAGATTCCCTACGAGGATCACGAGATCGACGTCTGGGCGACCAGGCATCCGGAGCGCCAGGACATCCGGGTCGCCGTCGCGGTCACCCGCTCGGGCAAGTTCACCTCGTGCCTGCGCCGCCGCAACGACGAGCGCGAGATCGTCGTCGACCCCGACATCGCCGACGCCCTGTTCGACGGCCTCTTCGCCACTTTTTTGTAAGGCCCAGCCACGAGCGAAGCGACGTGGCCCCGCCGAGCCTGCTGTGGTTTCGCAACGTTCCAGCGGATCGCGACCGAGCTGGCGCGGAGGCGCGCCTCCGCGGAGGCATCCCTACGAGCGAAGCGACGTAGGGGTGCCGCAGCGGAGGTCGCAGGAGCGCGCGTGAGCGCAGGAGGACGGCGCGCGGAGGTCCCATGGGAGCGAAGCGAGTACGGGGCCGGAGCGCGCCGCCCGGACGGAGCGAACCATCAGCACAGTCAGCAGGTCGGGATCGATGACCTCTGGGGGCCGCCGAGCTTCTCTAGGGCGTCGAGGGCGTTCGAGAGCTTGTCGACCTTGATCAGAGTCAGACCGCTCGGGGCCATCTTCTTCGCGTCCGCGCAGTTGTCCGCGGGGACGAGGAACACGGTCGCGCCCGAGCCGCGGGCGCCGAGGATCTTCTGCTGGATGCCCCCGATGGGGCCGACCTTGCCGGTGGTGTCGATCGTGCCGGTACCAGCGATGATCCGGCCGCCGGTGAGCTGCCCCGGCGTGAGCAGGTCGATGATGCCCAGGGCGAACATCAGCCCCGCGCTCGGTCCGCCGACGTCCGAGATCCGGATTCGAACGGTGAACGGGTAGGTCCGCTTCTCCGTCGTCGTGATCCCGATGATCGGCCGGGTCTTGTCGTCGGGAGCCGTTCCGGTGGTGATGACGGTTGTCGTCGGGGTGCCGCCACCGTTCGACGAGGACGACGAGGAGGACGACGTCGCGCCGTGCTGGAAGGTGATTTTGACATCCTCGCCCGGCTTGGCCTTGCCGATCTCTCCACGCAGCTCGACCTGGGAATGCACCGGTGTGCCGTTGACCTCGGTCACGATGTCACCGGGCGACAGCTTGCCCGTCGCCGGCGAGTCGGTGGGCACGGCGACCACGACGACGGAGGTGCCGGTCGACTCGATGCCCAGCTCGGTCAGCGCCGCCGCGGTCGCCTGATCCTGGGAGTCCAGCATCGCCTGGGTGTTCTCCTGCTGGATCTGCTCCTGGGTCGAGCCAGGCGGCTCGATCAGCTCCCGGGGAACGACCGCGCGATCACCGTCGACCCAGTCCTCGAGGGCGCCCAGCAGGTTCAGCCGGGGCGTCTCCTCGACGGTGGTGAGTTCCAGCTTCCCGCTGGTCGGGTACGTCTGGCGCCCCTTGATGTCGATCAGCGTCACGCCCTTGACGCTGCCGAGCGTGTCCGTCACCGGCCCCGGGGCCAGCGTCACGAACGGCACCGGAAGCCACAGCCCCGCTATCCCCAGCACCAGCGCGAGCACCGACGCGACGACCAGGGTCTGAGTCCTGCGGGCCATGTCCCGCAGTCTACGTAGGCCTAGATCCCGACAGTGGCTCCCACCGACCGGCCCTGGCCCACGCAGACATCCCGGGCGCTGACCAGGGATGTCCGCGCGTCCGGCCTAGCGAGCCGGCTCGCTTCCCAGCGGTCCGGTCGCCTCCGGCACCGCCCGCCGCCGCGCGAGCTCGGCGTCCGCCGAGTCCTTCGGTGCCCTGTCCTCCGACGCCCTGTCCTCCGGCATCCGGTCCCCCGACGCCCTGTCCCCCGGCACCTGGTCGTCGACGACCCGCGCGGCCGGGACGACGGCTTCCACCCGTGGGGGCCTGGCCGGCCGCCCAGCCATCGCCTCGCGGGCAGGGGCCGCAGCCTTGGCCCCCCGGACGGCGTCGCCCGGATAGACCGCGTCCTTCGGGGCGCTTCCGGCGGAGGGATCGACGGGTCTCGCCAGCGCGTCCATGCTCCGGCGGTAGCCCTCGATGGTGATCATCGCTTCTCGGGCTCGCTTCGGACGACCGCGCAGCGCGGTCCACAGCAGCGCCAGCAGTAGCGCCGCGGGGGGAATCAGAAGCAACCACATGGCGGCCTCGACGCGAGGAAGGGGAAGCGAACGAAAAGGGGGTTGACCAGGAGAGTTGGGATCAGCGAGGTAGATGATCAGGATCTGTCCAGGCCCAGCTCTATCGTAGGTGCCCACTTGAGCAGGCGCCTACCCATTCCGAGGTGCCATCGGCGAACAGCTGCCGCTTCCAGATGGGCACCCGGCCCTTGACCTCGTCGATGAGCTGGCGGCACGCGGCGAAGGCCTCGGCCCGGTGCGCCGCCGACGCGGCCGCGACGACCGCGATGTCCCCGATCGTCAGCAGCCCGGTGCGGTGCACCACGGCGACCGCCAGCACGCCGCGGCTCGCGGGGGCGCCGGTCGCCCCCGGAGCGGCGCCGTCCGCGACCTCGCGGGCGACGGCTGTCATCTCGCGCTCGGCGAGCGGGTGCGCGACATACTCCAGCTCGACGACGGGACGCCCGTCGTCGTGGTCACGGACGGTCCCGACGAACAGCGCGGTACCGCCCGCCCCGGGCAGCGAGACCGCGGCCAGGCACTCGTCCACCGACAGCGGGGAGTCCCGCAGCTCGGCGACGACGAGCGCACCGCCGTCCGCACCGACCGAGGAGGCGGCCAGGGAGATGTCCATACGGCGACGGTAGCCGTTGTGACCAAACCGAGGCTTTCTTGATCATGAGGTCTGGTGGCGGCCTGGCCCACGCCCGATGGGTCGCTGGTACGGGCGCTCGGCGCCCGAAACGGCCGACGCCGCACTACGGTGGATACATGTCCGCACAGCACGCAGCGAGGGTGTCGAGCCGATGAGTAGCCAGTTTCCGTTCGGCTTCACCCCAGGTGATGGGGGCGGGGACCCTGAGAAGGGGCCGCTCGGCCCGTTCGGCGGCGCGGCGCCGTTCTTCGCCGAGTTGGAGAAACTGCTGTCCTGGCAGGGTGGCCCGGTCAACTGGGAGCTTGCCCGGCAGGTGGCGGCCAGGACCGTCGGCTCCGACGACCCGGCGATCACCGCGGCGGACGAGGAGAACGTCGCCGGCGCGCTGCGCATCGCCGACATCTGGCTCGACCCGGTCACCTCCCTGCCGGCCGGCGGATCGACGGCCCGTGCCTGGTCCAGGCAGCAGTGGATCGAGGCGACGCTCCCGGTCTGGCGGACGCTGTGCGACCCGGTCGCCACGAAGGTGGTCGAGGCGATGCGCGCGGGCCTGTCCGGTGGCCTCGCCCAGCTCGGCGGCGCCGAGGGCCTGCCGCCGGAGGTCGCGGCGGCGCTGCCGCCCGGCCTCGACCTCGGCCAGCTGATGGCGGCCGGCGGCCCGGTCGTCGAGATGATGAACCGGGTTGGCGGAATGCTGTTCGGCGCCCAGGTCGGCCAGGCGATCGGGACCCTCGCCGGGGAGGTCGTGTCGTCGACCGAGATCGGGCTCCCGCTGGCGCCAGTCGGGACGGCCGCGCTGTTGCCGGCGAATGTCGCCGCCTTCGGCGAGGGCCTCGGCATCGAGGCCGAGGAGGTCCGGATCTACCTGGCGCTGCGAGAGGCCACGGCGACGCGGCTGTTCGCCCACGTCCCGTGGCTGCGCGCCCACCTGCTCGGCACCGTGGAGGAGTACGCCCGCGGCATCACCGTCGATCAGGAGGCGCTGGGCCAGGTCATGCGGATGGTCGACCCCACCATGATCACGGATCCGGAGAAGCTCTCCGAGGCGCTCGGCGAGGACGTGTTCGCCGACGCCACGACGCCGGAGCAGGAGGCGGCGCTCGGCCGCCTGGAGGTCGCGCTCGCCCTCGTCGAGGGCTGGGTCGACCACGTCACCGACATCGCGGCCAGCGAGCACCTGCCCGCCGCCGCCCGGCTGCGCGAGATGGTGCGTCGGCGGCGAGCCGAGGGCGGCCCTGCCGAGCAGACCTTCGCGACCCTGGTGGGCCTGTCCCTGCGGCCGCGGCGGCTGCGAGAGGCCGCGGCGCTGTGGGAGGCGCTGCGGGTGGCGCGCGGTTCCGACGGGCGCGACGCCGTCTGGGGCCATCCGGACCTGTTGCCGTCGGCGGACGACCTGGCCAACCCGGAGGGATTCGTCTCCGGCGCCACGGCGAGCCTGCTGGACCCGATCGCCGAGATCGAGAAGCTGCGGGACACGCCTCCCAACGAGGGTCCCGACGAGCCGGATCCCGACGCGTCGGCATAGCCGGCGGGTGACGCACCCCTGCTGAAGGAGCGCGCCGGGTGCGTCCCGGCGCGGACACCTCCGGGCCAACGGTTGCCAACCGGGATCAGCCGCCCGCCTACCCGGTCCCGGGTGCCGTGCGGCGATACCGGCCCGTCGACTAGGCCGACCTGACATCACCTCAGCGTCACCACCAGGAAGCCTTCGGTGGTTCGGTCGTTTCGCGGAGAGAAAGCGCGAGCGTCGGGCTTCGCCACAGACGTCCCGCTCCCGCACGCAACGTATCCGTGACGATCCGGAGCAGGGTCGCGCGGACCACCGCCGGCGTCTCCTCCCCGGCGAACGCCGGACCCTCGGCGGACGCGCCGGGCGGTCACCGCTGCCCGGACGGTGGTCTCGGGACCGTGCCGCCGAGCGGCCCACTGACCACGCCTGGTGTCCGGCTCGGGAGGATGGGTCCTGCCGCCGCGTGACCGCCAGGCCCAGAGGACAGACCGCACAGACCTCTGGGTGGACAGGAGATCCGGGCGGCGGGCGCGGGCCGGCCAGCTGAGGATCGGCCCCGCGCCCGAGACGGCCCGTGCCAGGGGCCGGGACGCGACCCTGCTCCCTTCGCGCCCCCCGGCTCGTCCTGGGCGGGCAGCCAGCCGACGCGAGCCCACCCGGGTTCGGCGAAGCCACGCGGCGAGCGCCGCCGTCGGCCGTCTCGAGCACCGTGTCCGAGCACCACTGGGCGTCCGCGCCCGGCGACGTGGCCGGGTGTCGGACCTGGGAAGGGAGATCCACGTGGCCGACAGCTACGAGGGTTACTGCGTCAAGTGCAAGGAGAAGCGCCACTACGAGGGTGAGGTGCGGATCAGCGAGTCGGGCCGGCGGATGGCCAGGGGGACCTGCCCGGTCTGTGGGTCGACGATCAACCGGATCCTCGGCAAGGCCTGACGCCCGGGCGGTGGACGCGGCGGAGGCGGGTCACCGCACACCGCCGACGACGCGCTGACGTGGCTGTCAAACCGCCACTGTCCACAGTCGTGCGCGCGCGGATACCGAGACGGCGAGCGCTGTGCGATCGTGCGCGCTGTCAGGGCCGGCGGTCCGGGGGACCGCGCCCACATCCCGCGACGTGCGTCCAGCGCCTCGCCGTCCGCCGGGCGGCGCCGGCCCGGGCGAGGAGGTGCGCCATGCGCCCGATGCTCAAGCCAGGCCTGCGCCGCCTGTGGCGGGACGGGTCCACCCTGCAGCTCGGGGTCGACCCGTCCCGCGCCCTCGTCCTGCCCGGGGTGACACCCGGGCACGTCGCCGCCCTCGATGCCCTGGACGGCTCTCGTGCCGGCACCCGGCCGGCCACCGGCGCCGACCAGGCCACCGCCGCGTTGCTCGGTCTGCTGGGCGAGGCCGGGCTGCTCGACGACGCCGCGCCGGACGGCGTCGAGCAACCGCCGCTGCCCGCTCTCGACCGCGATCGCCTGCGGCCGGATCTCGCCGCTCTCTCGCTGGCCGCCAACCATCCCGGCGGCGCGCACCGGGTGCTCGCCGGGCGGCGGGGCGCCCGGGTCCGCGTCCGGGGCGCCGGCCGGGTCGGCGCGCACATCGCCACGCTGCTCGTCGCCGCCGGCGTAGGGCGGGTGGTCGTCGACGATGCCGGACTGGCCGGCCCAGCCGACGTCTCCCCCGGCGGGTTGGGTCTCGACGCCATTGGCCGGCCCCGCGCACTGGCCGCGATGGCGGCGCTGGGCCGGGTGACCCGGCAGCCGGCCCCCGGCGCCCCAGGGGGCTCCGGAGACGCCGCCGCGCCGTTCCACCCGAACCTGGTCGTGCTGGCCCCGGTCGGGGTGCCCGTGCTACGCCCCGACGAGTCGCTGGAACTGGCGCGCGCCGGGGTGCCTCATCTGCTCACCGGCATCCGGGAGACCACCGGGGTGGTCGGGCCGCTTGTCGTGCCTGGGCGAACGTCGTGCCTGCACTGCCAGCACCTGCGGCGGTACGCGGCTGACGAGGCCTGGCCGCTGCTGGCCATGCAGCTCGCCCGGCGCGCCGAGAGCGGCCCGGACCCGTGTGATGTGACGCTCGCCGCACAGGTCAGCGCGCTCACGGCCGCCCAGGCGCTCGCCTTTCTCGACGCCGGGCCCACCGCAGCGACGCTGCCGGCCACGGCCGCGGGAACCTTGGAGATCGCGACCCCCGACTGGCGCGTCCGCCGGCGCAGCTGGCGGCCACACGCCGACTGCCCCTGCGGCGCAGCCGATGCCTCGACGCGGCCGGATTCCGGCTGACCGCGCCCCAGCCGCCCCACACCCGGTCGCCGAGACCTCGCGTCCGGTCTGGTGGCCGGCGGAATGGTACGTCGACGCACCGCCCCGCCGGCCGGTGATCTCCGAATTCGGGGTGCCTGCTGCGCGGGAGGTGGACGATGGGGGGGTGTCCGACATCCCCCGCCGGGCCGTCGTGCGGACGGCCCGGCTCGCCACTCTCCCCCTTGGCTACGCCGGCCGGGCGACGCTCGGCGTCGGCCGCCGTCTCGGCGGCCGACCCGCCGAGGCCGTCGCGACGGAACTCCAGCAGCGCACCGCCGAGCAGGTCTTCCGGGTCCTGGGCGAGCTCAAGGGCGGCGCGATGAAGCTGGGGCAGATGCTGTCGGTCTTCGAGGCCGCGCTGCCCGACGAGGTCGCCGGCCCCTACCGGGCGGCGCTGACCAAGCTGCAGGAAGCCGCCCCACCGCTGCCCGCCGCGACCATCCACAAGGTGCTCGCCGCCGAGCTGGGCCCGGACTGGCGGGAGCTGTTCGCCTCGTTCGACGACGTGCCCGCGGCGGCGGCCAGCATAGGGCAGGTACACCGGGCGGTCTGGTCGGACGGACGGCCCGTCGCGGTGAAGGTGCAGTACCCGGGCGCCGGTCCGGCGTTGCTGTCCGACCTGACCCAGCTCGGCCGCGCCGCGCGCCTGTTCGGCGCGCTCGCGCCGGGGCTGGACGTCAAACCACTGATCGAGGAGCTGCGGGCGCGGGTCGCCGAGGAGCTTGACTACCGGCTGGAGGCGAGCTGGCAGCGCGCGTTCGCCGAGGCCTACCAGGCAGACCCCGACATCGCCATCCCCTGGCCGCTCGCGGCCAGCGACCACGTGCTCGTCGCCGAGTGGCTCGACGGCCTCCCGCTCGCGGACGTCATCGCCAGCGGGGACCAGACCCAGCGAGACCGGGCGGGGCTGTTGCTGTGCCGGTTCCTCTACTCCTGCCCGGCGCGCTCCGGGCTGCTGCACGCCGACCCACACCCCGGCAACTTCCGGCTGCTGGCCGACGGCCGGCTCGGCGTGCTGGACTTCGGCGCGGTGGCGCGGCTGCCGGACGGGCTGCCCGAGGTGATGGGCCGGCTGACCCGGCTCGCGCTCGACGCCCGTCGCGCCACCGCCACCAGCGGCGCTGTCGCCGCCGCGGGCACGAAAGGCGCGGGCACGGGTGCGGCCGGCGTGGGCAAGGCCGCGGCCCTCGCGGAGGAGGACGCCGCCGAAGAGGTGATCGAAGGGCTGCGCCGGGAGGGGTTCATCCGGCCGAACGTCACGGTCGACGCCCAGGAGCTCCTGGAACATCTCGGCCCGCTGCTCGACGCGCTCGCCGAGGAGGAGTTCACGTTCTCCCGCCAGTGGCTGCGAGAACAGGCACTGCGGCTGGCGGACTGGCGCTCGCCGGCCGCCCAGGTCTCCCGCCAGCTCAATCTGCCGCCGTCCTACCTGCTGATCCACCGGGTCACGATGAGCGGGATTGGCCTGCTCTGCCAGCTCGGCGCCACGACGTCGCTCAGGGCGGAGATGGAGCGCTGGCAGCCCGGCTTCGCGCCACCCGGCTCGGCCGCCGCCCGGCACGCGACCAGGGCGAACCGTCCCGGCCGCCCGCTGCCGACGGTCGCCGTCACGCCCGGCGGTGGCGCCGGCGCCACCGTGAGGCCGATCGACCCGATCCTGTTCGACCCGCCGCCTCAGCGCCGGGCCCGCGCGCCCCGCGCACCTCGGACACCGCGCCAGCGCGGCACCGAGCCCGCGGCGGTCCAGCCGGACCAGCCGGAGCGCTAGGCGTCAGCGCGTGGTCTCGGTGTCACCGGGGCGGCGCTGCTCGGGCGGCAGCTCGCCACGGCCGAGGTCATCGCGCTCACCGAGGTAGAGAAAGCCATAGGCCTCGTCCCGAAAGGTGACACCGGCGGCGCGCAGTACCTCGTCCCAGTCGCCGGTGCAGGTGGTCCGCGCGCCCTCGCTGCCGTGGTCGGCGGTGAGCATGATCGCGACCCGATCGGTGAGGCCGCGGGCGTCCAGCAGGTCCAGGAAGACGCCGAGGCGGCGATCCGAGTCCAGGAGCGAGGCCCGCGCCTCGGCCGAGTACGGCCCCCCGCCGTGGTGGCCGGTGTCGGTCACGGTGGTGTTCCACCAGGTGAAGGCCGGCGGGTCCTCGCTTCCCCACAGGTCGAGCACCTGCTTGAGCCCGAGCGCGTCGACCCGGCTGGACCAGCCGTAGTCCCGGTCCGCGGTCGCCCACTCCTGGCTGGTGTGCGGGTCGTCGTCGCCGCGCGGCAGATGGTCGGCCATCCCGCCGGCGCCGTCGAGGCTCTCCAGCGCCCGGACCAGCTCGAAGGTCGAGTAGGTGGCGCCTCGGTCGATCGGCTCGTTGACGCACGCGGTCATCGCGTCCGGGCGGGCGGCGGCGATCGCCTCGAACACCGTGCGGACACCGGGCCGCAGGTGCTGGCAGGCGGTGTGCCAGACGCTCACCTCGTTGGTGACGACCTGCTCGCCGGTGGCCCGGTCGAAGTAGACGTTGTTCAGGATTCCATGCCGGCCAGGGCCGACGCCGGTGAGCGCCGACGTGTGGTTGGTCAGCGTCACGCTCGGGAACTCAGCCACCGCGCCACCGGTCAGGGCGCAGCCGCGCGCGAGCAGCCGGGCCACGTTCGGCAGCCGGCCCCGCGCCGCCAGCGCGAGCAGGTCGTTGCAGTTGGTGCCGTCCCAGAGCAGGCCGACGACGTGGCGCGGCAGCGCCGTCCCGGCGAGGTCGTCGGCAAGCAGGTCGGCCAGCGCCGCGCCCTCGACGTCCGGCATCGGGGCGCCCGCGAGCGCGGCCAGCGTCGGGCCGACGTCGACGACCCTGGCGTGCCACGCCAGCAGGCCGCGGGCGCGCACACCGGCGCCGGACAGCACCAGCGGAGCGCGCGACTGGCCGGCGTCGAGTGATCCGTGCTCGCCGAGGTGGCCGCCGCGCTCCGGCCAGTAGTGACCGGGGGTGTGCATGACGACGACGTCGGGCGAGCGGGTCGGGTCGGCGAAGACCGAGGCGAGCCGTGGCCCGGCGAGCGGGTACGAGTTGCGCTCGTTCGGCGGCGACGGGTCGGCGAGCGCCTCGGCGCACCCCACCGCGTGCAGCGGGTCCCGCGTCTCGACCGGGTTGCGGCCGCGCAGCACCTGCCACGGGCCGTCGGGCGCGGCGGCTGGCACCCGAGCCGCGCCGTGGGAGTTGGCGACGTGCAGCCAGCCGTCGTCGACCCAGGCGACCAGGTCGACGATGTGATCCAGCTCGGGGGACGTCAGTACGTCCGTGGCCAGGGCCCGCTGAGCGGACCGCGACGAGGTGAGAGAGCCGGACGGGTTCCGCCCGGCGCCGGTCTGGACGGGGTAGGTCCGCTCACTGCTTGGCACGATCGGAACACTACTGGCGCACACCGTACCGAGAGGCGACGCGCGCCTCACCCCCGAGGGGCGAATCACCGAACACCTGATGGCGCGGTCGGGGTACGAGATGGAGCTGGCCGCCTGGCTCGCCCCGTGCGGGCGGCCAGGCGGCCAGCGATGAAGGTACGGATGATGGGAAACCCGTCGGCTGTGTGATCGAAATTCATGATCGCACGGTCACGGGGTCTAGGCCGCGATCACCTTGCGGGGACGGCCGCGGGGGCGCTTGTACGGGACCACGACGCCGGTGACCACGAGCTCACCGCCCCACACGCCCCAGGGCTCGTGGCGGTCGAGCGCGGTCGCCAGGCAGGCCAGGCGGATAGGGCAGTCGCGGCAGATCGCCTTCGCGGACTCGACGTCCGCCGGCGACTCCGCGAAGAACAGGTCGGGGTCAGCGTCCCAGCAGGGAAGCGAAAGACGCTCCCGCTCGATCCGGGCAACGATCGAGGGGTCGAACACCGGTGTCACCTCCGACACGGGAATCTCTTCGGTGCGGTCAGAAGGGAAAAACACAAAGGCCGCGGGCCCCAGTGGGGTCCGCGGCCTCGGGTTCTGGCCTAGGTGCCGGCTACACCGGCGGTTCCGTCTGGGACGGACCCCTGCTGTCTGGGTGACGTCGCGTGGACGCCTGGGTCTTGGCCTGGAGCTTGTTCGTGTGGGCAATGGCGGCCGTCTGGAAGGCGGACTTGTCCCGTGCGGCCGCGGCGATGACGCTCGCGCCACGCCGTGCCGCCGGGGCGACGGTCGGCTTCGCGGCCGGAACGACGCCGTGACGGGCCTCATCCGCCAGCGCATATGCCATCGGCTCGGTGGCCGCCGACAGATCCGCCATGAGCGGGAGGGCCGACGCCGGGATATCCATCCCGCCCCGCCAGGCCGGTGCGTCCGTCACGCCGAGTCCACGCCAGAAACCGCCTGCCACGGCGGTTTCGAGCGATCCGCGCGCGGGACCTGACAGGACGCCGACCTCGCGCGGACGCGCGATGACCGCCCCGAGCTCGGCACAGCCGGCGCCGAAGACCGCGATACGAATGCCACTGAGCACCCCTATCGCCTCCCTTCGCGCGGCCGGTCCGCTCTCGCGGCCGACATCCGTCATCGGTTCCAAGACCCGGAGCTACGACGATCACTGGGACGGTGATCCGCGGGATGGTGACCCAGGGACCGTGGCCCAGCGCTCAGCGAGCACCAGCTCCGGTGTTCATGGGTAACGGTAGGGGGACCTCGGAACGGCGACAACTTATTTTTCAAGTCGGCCAGGCGACACCACGGGTAACACCCGTCGAGCCGAACCAATCGTCCGTTACGTCAAGCAATGACTCATGCCGGTACCGTCACCGACGAGGTGGGCGCGCGCCCGTGAGGCGCCGGCGATCCGCCGGCCGGCGTCCGGCGATCGGCATCCGGCCGTCGCGTCCGGCGTCCGGCGGTCGGCGGTCGGCGGTCGGCGGTCGGCGGTCGGCGGTCGGTCAGCGTGGCCCGGTTACCAGGGCGAGCACGTCGGCGCCGTAGCTGTCGAGCTTCACCTGGCCGATCCCCGGGATGGCGACCAGTTCGGCGACCGTGCCGGGCCGGCTCTCGGCGATCGCCTCCAGCGTCGCGTCGGTGAGGATGACGAAGGCCGGCCTGCCCAGCTCCCGCGCCTTCCCCGCCCGCCATTCCCGCAGCCGGTTGAGCAGGTCCCGGTCGACCTGGCGGGGACAGGTCGCGCACCGGCCGGTGCGTGCCGCTACCCCGGTGAGCGCCTGGCCGCACACCCGGCAGCGCACGGCGGCCCGCCCCTTTGGCCTGGCCGCCCCGTTAGCGGCGCCGCCTTCCCCGCCGCCCCCGCTCGGGCCCGCCCCCGCGGTCCGGCGGCCGGCGGCCGCAGGCCTGGCACCGGCCGGGCGCAGCCCGTCGAGAAACCGCGACCGCCGCCGGGGCCGCCCACCCGCGGTGCGCGCGAGCGCCCAGGACAGGGCCAGGTGCTCCCGCGCCCGGGTGACGCCGACATAGAGCAGCCGCCGTTCCTCCGCGATCTCCTCGTCGGTCTGCGCGTGCACGATCGGCACCATCCCGTCGGTCAGGCCGACGAGGAACACCGCGTCCCATTCCAGGCCCTTGGCCGCGTGCAACGAGGCCAGCGTCACCCCTTCGACGGTGGGGACGTGCTGGTGGGCCGTCCGGTCGGCGAGGTCCGCGACGAAACGCTCCAACCCGGCGTCGGGCTCGGCCACCACCAGGTCGACGGCCAGCCGGTGCAGGGCGGCGAGGTTCTCCCAGCGTTCCCGCTCGGCCCCGACGGTGGGCGCCGTCGCCCGCCAGCCGGCGCCCCGCAGCACGTCGGCGACCGTCTCCGCGAGCCCCGCCGGGCGGTCCGTCTCGGCGGAGCGCAACGCGGCGCGCAGCAGCCGCACCGCGTCCCGCACCTCCGGCCGTTCGAAGAACCGCTCGCCGCCCTTCACCAGGTACGGGATGCCGGCCGCGCCGATCGCCTCCTCGTAGGCCTCGGAAGCCGCGTTGATCCGGTAAAGCACGGCGATCTCGCTGGCCGGTACTCCGCCGGCGAGCAGCGTCCGGATCCGGGCCACCACCGCCCTGGCCTCGTCCGCCTCGTCCACGCATTCGACCAGCGCCGGCTCCGGGCCGTCCGGACGCATCGCGACGAGACCCGGTTGCCCTGCCGCCACCCCACCMACGGCGGAGACGGCGGCGCGGCCGGCGTCCCCACCGGGACKGGCACCCGCCGGGCTCGTCGGGCCCGCGGGACCTGGGGGGCCTGACGGGGCCGCGCCGAGCAGCGCGTTCGCGAGGCCGACCACCTGAGGGGTCGAGCGGTAGTCGCGGACGAGGTGGACGACGGTCGCGGCCGGGAAGCGGCGCGGGAACCCGACGAGGTAGCGCGGCGAGGCGCCGCTGAAGGAGTAGATGGTCTGGTGCGGGTCACCCACGACGCACAGGCTGTCCCGGTCCCCCAGCCAGGCGTCGAGCACCCGCTGCTGCAGCGGGTTGACGTCCTGGTACTCGTCCACGACGAAGTGGCGGTACCGCGACCGCAGCTCGGTGGCGACCCAGGAGTGCTCCTCGATGATCGCCGCGGTCAGCAGCAACAGGTCGTCGAAGTCCACCACACCGGCCGCGCGCTTGGCCTGTTCGTAGTCCGCGTACAACCGGCTGACCGCGTCCGCCGGCCAGACGGTCTCGCGCCCCGCCGCCTCGGCCGTGCGCGGGTAGTCCTCGGGCGTCACCATCGTGGCCTTCGCCCACTCGATCTCGGAGGCGAGGTCGCGCAGCTCCCCCCGGTCGGGGCGCCGGGACGACCGGGCGGCGGCCTTGGCGATCAGGGGGATGCGGCTCTGGACGAGGGCGGGCAGCGCCGCGCCGGCGACCTTGGGCCAGAAGTACCCGAGCTGGCGCAGCGCCGCCGCGTGGAACGTCCGGGCCTGCACCCCCTCCACCTCCATCCCCCGCAGCCGGGAGCGCAGCTCGCCGGCGGCCCGGTTGGTGAAGGTCACCGCGAGCACCTGCCCGCCGGGCACTCCCTGCCGGGTGAGGTGGGCGATCCGGTGGGTGATCGTCCTGGTCTTGCCCGTTCCCGCACCGGCAAGGATGCAGACCGGTCCGATCGGCGCGAGCACCGCGGCGCGTTGTTCCGGGTCGAGCCGCCATTCCTCGGACCCGTCGACGCGGCCGTCGAGTGAGCCGTCGGCGGGCGCCCCGTCGGCGGCCGGGGGCGGCTGGTCGGCATCAGCCGACCCGGCCGACCCGGCCGGGCGGTACGTACGGGACGTGCGCGAGACGGCRGCCAGCTCACCGGACATGACCTGAAACGTAGTCACCGGCGGCGGTGGGAAGCGGCGGGGYCGTCGGCGGGTTGTGGATGGCTGGCACCCGGTCGCGGGTGGTCGCGGCGTGGGAATGCATCCCCGTCTGACCGGGTATGTCGGTTGTTGGCTCGTGACGGCAGGGCTACAGGCAGGCCGCGCTTTGCTCGGCCGAGGCGAGAGGATGATCAGTGCTCACGATGTACAGCACCAGCTGGTGTGGCTACTGCAAGCGGCTGAAGCGCCAGATGGATGATGCAGGCATCCGGTATGAGGTCGTCGACATCGAGTCCGACCCCACTGCCGAGCAACTGGTCCGCGATGCGAACAACGGCAACGCGACCGTGCCCACGGTCGTCTTCCCGGATGGGACTGTGATGACGAATCCGTCCCTCCGTCAGGTCACCGAGAAGGTCACTTCTGCCGCATAACGGATACGCAGAGCAACGAGAAAATCGGTGCTCGACGCCCTCCGGACGCATACACGGCCGGCTCATGGGACGGTGTCCGTCACTGCCCGTGAAGTTTGTGGGAGAGTTCGGCCTGTGTCGTCACCACCCTCAGGACAGGCGCGCAGCACCGTGGACGCTGCCGCGCGGGCCGCGCAAGCCCTCCACCACATGGAGGCGACCGGGTTCGTGGAAATTTCCACGACAACGGCCACCTACCTAGAGGTGGTTGGGACGCTGCCTGGTCTGGAACCGGGAACGCAGTACCCGCGGTCGGCGAGTCTGGTCGCCCGCGTGCTTGACGGTGCCCCAGCCATTGGCACCAATGTGGGGATGGAACCGAGCCTGGCGGACACGGTCGAACACGAACGCCTCGGAGTGGGYAGTCACGTCGTCGTGCCGGTCCTTACCCGGACGGGTGAGCTCGCCGGGTTGCTGGTCGGTCTAGACCGTGGCGCGGTCGAAGTTGTGCCCACGGCGCTGCCATTGCTCCGCGGCATAGCCGACGGTCTGGGTGCCGCGTGGCCAACTGGCGATGCCCCGCCCGCGGCGGCCCCCCTTTCGGCGGCATCGCCGGCGGCGGCGCCCTCACCGGCGGCGCCGAGCCCGGCCGGTGGCCCATCCACGAGCGCCGTCCCCAACCCCGCCGTACTCGGAGCGCCGCGACCGGGGTCTGGTCAGCGACCCGCGCCGTCGGCGGAGCCCACGACCCCGGCGGGGTCGCCGGTCTCCGGCGCGGGGCACGACGGGCCAGGCCAAGCCCTGCCCGGCGCAGGTGTCGCCGGAACGGGCAAGGCGCCCCGGCCCGGACCCCCACCCCGGCCGGGACCCCGGCCCGCGCCGCCTCCCCGGCCGGTCGCCCCACGCCCCGCGCAGCCGTCGACGGCGCCGCCCGGCGCGGCACCGGCCACGGACGGCGAGCTACGGCTGCGCCGGACCAGCGCCGGCTGGGTGGTCGAGGGCCCCGGCACGGACGTCCGGCCGGTGGGTGACCTGATCTCCGCGATGGTGCTGGCCGATCTGCTGGCCGAAGACCTGAACCCGCCCGGCCGGCCGCGCCGCGCCGACCGGGAGCTCGGCGAGGTCGAGAAGCTGCGGCTGTCGGTGGTCCAGCTGGAGCACGCGCTCGCCTCCAGGGTGATCGTGGAGCAGGCCATCGGCGTGCTGGCCGAGCGCCACCACATCAAGCCGCGGGACGCGTTCGAGCGGCTGCGGCGCACCGCGCGAGGCATGGGCAGGCGGGTGCACGACCTGGCCCGCCAGGTCGTCGACTCGGTCAGCGACCCGCGGATCGCGCTGCCGGGAGAGCTCGGCGGCCGGCCGGGACCGGGGCCCGCGGCCGGGCCGGGTCCCGGCCCGGGCTCAGCGCCCCGGCCCGCCCCACCGCGTGCCACCCCGACTCGCCACTGACGCGAAGGACGAAGCGGACCGCCGGAATCGGTGAGACCGATTCCGGCGGCCAGCGGCCAGGGGACGGTTCCAAGGTTGGTCGCTGGCCCGGGTGGCGCCGCACCCCGGCCCGCGCAGGACTGGCTAGGAGCTCCGCTGGGAGGACGAGTCGGCCACGGCCGTCACAGACCCGAGCGCCGCGACCGCGCCCGTGATCTTCTCGGCGTCCCCGACGAGCACCGTGATGAGCCTGGTCGGCGCGAGCAGGCCGGCGGACACGGCGAGCACCTCCTCGGCGGTCACTCTGGTCAGCGCCGCCGGATGGTCACGCAGGTACTCGACCCCCATGCCCGCGCCCGCGAGCCCCGACAGCGTCGAGGCCAGGCCGGCGGCCGTCGCGCTGCCGAGCGCCATCGTCCCGACCGAGTACTGCCGGGCCGCCTCCAGCTCGTCGGATGACGGCGCGAGCACCGCCATMCGGCCGAGCTCGTAGAAGATCTCCAGGAGCGCCGGGCCGGTGACGTCGGTCGCGACGTCGGCGGCGACCGTGAACCGGGAGCCGGCCAGGTAGTGGTCCACGCCGCTGCGCGGCGAGTAGGTGTAGCCCTTGTCCTCGCGGATGTTGTCGACCAGGCGGGAGCTGAAGTAGCCGCCAAAGATCGTGTTGGCGAGCCGCTGAGCCGGGTAGCCGGGCTCGTGCCGGTCGAGGGCACCGCCGCCGAGGCGGATGTTCGTCTGCACCGCGCCCGGCCGGTTCACGATCAGGATCGGACCGGTCGCCAGCGCCGGGAGTGCCGGCACGGCCTCGGGCTCGCCACCGGACCAGCCGCCCAGCGCCGCCTCGACGGCGTCGTGCGCCGCCGCCGGGTCGACGTCGCCGACCAGGGTCAGGATCGCGCCGCGCGGCGAGATCCTGGCCGTGTGCAGATCACGGACCGCTCCGACGCCCACCCGGGCGAGCACGGCCGGCTCGACCACCGCGCTGCCGTACGGGTGCCCGGGGAACAGCCGGCGCAGCAGCGCCTCCCGGGCGATCACGGCCGGCTGGCTGAGCGCCATCGTGGCGTCCTCGACCACCCGGTCGCGCTCGCCGCTGAACTCGTCGTCCGGGTAGCTCGCCTCCGTCAGCACCTCGGCGAGGATGCCCAGCAGCGGGTCGAGATTGGTGGCCAGCGCCGAGCCGACGACCGCGAGCCGGTCGGCGTCGACGCCGGTGGAGAGGGATCCACCGAGGGCCTGCACGGCGGTGGCGATCTCGACCCGGTCCCGCTTCGCCGTACCGGTGAACAGCGTCTCGGCCAGCAGCTCGGCCCGCGCGGCGTGGTCCGCGCCGAGCCCGGTGAACGGGATCCGCAGCCGCAGCTCCACCAGCGGGACGCTGGTGCGCGCGACCACCAGCACACGCAGCCCGTTCGGCAGCGTCCGCTCCACCACGGTCGGGAGCTCCGCCGRCACCGTCGGGCGGACGGCCGGGATGACCCCGGCCCGTTCGGTCGTCGTCGTCAAAGCCCCCGCCGTCCCGTCGCTAGTTGTCCTTGACCAGTCCCCGGGCGCTCGCTCGTCGTCACGACGCCGCCCCGGCCTTCAGCTCCAGCACGGAGCGTCCCTGCGCCCGCAGCGCTGCCGCGGCCGCCGCGACGGCGTCACCGGTCACCTCGGACAGCAGTGCCGGCAGCTCGTTGAGCATCTCCGGACGGCCCCGGTGCAGCTCGAAGGCGCCGAACGCGAGCGCCCGACCCAGCGCGTCGTCCGCCTCGCGCAACAGCCCCGAAGCGACGCGGGCCCGCACCCGTTCCAGCTCGCCGTCGGCGAGGCCGTCGGTCGCGAGCCGGTCGAGCTCCTCGTCGATCGCGGTGAGGATCCCGGCGGCCGGCGACTCGGCCGGGTGACGGGCCTCCACGGTCAGCAGCAGCGGGTCGCGCTGGTCGAACGGGTCACCGAAGGTGCCGACGTAGCTGCTCACGCCGATCACCGAGCGGTCGGTCTGCACCAGTCGCCGCTCGAGGCGGCTCGCGTCGCCGGACGTGAGCACGTCGGTCAGCAGGAAGTTGGCGAGGAACGCGGACAGGTCGGTGTCCGGGTCCGGCACCCGGTACCCGATCGCGAGCGCCGGCCGGGGCGCGAGCTTGTCGACGAGCTCACCCCGCCGCTCCTCGGACCGGATCGGCTCGGCGAAGCTGCGCCGATCCGGCACCGCGCGGGCGGCGATGTCGGCGAAGTACCGCTCCACGAGCTTCAACACGTCGTCGGGGGCGAAGTCACCCGCGATCGTCAGGACGGCGTTGCCCGGGGCGTAGAACTTCTCGAAGAAGTCCTCCGCGTCGTCGAGGCTCGCCGCCTCGAGTTCACTGAAGTCGCCATAGCCGTTGTGTGCGTTCGGGAACGTGTCGAACGCGACCGGTGGCAGGGTGATCCAGGGGAAGCCGCCATATGGGCGATTCATCACATTTACGCGGATTTCTTCCTGGACAACGGCGATCTGGTTGTCCAGGTTCTCGCGGGTGATTTTCGGGGCCCGCATCCGGTCGGCCTCGAGGAAGAGCGCGAGCTCGAGCGCACCGGACGGAAGTAGCTCGTAGTAGTCCGTGTGGTCCGGATGCGTCGAACCGTTGAAGATTCCACCGGCGGCCTGCACGTACTTCGGGTGTTCGGCCTTCCCGACGTTCTCACTGCCCTGGAACATCATGTGCTCGAACAGGTGCGCGAACCCGGTACGGCCCTCCGGCTCGGACCGGAAGCCGACGTCGTAGTGCACGGCGACGGCCACGACCGGCGCCGTCGTGTCGGGGGCAAGTACGACCCGCAGTCCGTTGTCGAGCCGGGTCTTCTCCAGTGGATAGGCGGGCGAGGGAAGCGACGAGGTCATCGTTGCGGACGCCGTCGGGCCGGTGCCGGTACGTGAGGACACATCTGGTCACGCTACTGCCCAGGACGGTTCACCGGCAGCGGTAGCGCCAACCGGCGGGCCTGGGGCGCCCACGCGCTTTGGCGGACGGAACACAGCGCCGATGACGCGGTTCGTCCGCCAAAGCCAGGTGAAGGTCAGTGGGCTGGGGCCCGGGTGGTCGGGGTGGCCGAGGCCGTCGAGGCCGTCGCGATGGCCGGGTCGGCGATCGGGCTCGCGCCAAGGGCGAGGGCCGGGAGACCGCCGCGCAGGATGGTGACGGCGCAGACGGCGAACCCGACGAGCAGGAGCGCGTTCGCGACGGTGCCGACGACGCCGCTACCGCCGCCGGCGAAGTTGACCGGCTCGTAGGCGACGAACAGCGCCGCCGCCCAGCGGGGCACGGCCCGCGACCGCCACAGCGCGATGCCGAGGCACACCATCGAGACCAGGCCACCGATGAGGCTGAACAGGACGAACGCCTGGAACTGCGCCGAGCCGCTCAGCTGGTGCATCAGCGCGGCGCCGGCCGCGTGGTCGGTCTCCGCCGCCGCCGCGCGCACGTTGTCGGCGCTGACCAGGCCGACCCAGGCGCTGCCTGAGATGATCCCGAGCCAGCCGGCGACACCGGCGAGCCGGCGGGCCCGGGGGAACGCCAGCAGCGCGGTCACGGCGGTGGCCGCGCCGAGCAGCAGGATCAGGATCTCCGCGGCAAGTCCCGCGTCGACCCGGCCAGCATGCGCGGCGAACCTGTCGATCGAGGCGACGTCATCGCCGTCCCCGCTCGCGGGAAGAACGGTGGTCGCCAGGACGGCGCCCAACCCGGTGAGGAGCAGACAGGCCGCGGCGAGCAGCCGGCCAACCGGCGAGGTGGGCGGTACGGCGGGCGTTGCGGAGGTGGGCATGGCAACTGTTCCTTCCAGGGCGTCCAGGACTGATCGCAGCCCAGGACTGGATCACTTCGAGCGCGGGATGTGGTCACGGCGTCGAGCGACGCCGGTCCGCGATGAGGAATCGGAATGGTCCGGTCTCCGGCCGTGCGCCGCCCGGGCGCACGGCCGGACCGGCCGGCACCCGTGGTGCCGACGGGGCAGCGGGGTCAGCTGACCTCGAAACCGCTCGCGAGGATGGTGGCGAACTCCGGAGGCGGCCCGACGGGAGTGGCGACGATGTAGCGGCCGGGGCTGAGCGTGGCCAGGCCGTAGGCCGGGTCGGAGCCGGTGGGCTGGGCCACCGCGACGACGTCGGCGATGTCCTCGAGACTGGCCTTGCCGGCCCGCACGTCGGCCGCGGTCGCGGTCTGGCCGTCGCGGACCTTGCCGAGCAGCAGGATGAAGCCGGCCTTCGCCGGATCGGTGCCGGTGTTGGCGAACTTCATCGCCACCGGGCCGGCGGGCAGTGTCGCCGGCACGCCGGCGAGGGCGGTGCCGTCGCTGTTGGTCACGTCGAGGGTGGTGTAGCCGCAGGAGTCGTGCGCCCAACCGTTGACGGCGGTAAGCGCGGCGCTGAGCGAGGCGTCCTCGGTGGAGACCGGCTTCCCCTCCTTCGCGCCCTGCACAACCGTGGCCAGCACGTCGACCTTGCTCGTCAGGTCTGCCGGGACACCGGCGCGCAATGCGGTGACCTGGGTCTGCAGCGGCGTCGCCCAGGCGGCCAGCTCGGCCGCGGACGCCGGCGGGCCGTCCGGATCGATCCCGGGGATGTTCACCCAGTCGCTGGCCAGCACGGCGGCGCAGGCCGCCTGGGTGTCGTTGGCCGTGGCCGCCGCGGGCGTACCCGCGGCGGCGGGCGACTCGGCAGAGTCGGACGAGTCGGAGCAGGCGGCGAGCAGGACGGCCGCGCCGAGGCCGAGAGCGCCAGCGGTGACGGTCCAGCTGTGTCGACTGAAGAGCCCGCGGCCGCGCGAGGCTCCGCTGTTGTCGCGCGGCCGCGGGCGACGGCGGGCCTGGCCGCCGATGCTGTGGGTCTTCATCGTTGTCTCCTGATCGGATCCTGGCCGGACCGGTCCGGCTGACCGGTCGCTGTGGCAGGGCGATCATTCGGGCGCCTCGTTCCCGCCGGCACGTGTACGCCGTCCCGCCGGCGCCGGGAGGATTTCCCGGCCCGGACGGGAACGCCTGTGCCCCACACTGGTGCGACCTGGTGCGATCACATGGACCGACCCGCGCCCGGGAAGCCCGAGCACAGGGAGCAGGCGTGGATGTGACCTCTCAGGACCAGCCGCGGCCGACCGACCCGCGGTCACGGTGGCGATGGCTTGCGCATGCCCTCGCCCTGACCATCCTGGCGCTGGTCGCCGTCGGCGTGGTACTCGTCCTCGCCACCCCGAGTGGGGTCATCGCTCCGGGTGGGGACTCGGCGCGCAGGTCCGGCTGGACCCAGATCACACTCGCGGTTCCCTTCCTGGTCGCCGGCTGGCTGCTGGCCTCGCGCCGGCCGGAGGTGCCGTTCGGCTGGTTGGCACTCGCCGCAGCGTTCGCCCACGCCGGGGGGGCGGCCGGCGGAGGCTGGCTGATGGTCGCCGTGTACGGCGGGCACGACCTGCCGGGCGCGCTGCCCGTGTCGATCATCACCCCCGCAGCCATGGCGACCGAGCCGGTCGTGATGGCGACTACCTGGGCGACCTTTCCCTACGGCCGGTTCCCGCGCGGGCGGATCGGCTGGCTCGCCGCCATCAGCATCGGGCTGTGCGCCGTGGGCTGGCTGCTCGGGCCGCTGTGGACCGGCAAGCTCGTCGACCCGCCGCCCAGGTACGCGAACCTCACCAACCCGATCGGCGTTCCCTTCCCCGAATGGCTGCCGGTGCTCCTGTTCGCGTCGGGACTGCTGCTCGGGTCGGTCGTCATGGTGGTGCGCTGGCTGCGGGCCGAGGGCGAGCTACGCCAGGTGCTGCGCTGGCTGGCCGTGGTCAATGTCATCGCCATCGTGGGGACGCCGTTCGTCGTGGCGTTGCCGGCGGGCGAGATGATCGCCGACGTCGGCACCGTCGTCGAACTGGTCGTCATCGTCGCCGTGGTGCTCGCGAACCGGGTGTACGGCATCGAGATCGTGCTCAACCGCGCGCTCGTCTACGTCCTGCTCACCGCGTTCGTCGCCGCGGTGTACGCGGCCGGCGCCGCCGTGCTCGCCGCGTTCGGGCAGGCGGTCGGCGGCCCCTGGTCGGTGGCGGCTGCCCTCGGTGCCGCGTTCAGCCTGGCTCCGGCCCACTCGCGGGTGCAGCGGATCGTCAACCGCTTCCTCTACGGCGAGCGCGACGAGCCCTACACGGTGGCGACCCGGGTAGCGGCCCGGCTGGAGGCCGCCGGCAGCGTCGAGGCGCTGTTGCCAAGCCTGGTGGAAGCGCTCGCCGGAACCCTGCGCCTGCCGCGCGCGACCGTGGAGCTGCGCGGCGACGACGGATCGGTCCGGGCCATCACCTATGCGGACACCGGAGACGCGGGGCGCGAGGCCGACCGTTCCGGGCGTGAGGCCGCCGCTCGTTTCCCGCTCGTGCACCAGGGCGAGGACATCGGCGCGCTCGTCGTGGGGCTGCGATCCGGGCAGAACGCGCTCGGCTCGCGCGAAACCAGGCTGCTCGCCGACATCGCCCGCCAGGTCGCGGTGGCCGCCAGCAACGTCCGGCTCACCGAGGCGCTGACGCGCTCCCGGGAACGGATCGTCAGCGCCGCCGAGGAGGAACGCCGCCGGCTGCGCCGCGACCTGCACGACGGCCTCGGGCCGGTCCTCACCGCCGCGGCGAGCAAGGTGGACGCGGCCCGCAACCTGGCCGGCCGGGACCTGCCCCGGGCTACGAACCTGCTCGCCGACGTGCGCCGCGACCTCACGTCGGCGCTCGGCGACCTGCGCCGGCTCGTCTACGCGCTGCGCCCGCCCGCCCTGGACGAGCTCGGCCTGCTGGCGGCGCTGCGTGAGACGCTGCGCGGCACCGCGGTGCCGGTGACGCTGGCGGCTCCGGACACGCTGCCGCCGCTGCCCGCCGCCGTCGAGGTCGCCGCGTACCGGATCGTGACCGAGGCCGTGACCAACGTCGCCAGGCACGCGGGCGCCACCCGGTGCGAGGTGACGATCGGCTGCGCCGAGACGCTGACCATCGAGATCCGCGACAACGGCCGGGCGAGCGACGCCGCTGGAACCGTGACCGCCTGGTCGCCGGGGGTGGGACTGACCTCGATGCGGGAACGGGCCACGGCGCTCGGCGGCGCCTGGAACGCCGGGCCGACCGCCGCTGGCGGCCGCGTCCTGGTCGAGCTTCCCCTCTCCCTGGCCGGCAGCGCCGTGCCACGGCCCGCGGGCAGCACGGAGGTCATGGACACTTCAGCCGCCACGGACGACGCAAAGGTCACGGGCGTCGTCGGCGTCGTCGGCGCGACGAGCGTCCAGCTGGCCGGGAGCGCGGGATGACGGAGACGAACGAGGGCGCTAGCCCCCCGGAAGCGGCGGTGCCTGGCGGCGGGGCCGAGGGCTCGGCGGCGGACATCCGCGTGGCGATCGTGGACGATCACCGAATCGTGCTCGACGGGCTGGTGGTGCTCCTCGACTCGATGGACGGCCTCACCGTCGTGGGCGAGGCGACCTCGGGCGAGGAGGCCGTCGGGCTGGTCGGGCGGCTGCGCCCGGACGTCGTCCTCATGGACATCGAGATGCCGGGGATCGGCGGGGTCGAGGCGACCAGGCGGATCGCGGCCGCGCATCCGTCGGTGGCGGTGGTGATGCTGACCATGTACGGCGAGGACGAGTTCGTCTTCGCCGCGCTGCGCGCCGGTGCCCGCGGCTACCTGCTCAAGGGCGCCCAGCAGGAGGACGTCGTGCGCACCGTCCGCGCCGCGGCGCGTGGCGACGCGGTGTTCGGGCCGGACGTCGCGCAACGGGTGCTACGCACCTTCGCCGAACCGCGGCCAGCCGCCAAGCCCTTCCCCGAGCTCACCGACCGGGAGCGGGAGATCCTCGCCCTACTCGCGAACGGCTGGCCCAACGGCCGAATTGGACGCCATCTTGGCCTCACCGCGAAAACCGTTGCGAACAACGTTTCAAATATCCTCGTAAAGCTCCACGCCACAGATCGCGCCGCAGCAATTCTCGCCGCCCGCCGAGCCGGTTTTGGCGATCCATGAACTAAATCCCGGTGCACTGTCCAGCTCTTTGACATCGCCGCCGGCCGCCCTATAGTGGCGACATGTCCAGAGACGGAGATACTGTCGGGATCCCTGACAGGAACACTCGGCTGCGCCCCGCGCGGCGGCGGCAGCAGGCGTCACGCGCGCACGATGGGGTGACCACGAGCTCAACCGGGCGGCAAAACCAGTTGCCGCCTGGTACTACCGTGGATACAGGGGACAGGTACGGCCGAGAGACGGAGGGGCATCATGACAACCGCCGCCATACCTCTGGAGGAGGACGACTCCTTCGACGACGAAGACACCGTGGTCGAGGTGACCGCCGAGGACCTGCATCAGGCGTGGCTGAACGCCCTACAGGTCGCGGGGTATCCGTATGAAGAACTCGAGGAGCAGGCCAGAACCGGAGCGTTCAAGTCCGCGGCGGCCCACCGGTCCTGGCATATCGTCAAGAGCCTCCTCCCCTGGCGTGAACCTCCTGCGTGAGACACAGAGGTTCTCCGACGACCTGAGCAGGTTCCTCAACGGCACGATCTGCAGTGGGATCCGGATAGGAGGACGACTGTCGACGGAAAACACCGACCATGCCTGGGTCAGCTATCGTCCGAACAATCAGCGGTTCGTGGGACCCCGAGGCATTCCGATTTCGGTAGGCCGCGCGCCTCGGTGCTGGCTCGACGTTAGCTTCGTGACGAGTGTCGACGGCTTCGGCGAGCACCTCATGGTCGTCACGTCCTACGTCGGGCTATACGCCGACGCCGAGCTGACACAGGTCCTGCTGCACTACGACTACGAACGCGACAAGCGGGACGGGTACCCGGACTCGCACCTCCAGATTCCCGCGACGTCCGATTCTTGGACGTCGCTGCTGACCCGATGCCCGGACGCCAAGGACGAGCTGGGTCATCTGCACCTACCGACCGGTGGCCGGCGGTTCCGGCCGACGGTCGAGGACGTCGTCGAGTTCCTGATCGTGGAGCGGATCACCGAGGCGCGCGGCGGCTGGCGGGATGTGCTGGCCCGATCCCGAGACGCCTTCCTGACCCGTCAGCTCCGCGCCGCCGTCCGGCGCCTCCCCGAGGCAGCCGCTGACCAGCTGACGCAGATGGGCTACGCGGTCGCGACGCCGTAGGAGACCAGGCAGACGGTGCATCCGCCCGCATGCGCGGGCGGCGCCGGCAGATCGGCGGCCCGGGCGGCTACCGTGAAGGTCGTGGATGCGACTGTTCCTGAGGGACAGTTTCCGGCCGGCCTGAGGGCTCTACTCAGCTCCGAGTTGGCCTCCGTGGGCGAGGACATCATCGCGGCGATCGCGGCGGAGGTGCCGGCCTATGCCCGCCCACTGGAGGGGCGGTTCGGGCGGGGGGTACGGGCGGGTGTCGCCGAGGCGCTGCGCCGGTTCCTCGCGATCGTCAACGGCGGCCCGGACGATCCGGCCGACGTCGCCGCCAGCCGCGAGATCTACGTGCGGCTGGGACACGGCGAGTTCCACGCCGGCCGTTCCCTGGACAACCTGCTCGCCGCCTACCGGATCGGTACCCGGGTCGCGTGGCGGCGGTTCGCCGACGCGGCCCTGCTGCGCGGTGGGCTGGACGCGGCCGGCCTGGTAACCCTCGGCGAGACGCTCTTCGGCTACATCGACGGCGTCTGCGCCGCGTCCACCGAGGGATACGCGCTGGCCCAGTCCGCGGACGCGGGCGCCCGGGAGCGGCTGTGGGACCGGATCGGCGAGCTGCTGCTGTCCGGGGCCGACCCGGCGGCCGTCGAGGAGATGGCCCAGGCCGGGTCGGTGCGGATCCCGGACCGCCTCGCCGCGGTGCTGGTACCAGCGCGCGCCGGCAGCCGTCACGAGCTCGGCCTGCCCACCGGCTGCCCGAACACCACACATGGCTCGGACCTGTGGCTGTTCGTGAACGGGGACGACACGCGCGGCCAGCGGTTGGCCGGACAGCTCGCGGGCCGCTCGGCCGTCGTCGGCCCGGCGGTGCCCTGGGCGCGGGCGGCCGCGAGCGCCGAGCGGGTCAGGTTCGCGCGCGAGGCGCGCGACGACGGGCTGCTGCCGGCGGATCCGAGTGGGAACCCGCTGTTCACCGACGACCACCTCGCGACGCTGCTACTCACCCGCGACCCGACGCTGCTCGCCGACCTCACCCATCRCCGGCTCGCCCCGCTCGCGGGCCTGCCCGAGCGGACCCGGCAGCGGCTCGCCGCGACACTGCTGCACTGGCTGGCCCTGCGCGGCCAGCGCGCGCTGATAGCCCGCCACCTGCACATCCACCCACAGACCGTCCGCTACCGGGTCCTACAGCTGCGCGACCTGTTCGGTGACGCCCTCGACGACCCGGACGCCCGCTTCGAGCTGGAGCTCGTCCTGCGCGCCGGAGCTGCCACGATCATCGGCGACGAGGGCGGGCACGACGACGAGAGCGAAGGCCCTCGAAGCCGGCCCGTCCCCGCCGACTAGGTCAGGTTCGCGGCTCACCCGCGAGCTCGCGGATCGCCGCGCGGAAGAAGTCGACGTCGACCGTGAGACCGACCGAGACCGGAGCTCCGATGCCGTCGGCGTTGCCGTCCGGCCCGCGGCCGGGAGCGGCCCCGGACGCCGCGGGGATCGCGGAGATCTCGGGTTCGGCGCGGTGGCGCCGCCAACCCAACTGGCGTAGGTCCACGACCGTCTGGCCCCAGGCGGCGCTGCCACCGGTGTCGACCGCGACCGGCAGCGTCTCGACGCCGAGGATGTCCGGTCGGACGACGGCCATCGCCGCCAGCAGGTCGTGGCAGGGCGTCTCGCCCTCGGCGCACAGCGAGCCGGCGTTGCGGCGGTAGAACGACAGCGGCCCGTAGAGGAAGGCCGACGCGGCGGTCCGCCGCGCCGCGAGCGCGGCGAACTCGACGTCGCGCAGGGTCGCCTCGTGGGTGACGTCCAGGCCGACCATCACCGGTGGCGCCGACCAGCCGGCGGCGAGCGCCGTGGCCGCGGCGAGCGGGTCGTTCGCGACGTTGGCCTCGGCGCTCGGCCGGGCGTTGCCCTGGGCGCGCGCGCTGCCGCCCATCAGCGTCAGCCGGCTCGAGGCGGCCGCCGCCGCGTCGGCGCGTACAGCCGCCGCCAGGTTGGTCAGGGGCCCCAGCGTCAGCAGTGACGCGCCCCGGCGCATCTCCCTGACCAGCACCTCGACGGCGGGTGTGTCCTCGTCGGCGCCGCGGCGCGGGTCGGCGAGCCCGACGTCACCCAGCCCGTCCTCGCCGTGGATGAACACCGGCCGGGTGATGGGCGGCGCCGGGTCCGTCGGTTCCGCCCCGACGTACACCGGGACGTCGGGGCGGCCACCCGCCTCGAGGATGATCCGCAGGTTACGGGCGGCCTGGCGCACCTCGACGTTGCCGCCCACCGCGGTGACGGCCGCGATCTCGACGTCCGGCCGCCCGCACAGCCAGACGATCGCCGCCGCGTCGTCGATCCCGCCGTCGCTGTCGATGACAAGTCGCATCAGTACCGCTCCTCCCACACCGTCCCGCGCTCAGACCCGGACCATCCTCGCGCAACCGGCGAATCCGGCTTCCTGGCCAGGCGCGCCCGCGGCCAGCGGGGGCCGATCGGTTACCGTGCGGACCGTGCGGCTGGGGACGTTCAACGTGATGAACGGCCGCTCGCCGAGGGACGGGAACGTCGACCTGGCACGGTTCCGCGCGGCCGTCACGTCCCTGCGCTGCGACGTGCTGGCGCTGCAGGAGGTCGATGTCGGCCAGCCCCGGTCCGGGGGCGCCGATCTGGGCGCGGTCGCGGCCGACGCGTTGGGGGCCGGGGAGGATGCCTGGCGGTTCGCGGCGACCGTGTACGGCATCCCGGGCCTCGGCTGGCGGCCGGCCGACGGGGTCCGCTCCCCCGACGAGCCCGCCTACGGCATCGCGCTGATCAGCCGTTTTCCCGTCCGTGGGTGGCAAGTGGTGCCGCTCGGGCGGGCGCCGGTGCGCTCGCCGATCGCCGTGCCCGGGCCGGACGGGCGGCCGCGGCTGATCCTGCTGGCGGACGAGCCGCGGGTCGCGATCGTCGCCAGGCTGGCCACACCCGCCGGGTCGCTCACCGTCGCGAGCACGCACCTGTCCTTCGTTCCCGGCTGGAACGCCTCGCAGCTACGCCGCCTCACCCGGGCCCTGCGCGCCGACGACACCCCCGACGGCGTCGGCGAGGCGACGGTGATCCTCGGCGATCTGAACCTGCCGGGGCCGCTGCCGCGGGTGCTCACCGGCTGGCGGCGGCTGGCCGCCGCGCCGACGTACCCGGCGCACGCCGCGCGGGTGCAGTTCGACCATGTCCTTGCCCGCGGCGCCGTACCGCCGGTCGTCGCCGCGCGGGCCGAGCAGACGGCGATCTCCGACCACCGGGCCCTGCTCGTCGACCTCGCGTCGGCCGGCGACGGCGGTCCGTAGCCGGCTCAGCGATCGGTGGGCGGCTCAGCGATCGGTGGGCGGCTCAGGGGGTGCGGGGCGGCCGCAGGAGGCCGACGAGGTCCGCCTCGGTCGGCAGTTCCGGGCGGGTCAGGCGGCTGTCCCTGACGTAGTAGAAGGCCCCGTCGACGGCGCCCGGCGGGATGCCGCGCAGCCGGGCCCAGGCCAGGCGGTAGAGCGCGAGCTGGACCGGGTCGGCGGCGGTCGCGCCGGTCTTCCAGTCGACCACCTCGTAGCGGCCGCCACCCAGGTCGTAGACGGCGTCGATGCGGCCGCGCACCACCCGGCCGCCGATCGGCAGCTCGAACGGCGTCTCGACGGCCAGCGGGCGCCGACCGCCGTACGGACCGGCGAGGAAGGCCTCCTTCAGGACGCGCAGCTCCGCGTCGTCGAGGTGGTCGTCCTCGGCGCCAGGCAGGTCCTCGTGGTCGAGCAGCGGGCGGCGATCGAAGATCTCCTCGACCCAGGTGTGGAAGCGGATACCCCTGCTCGCCGCGGGGACGGGCCGGCGCGGCAGGGGGCGGACCAGCTCCCGGGCGAGCCCGTCCGGGTCCGCGCGCAGCTTCATCACCTGCGTCGCCGTGAGCCCTGTCGGCAGCGGCACCCGGCGGACCGGCGCGCGCGCGGCGAGCTCCTCGTCGAGCAGCAGCCGGGTCTCCTGGTCCAGGGCGTCGAGCAGCGCCCGCTCCTGCGCGGTCATCCCGGCGCGGTCGTCCGCCGCGGCGATCTCGGCGACGGCCGCCACCGTGGCGGCGGCGCTCCTGACCTCCGGGGCCCCCAGCACCTCCGGAGCCCCCAGCACATGCGGTGCCTCGGGAACCCCGGCAGCCGCGGCCGCGGCGAGGACGGCGGCGGTCGGCGTACCCGTGAGCAGGTCGCGGACCGCGTCCGCGGCCTCCCGCCGGGCGCCCCCCGCGGCCGCGTCCATCGGCGCCGGCCAGACGTACTCCGGCGGCGTCTCGAGCGCGGGGTTGGTCTTCTCCAGGGGGATGTCGGCCCAGTGGTCCACCCGGCCGTTGCCCACCCGCTGGGCGTGCCCGCGCAGCTCGTCGAGGAACGACGACGGGCCGCGCGGCTTCTTCTGGGTGGGGCCCCACCAGTGGCCGCTGGTGATCAGCGCCGAGCGTGCCCGGGTGAACGCCACGTAGGCGAGGCGGCGCTCCTCGTGCTCCGCCTGCTCCCTGCACTGGTCGGCGAACCGGTCGAACGCCGCCCGGTCGTCGGCGACGGCGAACTCCGGCAGGTCCTCGGCGTCGCCGCGCAGCGGGGTCGGCAGCACCGAAGGCGAGGTCGTCCACCGCTCGCCGACGGTGCTGTCGGGGAACGACCCACGGCTGATGTTGGGCACGGCGACGACGTCCCATTCCAGGCCCTTGGCGCCGTGCATGGTGAGCACCTGGACGGCCTTGCCCGCGCCGGCGACGTCGGCGTCCAGCCCCCGCTCGTACTGCTCGCCGGCCCGCAGGAAGCTCAGGAACGAGGTGAGCGAGGCTCGCCCGCTCGCGTCGTCGTAGCCGGCGGCCGAGCGGTCGAAGTCCGCCGCGACCCGCAGGAAGGCCGCGAGGTTCTCCCGGCCCCGGGTCCCGCGCGGCGCGGCGAGCTCCAGCTCGACGTCGAGGCCCGTCGCCTCGACCACGCGGTGGACCAGCTCTACCAACCCCGCGCCGGTGTGCGCGCGCAGCTCGGCGAGCTCCGCCGCGAGCGCGCGCACCCGCCGGGCGCCCTCGGCGGAGATCTCGTCGCCCGGGTGGGCGAGGGCGTCGGCCAGCGAGACGACGTCGCTCGGGTCGACGTCCGCGACCGCGTCGTCCAGCGCCCCCGCTCCCGCCGGCCCCGCCGGCGCCGGCGGGTTTCGCGTGGCGGGGGCGGCGCGCAGAAGCTCGGTCGCCCGGCGGCCGAGCGCGGCGAGGTCTCGGGGGCCGAGCCGCGGCCGCGGCCCGGTCAGCAGGCGGATCAGCGACGGGTTCGCCGTGGGGTCGTCGAGCACCTCCAGCGTCGCCCGGATGTCGGCGATCTCGGGCTTGGACAGCAGGCCGCCGAGCCCGAGCACCTCGACGGGCAGGCCCTCGTCCGTCAGCGCCGTCACCAGCGCCGGCACGTCCGACCAGGACCGGGCGAGCACGGCGCACTCCCGTGGCGGGCATCCCGCCAGGACCCGCTCGGCGAGCTGGCCGGCGACCCAGCGAACCTCGTCGGCCCAGGTGGCGTGCAGCGCGACCACGGTCTGCCCGGCGAGCAGGGACTCCGGCCGTGGCCGCAGGACGGTGACGGACCTGGTCGGCAGGCGCTCGGCGACGGCGTTGGCGAGGGTGAGCAGCCGCCCGCCACTGCGCTGGTTCACCGACAGCTGGTAGGTCGCCGCCGGTGTGCCGTCGGCCTGGCGGAAGTGCTCGGGGAACCGGTCGAGGTTGCTCGCCGAGGCGCCGCGCCAGCCGTAGATGGCCTGCGCCGGGTCGCCGACGGCCGTGACCGGGTGCGCCGCGCCGAACAGCCCGGCCAGCAGCCGGCGCTGGGCCACCGAGGTGTCCTGGTACTCGTCCAGGAGCACCACCGAGTACTGCCTGCGCAGCAGCACGCCGACCTCGGGCACCTGCTCGGCCAGCTGGGCGGCGAGCGTGATCTGGTCGCCGTAGTCGAGCAGCTCCCGGTGGCGGCGGGTGGCGCGGTAGTCCTTGACCAGCTCCGCTAGCTCGAGGCGGCGACGCGCGGTGAAGGCCAGCCTGCGCAGGTCCCGTACCAGGGTGGCCGTGTTCTGCCGGGCGCGGGCGCGTTCCGTCGCCGCGAGCACGTCCGCGAGCCAGCGCCGGTCGAAGGCGATCAGCTGGTCCGGGTCGACGAGGTGCTCGCCGCACTGGCCGTCGAGGGCCACGACCGCCTCGACGAGCGCGGACATGGAGCCGGTGAACGCCTCGACGCGGCCCGGGTAGCCGCGGGCGACGTGCGCGGCGAGCTGGTATCGGGCGGCGGCGGGCAGCAGGACGCAGTCGGGCTCCAGGCCCAGCCGCAGCGCGTGGTCGGCGACCAGCCGGCTGGCGAACGAGTTGTAGGTCGCGACAGTCGGTTCGCCGACGCCGCCGTCCGCACCCGCGACGGCCAGGCGCGCGCGGCGCAGCTGGGCCAGGGCCCGGCGGACCCGCTCGGCCAGCTCGCCGGCGGCCTTGCGCGTGAAGGTGAGGCCGAGGATCTGCTCAGCGGGCACCCCGACCGCGGCGACCAGCCAGACCACCCGCGCGGCCATCACCGACGTCTTGCCGGAGCCCGCGCCGGCGACGATCACGCCGGGGGCCGCGGGCGCGCAGATCGCGTCCAGCTGCTCCTCGGTGAAGGGAACGCCGAGCAGGCCGCGCAGTCCCTCCCTGGTCAGCCGGCCCGGCTCGACGGCGGTGGCCTCGCCCCCGCCACCCCCGGTCTCCTCCCCCTGTCCGGGACGGTCGCCTGGCGCGGCCGCCTCGAACCAGTCCTCGAGGACCGCGTCGGCGTCCGCGCCGCCGCCGAACCCGGGGAGGGCGGGCTGCGGCGGGCCGGCCGGCCGGGCCGGCCGCGTCCCGAGCGCGACGGTCGCCACCGGGACGGCGCCGACGGGCAGGGCGGGCAGGGCCTCGTCCGCGCGGCGGGTGGCACGGTCCCCGGCGGGGCGCTCGGCGACGCCGGGAGTCGGCTCGTCGAACGCCTGCTCGTCGAACGCCTGCTCCGGAAGCGGTGACGCGTCCATCACTCGACCACCTGCCTGCCCTCGGCGGGCCACGCGGGGCAGGAACGCCGGAACGAGCAGTAGTCGCAGCTCGGCCCCGGTGTTGGGGTGAACGTCTCGGTGGTGATCGTGCGCACGGCCTGGCCGAGCAGTTCGTCCACCCAGGACCGTCCGGCGGGCAGCGCCTCCTGCCGCTGGACCTGGGGTGAGCCGGTGGGCGCGCCCGGCTCGCGGGGGCCCACCCGGTCCCCGTCCGCGTCGCGGCGGAGGAGGACGAGCTCGGCGCCACCGGGCACGGCGCGCCGATCGCCGGCCTCCGTGGGCCGCACCGCCTCCGGCCGGTCCGGCGAGGCCGGTGTCTCCGGCCGGTCCGCCGGGTCCGGTTGGGAGGTGGACGTCGGCGCGACCTTGTCGTCGACGGCGCCCTCGCGGACGGCGAGCTGGTAGGTGCCCAGCTGGACGTGCTCGGCCAGGTCGCGGGTGCCGACGGCCGCCCGGCCGGTCTTGAAGTCGATGACGTGCACCCGGCCGGCGTCGTCGAGCTCTAGACGGTCGATCGAGCCGCGCAGCCGGATCGGGCGTCCGTCGACGGTCAGGTCGATGCCGAACCGCTCCTCCGAGCCCACGACGACCCGGCCGCGCTCGGCCGCGTGCCAGTCGAGGAACCGGGCGAGAGCTTCCCGCGCCGCCGCGCGCTCCTGGTCCGAACGCCAGCGGGCCTCGAAGGCGAGGTGCCGCCAGACCGTCTCGAGGCGGGCGTCCAGGGCGGCGAGGTCGGCCGGGGTACGGCCCGCGGTGACCTCGTCGACGAGGGCGTGCACGACCCGGCCGAAGCTCTGCGCCGTCGTCGCCGGGCGCCCGGCGTGCGCCTCGTGCTCCAGGAACCAGCGCAGCGAGCAGTCGCGCAGGCTCGTCAGCGACGACCCGGACAGCCGGATCGGCTCGTCCGCCGGGACGACCGGAACGTCGGACGAGGTGACGTCACGCACGCCCCACCAGCGGTCGGGGTGCGCGGCGGGCACCAGCGGCCGGCCGGCATGGTCGGCGGCCGCCGCCAGCGCCGCGAGCCGGCGGCGGGCCGCGCGGCGCAGCGCCGGGCTGGCCGTGGCCTCGACCGACGCCCGGCGCAGGGTGGCGACCAGGCTCGCCAGGGTGAGCGGCCGCGGCGTCCAGGACGAGCCGTCCGCCACCGCGACGCCCAGCTCGGTGAGGAACTCGCTGCGCCGGGAGCCGTTCTCGGCCGTCGCGGCGCCCTCGCCCGCGGTGTCGACGGCGGTGACGACCAGCCGGCGCCGCGCTCGGGTGACCGCGACGTAGAACAGCCGGCGCTCCTCGGCCCAGCGGTCACGGGGAGTTTCCGGCGGGCGCAGGCCGCCTCGCTCGGGTGTGTCCAGCTGCTCGGTGCCGAGCAGCGAGTGCTGCGCGCGCAGGTCGGGCCACGCTCCGTCCTGGACCCCGCGAACGACGACGATGTCCCATTCGAGGCCCTTGGCGCGGTGCGCGGTGAGCAGCCGGACCGCGTCCGGGCGGATCTCGGCGCCCGCCCGGTTGTCGGCGGCGAAGTCCTGGCTGGTCAGGTCCGCGATCAGCCCGCGCGCGCCTCCGCCCGGCCCGCGCCGCTCGCCGAGCCGGTCGACCGCGTCGAACAGGGCGACGACGGCGTCGAGATCGGCCTCGGCCGCGCGTCGCCTCGCGCCATAGCCACTGGCGGAGGCCCGCCGCAGCCGCGCCGGCCAGTCGGTGCCCTCCCACAGCGCCCAGAGCGCGTCCTGTGGGGTGCCGCCGGCCCGCAGCCGACGGCGTACCTCACGCAGCAGCGCGCCGGCCTCGGCCACCGGGCGGGCGAGGTCGGTGTCGAGGTCGTCCGGAATCGACGCGGGGTCGGCCAGAGCGGCCCGGACCATCTCGGCGGACGAGGCCGGCCCGCGCACGGCACCGACCTCGGCTGCCGCCGCCTCGGTCACATCGGCCGTCTCAGCGGCCTCGGCCGTCTCTGCCGCGCGGGCGTGTTCACGCAGCGCGCGGCCAAGGGCCCGCAGGCCGGTCGGATCCGCGCCACCCAGCGGGGACAGCAGCAGCGCGCGGGCGTCCGCCGCGGTCAGCGACGCGGGATCGTCGGCGCAGCGAAGAGCGGTGAGCAGGAGCGCCGCCGCCGGCCGGGCCGCCAGCGGCGGCTCGTCACCGGTCAGGTCGACGGGTACCCCGGCCGCCGTCAGTGCCCGCGCCACCGGCGGCAACGCGTCGGCGGATCGGGTCAGCACCGCCATCTCATGCCAGGCCACCCCGCCCGCGAGGTGCTCGCGGCGCAGCAGGTCGACGATCGCCTCGGTCTCCGCTGCCTCGGACGGGAACGACAGCGCCTCGACCTGGCCGGCCTGGTCCGGCTCGGCGGGGACGAGCGCGCGGTGGGCCCGCAGGGCGGACGCTGGCAGGCCCGACATCGGCAGCCGGCTGGCGACCTGCCGGCTCGCGGCCAGCACAGCCGGCGCCATCCGCCGGCATACCCCGAGCGCGCGCACGTCCGCTGGCGAACCGTCGGCGCGCGGGAACCGACTGGGGAAGTCGAGCAGGCCGCGCACCCGCGCGCCCCGGAACGCGTAGATCGACTGGTCCGGGTCGCCGAACGCGACCAGGTCGGCCCCGCCCGCCGTCAGCGCGGCCAGCAGCCGCTCCTGTGCCGGGTCGGTGTCCTGGTACTCGTCGACGAGGACGGCCCGGTACCGGGCCCGCAGCGGCTGGCCGAGCTCCGGGTCCTCGACGAGCGTCGCCGCCCGGTGGCCGAGCTCCGGGTAGTCGACCGCGCCGTCGTAACCCAGATTGTCCAGGTAGTCCGTGTAGAACTCGGCGAGCGCCGACCAGTCGGGCCGCCCCGCGCGGGCGGCGAGCGCCTGCAGACCGGCGGGGTCGAAGCCGAGCTCACGGACCCGGGCGAGCAGCGCCTCGACCTCCTCGCCGAAGCCCCGGGTACGCAGGCACACGTCGAGCGACGCCGGCCAGCGCGGCCGGCCGAGCTCGCGCGAGCCCTCGATCAGGTCGCG
Organism: Pseudofrankia sp. EUN1h; assembly: GCF_001854645.1. Taxonomy (NCBI): domain Bacteria; kingdom Bacillati; phylum Actinomycetota; class Actinomycetes; order Frankiales; family Frankiaceae; genus Pseudofrankia; species Pseudofrankia sp. EUN1h. The sequence goes on along the minus strand of NZ_MBLN01000048.1, from coordinate 13,077 downwards.
CAGGCGGGTGAACTGCTCCGGGCCGGTCAGCAGCCGCGGCGACAGATCGCCCGGACGCGGGAACTCCCGCAGCACCGCGTAGCACCAGGAATGGAAGGTCCAGGCCACCGCGCCGCCGACGGGCACACCGACTCGCGCGGTGATCCGCTCGGAGAGCTCCCGCGCGGCCCGCCGGCTGAACGTCAGCACGAGGATCGAGCCGAGATCCACCCCCGCCTCCACCCGGCGGGCGACGGCCTCGACCAGCGTGGTCGTCTTTCCCGTGCCCGGCCCCGCGAGCACCAGCAGCGGCCCGCCCCGGTGCTCCAGCACCGCCCGCTGGGCCTCGTCCAGCCGCGCCGGCTCGGCTGGGCGAGACCCAGCCGGCGCCGACCGGTCGAGCCGGTAGCGGCGTACGTCGGCGCCCGGCCGCGTCAGGGCGACCGGCGGCGTCACGGCGGACGGCGTCACGGTCGTTCGTGTGACGGCGGACGAGGTGGACACGGATACAGCAGACCACGTGACTCCGACAGTTTCGCGATCGCCCCGAGCGCGCCCGGCGCGCCTGGCCCGCGCCGGCCTCCCACCGGCGAGGCCCGTCGGCGCTCACTGTGGGAGTCTGCACGGTATGGGAGAGTGCGCGGACAAGGTGGCGCTGGTTACCGGGGCGGGCGCGGGCATCGGGGCGGCGTGTGCGCGCCTGCTCGGCGCCGCGGGCGCGCGCGTCGTCGTCACCGACATCGACGAGGCCGCCGCCAAGAAGACCGCCGACGAGCTCCAGCACGCGGGCGCCACGGCACTCGCCATGGGGCTGGACGTGACCGACCCGGACGCGGTGACCGAGGCCGTCGCGGCGGCGGCGCGCGCGTTCGGCAGGCTCGACCTGGCCGTGAACAACGCCGGCATCGCCCTGCCGCGCCAGYCCGTCGACAAGATCCCGGTCGACGACTGGCGGCGTGCCATCGAGATCAACCTCAACGGCGTCTTCTACTGCCTGCGCGCCGAGATCCCGGCGATGCTCGAGGCGGGCGGCGGCTCGATCGTGAACATGGCGTCGGTGCTCGGTGTCGTCGGCTTCACGGACGCCGCCGCCTACTCCGCGGCGAAGCACGGCGTCATCGGCCTCACGAAGACGTCGGCGCTGGAGTACGCCACCCGTGGCATCCGGATCAACGCGGTCGCGCCGAGCTTCGTCGATACCGCGATGATGAACCAGGAATCCGGGCGCAAGATGCGCGGCGCCGCCCTGCTCGCGCCCATGGCCCGCTTCGCCACCGTCGACGAGGTGGCCGAGATCGTCCTCTTCCTGCTCTCCGACCGCTCCTCCGTCGTCACCGGCAGCGTCTACCTGGCCGACGCCGGCTACACCGCCAGGTAGCCGACCCGGCGCGGCCAGGCGTCAGGGCCACGTCAGGTCGGCTCGCCTCAGGCCGGCTGGCCGTCCCAGCGGGCGAGACGGAGATCCACGCGGTCGCCGCCGGGGCGTAGCGGGGTGCTGTCGGCGATCAGGCGGGTGATGGCCTCCACGGGAGCGGAGGGGTTGGGCTCGCCGCTGGCGCGGATCACGCGATGCCACGGGACGTCCTCCTCGTGGCCGAAGCGGGCGAGCACCGCGCCGACGTGCCGGCCGGTGCCGCCGCCGACGTACTCGGCGACGTCGCCGTAGGTCATCACCTTGCCGGCCGGGATCTGGGCGACGGTGTCGAGCACCGCGCGGGCGTACTCCCCCGGCCGCCCGCCGACGTGGACACGGATTCGGGTGCCCAGCCCGGCGGACACGCTCGCGGGCGCGCCCGCTCCCCGACCATCAGGCCTAGGTCCTCGCATGGGGGCAGCATGCCAGCGAGGTCCGACAGCCCCGCAAACCGGCCGAGGGCCCCGGTACCGACCAGGTTCGTCGGCACCGGGGCCCTCGTGACGGGCTGGATCGGCCTAGTAGACCGGGAGGGTCTTGTCGACCTGGGTGGCCCAGGCGGTGACGCCGCCCTGGACGTGCACGGCCGACGAGAAGCCGGCGCCCTTCAGGGTGGCGAGCGCGTCGGCCGAGCGGACGCCGGACTTGCAGTAGACGACGACCCGCTTGTCCTGCGGCAGCTCCGACAGGTGGGCGGGCAGGTCACCCTTGGGGATCAACCGCGCGCCGGGGATCCGGACGATCTCCCACTCGGCTGGCTCACGGACGTCGACCAGCTCGATCGCGGCGCCCTCGTCCAGCCACTCCTTGAGCTCGGACGCGGTGATCGTCGAGCCGGCGGCGGCGAGCTGCGCCTCCTCGGAGACCACGCCGCAGAACGCCTCGTAGTCCTCGATGAGCGTGGTGATCGACGGGTTCTTGCCGCACAGCGGGCACTCCGGGTCCTTGCGGACCTTGATCGTGCGGTAGCTCATCTCCAGGGCGTCATAGACCATCAGCCGGCCGACCAGCGAGTCGCCCACGCCGGTCAGCACCTTGATGGCCTCGGTGGCCTGGATCGAGCCGATCGACGCGCACAGCACGCCGAGCACCCCGCCCTCGGCGCAGGACGGAACCATGCCGGGCGGCGGCGGCTCCGGGTAGAGGCAGCGGTAGCACGGGCCGTGCTCGGCCCAGAAGACGCTGGCCTGCCCGTCGAACCGGTAGATCGAGCCCCAGACGTAGGGCTTGCCGAGCAGCACCGCGGCGTCGTTGACCAGGTAACGGGTCGCGAAGTTGTCGGTGCCGTCGACGATCAGGTCGTACTGGCTGAAGATCTCCATGACGTTGTCGATGTCGAGTCGCGTCTCGTGCARCACGACGTTGACGTACGGGTTGATCTCCCGAACGCTGTCGCGCGCTGACTCCGCCTTGCTCCGGCCGACGTCGGACTGGCCGTGGATGATCTGCCGCTGCAGGTTCGACTCGTCGACGGTGTCGAACTCGACGATGCCGAGCGTCCCGACCCCGGCGGCGGCCAGGTACATGAGGGTCGGCGATCCGAGGCCACCCGCGCCGACCGCCAGGACCTTGGCGTTCTTGAGGCGCTTCTGCCCGTCCATCGCGACATCCGGAATGATCAGGTGTCGGGAGTATCGGCGGACCTCGTCGACGGAGAGCCCGTCGGCGGGCTCCACCAGAGGTGGAAGGGACACGCGTGCTCCTTGCTATCGGCATCGCCGGGCGGGGACAGCCCCTTCGACGATGCCACAGTTGACTCCACCGCCGGCCTGCCCAGCCAAGGGTGGAGGTCCACGACCTGAGATGCAGCGCGCCCGCGAGGCCAGATGTTCCCGGCGCTGCCGGAAGGCGGTCAGGCCGAGCGGCGAGTGGACGCCTTGGCCGGCGTCTTGGCCGGCGCGCTCTTGCCCGGAGCCGTCTTCTGCCCGGTCGACGCGGACTTCGACGCCGTCTTGGCCGGGGCGGACCTGGACGAGCCGGTCTTGGCGGCGGCCTTCTTGGCGCCGGACCTGCCCTTACCCCCGGCCGCCGCCGGCTCCTTGGCCTCGACCTCGACCTCGGCCGGCTCCACTTCGGCCGGCTCCGCTTCCTTACCGGCTCGCGCTTCCTTGCCGGCCCCGGCCGGCGGCGCGGCGCCGCTCGACGGTCGGCCTGCCCGCGCCGCCTCGATGCTGGCCCGCAGCGCGGCCATCAGGTCGCCGGCCGGCGCGGCCTTCTCCTGCTCCGGCGGAGCCACGATCTCCCTGCCGGCGATCTTGGCGTCGATCACCTGCAGGAGCGCCGCGCGGTACTCGTCACCGAACTTCGTCGGGTCGAAGTCGCCGGCGAGCGTCTCGATCAGCGAGCCCGCCATCGCCAGCTCCTGCGGGCGGACCTCGATGTCCTGCTCCACGAACGGGAAGTCGGGCACGCGCACCTCGTCCGGCCAGAGCATGGTCTCCAGCACGAAGACGCCGTCGCGGACCCGCAGCGTCGCCAACTGCTCGCGCTGCCGCAGGGCGATCTTCACCAGCGCGACCCGCCCGGACGACTCCAGCGCGTCGCGCAGCAGCACGTACGGCTTGGCCGCCAGCTTGTCCGGTTCCAGGTAGTAGCTCTTCGCGAAGTAGATCGGGTCGACCTGCTCCAGCGGCACGAACTCCAGTACCTCGATCGCTCGGGACGTCGACAGCGGCAGGTTCGCGAAGTCCTCGTCCGTCAGGACGACGGTCTCGCCGTCCGTCAGCTCGTAGCCCTTCGCGATCTCGGAGTACGGGACCTCCTCGCCATCGGCCGCGGCGACCCGCTTGTAACGAATTCGAGACCCGTCCGAGCGTCGGACCTGGTGAAAGGCGACGTCCCGTTCCTCGGTGGCCGAGTACAACCTCACAGGGATCGAGACGAGGCCGAAGCTGATGGCGCCCTTCCAGATCGAACGCATGTTTCAGGTCACCTCCCGTCACTCTCATGGTGAGGCACGCGCCGCGTCGTGTCTGCCGGATCACGGAAACTTATTCGAACATATGTTCGTTCGATTCCGTTGACCTGCGCTTTTACCCGAGCCCGGGCCGCCGACGAGGCGGCCAGCGCCGCGCCCGGCACCGATGAGTGGAGGCCACGAACGCCGTCGATAGAAGGAAGCCGGACCGCCGCGCAAGGGAGCCAGYCAGCCGCGTCCCCGCGCCGTCCGCGCGGGTGCGGTCGGAATGAGCCCGCCTGGGCGCTTCCCGCGAGACGCTGGGTCGTGCCGAGGCGTTCCGGCGGCTGGTCGGCACGGACGTGAGGGCAGAGCGCGGGAGGCGCGAATGGGTGAGGCGAGCGGCGCGAGCACCACCGTCGAGGTGGCCGGTCGGCGGCTGAAGCTGTCCAATCTGAACAAAGTGCTCTATCCGGCCACTGGGACGACAAAGGCCGAGGTCATTGACTACTACACCCGGATCGCCGACGTCCTGCTCCCGCACCTCGCCGACCGCCCGCTGACGGTGGTGCGCTTCCCCGAAGGGGTGGCGGGCGAGGGCTTCTTCAGCAAGAACGCCCCCGCGCACCGCCCGGACTGGGTGCCGGTCGCGACCCTGCCGTCACCCGGGTCGACGAAGAACCRCCGCACGATCGACTATCTGGTGGCCGATGCCCAGGCCACGCTGGTGTGGCTGGCGAACCTCGCAGCGCTGGAGATGCACACCCCCATGTGGCGGGTCTCGACCGGCAGACCGGACATCCTCGTCGCGGACCTCGATCCCGGTCCAGGGACCGATGTGCTCGACTGCGCGCGGGTCGCGCTGCTGCTGCGTGACGTCCTGCCCGAGCCGCTGTGCGTGAAGACCAGCGGGTCCAAGGGCCTGCAGGTGTACGGCAGGGTGGATGACGGGCGCGAAAGCATGCGGGTGCGCGACGACATGCGGATCATCGCCGAACGGCTGTCCAAGGACCATCCGGACCTGGTGGTGTCGAACATGCGCAAGGACCTGCGCGGCGGCCGGGTGCTGCTCGACTGGTCGCAGAACAACCCCGCGAAGACGACCGTCTCCGTCTACTCCCTGCGAGCCAGGGCCGCGCCGACGGTCTCGACCCCGGTGACCTGGGACGAGGTCGCGGCCGCCAAGGAGGCCCGCGACCTCGCCTTCACCGCTGGCCAGGTCCTCGACCGCGTCCAGGCACACGGAGACCTGTTCGCTCCGCTGCTGTCCTGACGATCGGCACCATCTCCAGCGCCCGTCCCGACGACCGACGCCGAAGGCCGAAGGCCGACCAACGCCAACCACCACCAACCACCGCCGACCACCGAGGGGCCCGGGTCGGAGCCTGCCCGGACGGGCGTTCAGGCCGCGCTCGCCTGGGTATGCCGTGGTCTCCCGCTATGACGTGGAGGGACCATGAGCGCACCGACCGAACTTCCGCTCGACGTGCCGGACGCCGACGCCGCGGAGCAGGCGCGTGAAATGCGCGAGACCCGTCTGGACGACCCGCCGGCCCCGCCGCCCGTTGCCGCCGAGGCCGATGAGTACGACGCGGTCGAGCAGAGCCTGGAGGTGGAGGAGGAGGACGAGGACGCCTACCGCTGACAGCCGCTTGGTGGTGGCGCGGGTGGCGTGTCCCCCCGAGGCGGGGCACCCGGCCACCTGGGTGAGTAGTGTTGTCGAGATCGAACAGGAGGTGGTTGTGACCGTCGAGCCGGCAGCGCCGCAGTCGCGCCCAGGCAGGACGCCCCGCCTCCCGCGCACTGCCCGTCGCTTCCAGCTGCTCGGCGCCGCGCGCGAGGTATTCGTCGCGCAGGGCTACCACGCCGCCGCCATGGACGAGATCGCCGAGCGGGCCGGCGTCAGCAAGCCCGTGCTTTACCAGCACTTCCCCGGCAAGCTCGACCTGTACCTGGCGCTGCTCGACGAGCACTCCGAGAAGCTCGTCAGCAGTGTGCGTGAGGCGCTCGCGTCGACGACCGACAACCGCCTGCGGGTGGAACGCTCGGTCCGGGCCTACTTCGACTTCGTCAACGACCCGAGCGGCGCCCACCAGCTGGTGCTGGAGTCCGACCTGCGCAGCGAGCCGGCGGTCCGCAAGCGGGTCGAGGACGCCTTCGCCCGGTGCGTGCGCGCGATCGCCGCGACGATCGTCGCCGACACGGGGCTGTCCCAGGACGAGGCCGACCTGCTGGCGGTCGGTCTGGTTGGGCTCGCCGAGACGTGCTCGCGCTGGTGGCTCGTACGCGGTGGCACGGTGGCGCCGGAGCGAGCTGTCGAGGCGATGAGTGAGCTCGCCTGGCACGGAATCGGCGGCTACCCCCGCAGCTCGGCCGCCGCGGCCACCGCCGACGACGCCGAGCCGGCCGCGGACGTCGACGCCGACGCCGGCTGATTCGCGCGCCCGGCACCGCGACCCGTTCTCGGGCGACGCACGAGCGGGCGATGGCCGCTGTGCCGGGAGCGAACACGACGACTCGGGTCAGCCGCCGGGGCTACCAGGGCCATAGTGTGTCCGGTAATCGCCCGGCGGCGGTGCGCGCCCGCCGGCCACGTTCGTCGCTCATCCGGCGGACGCCCCGGACGAAGACGCTCCACCAGGGACCGGTTGACGCCGATCCCTGGGGACCCGGCCGCGACAATGGCGAAGTCCCCCCGCGGCCGGAGGCCCGACGGCAACTACCGACGGCAACTATCAGCCCGCAGTGCAGACGAAGGCGAGGTCATCCGGGTGGAGGTCAAGATCGGCGTGCAGAACGTCGGCCGGGAGCTGGTGCTCGAGAGCGCTCAGACACCGGACCAGGTCGCCGAGGCGGTCGCCGCGGCCCTCGCCGCGGACAACGGACTGCTCTCCCTGGTGGACGAGAAGGGCCGGAGGGTGGTCGTCCCGGCCGCCAAGCTGGCCTACATCGAGATCGCGGAGGCCGAGTCCCGCCGCGTCGGCTTCGGCTCTTCCTAGAGCATCAGCGCTTCCTAGCGCGTCAGCTCGATCTGGAGCTCGAAGCCAACTGGAACCGCGGCAAGCTGGAACTCGGAGCTAGCCGGCACAGGGATCACGAGCCACTGGGGCGCGACCGTGAGGTCGCGCCCCAGTGGCGTTCCGGGAGGACGGACCCCGTTCGGTTCCGGGTTGGACAGACCCGCCCATGAGGACGGGCCGGGCGCGTCAGGACGACAGGCCCAGCGCGGCCATCCGCTCCGTGTGGGCTTTCATGATGCTGTTGAAGATCGCTGCGACCGTCTCCAGGTCGCCGACGCCCACGAGCAGGCCGGTGAGGGCGTCGCGTTCCACGGCGACCTGCTGGGCCTGGTTGAGCGCCTCACCGACCAGGCGGCGCGCCCAGAGGGCCAGCCGACCGGCGGCCACCGGGTTGGCGGCAATCGCGGCCCGGACCCGGTCGACCACGAAGGCCGCGTGCCCGGTGTCGGCGAGCACATCGAGCACGAGCGCCCGGGCGTCGTCGTCGAGCCGGTGCGCGATCGCGCGGTAGAAGTCCGCCGCGATGCTGTYGCCCACATAGGCCTTGATCAGGCTCTCCAGCCAGTCGGCCGGAGCGGTCATGGCATGGAAGGCCGTCAACGGGCCGATGAACGGCGCCATCGCCGCCTCCGGGTCGACGCCACGGCCGGCGAGCGCCATGCTGATCGCCTCGAAGTGCGTGAACTCCGCCGCCGCCATCGCCGCCAGCGAGATCTTGTCGGAGAGCGTCGGTGCCATCCGCGCGTCGGTGGCCAGCCGCTCGAACGCGGTGAGCTCRCCATAGGCGATCAGCCCGAGCAGGTCGACGACGGCCTCGTCGACGACCCCCCGCTCGACGACCACGCCAGCGGTCGCCATTCCACCGGTCAGGTCATCCCGGGCCGGGTTCGCGGCCTCGTCCGGAACTGTTCGCGGAAGCCCGGTCGTGGGCGCCGTTCGCGGGTCTCGCGGAGCGGCAGGGGCACCTGGGTGCCCATCGGTCCCTGTGGACCCCGCAGCCCCCGGAAGCACTGTGCTGTCCGTCACGTACCTCAACTCCCAGGCTGATTGATCCAACGTCGTCACCCGACGTGTTACCCGTTGGTGCCGCTCGCTCCTCGCCACCCGGCCCACGGCAACGGGCCAGGTCATGTTCCGTCTGAGTAACGCTGGACGGGCCACGATCGTCGCGAAGCGCGCCCATCAAGCGGTCACACAGGCTATCCTTGTTGTAGCCGGTGGTCATCACAGACCGATCGGCCGCCGAAGGCAACGCGTCGCCCCGGTCCCCGGGCTGCTGGGCCAACCTGCTGGCTTCGAAATCACTGGTTTCGAGGCCGCTGGCCCACCCCGCTCGATCGGGTCGCTGGCGCGGCCCGGCACGTCGCGAGCGGCGCCTCAACGTCGGACACCGCTCAGGAGTAGACCAGGAGCGACCCGCTGTCCGTCACAGCCACATCCCTAACCATCACCGAAACCACCTCCGCAACTGACGCTGCCCCGGCCGGCGCGGACCCTGCCTCTTCGGAGCAGGTAGAGGTCCCGGCGACCGTCGAACCAAAGATCACTTTCGCCGATCTCGGCGTTCGTCAGGAGACGGTCGACGCCCTCACGGCCGCCGGCATTATCCACCCCTTCCCCATCCAGGAGCTGACGCTCCCGCTCGCGCTCGCCGGTACCGACATCATCGGCCAGGCGCGCACCGGCACCGGCAAGACGCTGGGTTTTGGCATCCCCATCATCCAGAAGGTCATCGGCCTGGACGAGGGCGCCGATGGCCGCCCGCAGGCGCTCATCGTCGTGCCGACTCGTGAGCTGTGCATCCAGGTCACGGCCGACCTCGAGCGGGCGGGCGCACGCCGGCAGATACGCGTCCTGTCGGTGTACGGCGGCCGGGCCTACGAGCCGCAGCTGACCGCCCTGCGCACGGGCGTCGACGTCGTCGTCGGCACCCCGGGTCGTCTGCTGGACCTCGCCCGTCAGCGCGCGCTCAACCTGGGCAATGTCGCGACGCTGGTGCTCGACGAGGCCGACGAGATGCTCGACCTCGGTTTCCTGCCGGACGTGGAGCGCATCGTCTCGCTGCTGCCGGCCGGTCGCCAGACCATGCTGTTCTCGGCGACGATGCCCGGTCCGGTGATCGCGCTCGCTCGTCGCTTCATGATCCGGCCGGTGCATGTCACCGCCGAGCAGCCCGACGAGGGCCGCACCGTCCCGACCACCAGCCAGCACGTCTTCCGCGCGCATGCGCTGGACAAGATGGAAGTGCTGTCCAGGGTCCTGCAGTCCGACGGCCGCGGGCTGTCGATCGTGTTCGTGCGGACCAGGCGCACCGCGGACAAGGTGGCCGAGGACCTGTCGAACCGAGGCTTCGCCGCCGCCGCCGTGCACGGCGACCTCAACCAGGGCCAGCGCGAGCAGGCGCTGCGCGCGTTCCGGGCCGGCAAGATCGACGTGCTGGTGGCCACCGACGTCGCCGCCCGCGGCATCGACATCGGCGGCGTGACCCACGTCGTCAACTACCAGTGCCCGGAGGACGAGAGCGTCTACCTGCACCGGATCGGCCGCACCGGCCGGGCCGGCGGCAGCGGCGTCGCGGTCACGTTCGTCGACTGGGACGACCTGGCCCGTTGGCAGCTGGTGAACCGGGCGCTCGCGCTCCCGTTCGACGCGCCGCTGGAGACGTACTCCACCTCCCCGCACCTGTTCGAGGCGCTCGGCATCCCGGCCGGGTCGACCGGCGTGCTGCCTCGCGCAGCCCGTACCCGCGCCGGGCTGGCCGCCGAGGAGATCGAGGATCTCGGTGGCGGCCGCAAGGCGCGCCGCGGCGGCCGGCCCGCCGCGGGCCAGCCGGGCGACACCGACCGTCCCGCGGCAAGGGAAGCGGCGGCCTCCCGGACCAGGACGCGTCGGCGCACCCGCGGCGCCGGCGCGGCGGCAGCCGCCGCAGGGCTGGCTGAGGACGCGGACGGGGCCGACGAGGGCACCGTCGCGCTCGAGGTCCTCGCGGCCGACGGCGCAGGCGACGTCACCGGTCGGGCGACCGGCGAGCTCGGGGCGGCCGACCTCGCCGACGGCGTCGAAGGCGCCGACGTGATCGACGCCGACGAGCAGGGTGCCGACGGCACGCCCGCGCGCCGGCGTCGGCGGCGCCGCGGCGGCCGCGGCCGCTCGGGCCGCTCCGCGGGCGCGGACACGCTGGACATCGCGCCGGCCGACGACGACGAGGACAGCGCGCCGGAGTCCCGCGCCGAGTCGGCCTGACACGGCCTGATCGCACAGTCTGGGAGCGGGACCCCTCGGGTCTCGCTCCCAGACTGCTTCTGGCTCCCGGACCGGTCTTGGTCCGAGGCCGCGCCTCAGTTGTGGGCCGCGCCTCAGTTGTGGGCTCCCGGTTCGGCCGTTTCGGCGCCCGGCCGCGGACGCGATCAGCTCCTGGCGACGCTCAGCGTCAGCCGGACCCACGCGACGCGGCGACAGGCAGGGCAGCGCAGCAGCGACGGGTGACGCGGCCGGATGACCGGCAGATGCAGGCTCGGGGTGAGCAACGCCAACGCGCGCCGGGCGCCCACCATCGTCGCCTGCCTGCACCGGGAACAGTGCACGGTCACGCCTGAGCCGTGCGGGGCGGGCGGGTGCTCGCCGCTGTAGAGAGCACGCTTGCCGTGCACGTCACGGCCGATGGCGCCCGGCCGGGACGCGGATGACGGCGAGCCAGGCCCAGGTGGGCGCCCGGTGCGCGGCCGCAGCCGGTCGAACCCGGCCGACGCGTCCCGCGCCCGGCTGCCCGCGCCCTCAGCCACACTCACGGCTCCAGCCGTGCTCTCGACTCTGGCCATGTCCCCGTTCACCGGCCGATGCGCGACAGCGCGACCGAGGCGGCCACCTCAGGCGAGCCGTCCACCAGCCCACCGTCGACCAGCTCGTCGTCTTCGGCCAGGTGGTCGTCCGCCCGGCCGAGGACGGGCAGCGCACCGGCGAGCAGCGCCTCTGGGCCGACGCCGGGCACCGGGCCTGGTCCGAGCCCCGCGATCGTGCGGGCGTGCTCCCGATAGGCCTGCGCGCCCTTCGACCGGGCCGCGGTGGTGAGGATCGAGCGGCCGATGCCCGGTGCCTCCGCGAAGCGCACCGAGCGGGCGACCGGCGGTTCGAGCACGCTGACCTGGTAGCGGGCCGCGACGTCGGCCAGCACCGCCCGGCTGTGCGCGGTGCGGCCGTCGAACAGGGTCGGCAGCACGCCACGAACCCGGAGCTTCGGGTTCGTGAGGCGGCGGACGTCGTGCACGGTGTCGAGCAGCTGGCCGACGCCGCGGTGCGACAGCGTCTCGCACTGCAACGGGATGATCACCTCGTCGGCGACCGTGAGGCCGTTGATGGTCAGCACGCCCAGCGACGGCGGACAGTCCACCAGGACGAAGTCATAGTCGTCGACGATCTCGGCGAGGGCGAGCCGCAGCACGTGCTCCCGCCCGGTGCGCGAGAGCAGCACCGCCTCGCAGCCGGCCAGCTCGATGGTCGCCGGCAACAGGTCCGACCCGTCGGCCGTGCGCAGGACGACGAGGCCCGCGGACAGGCGCCCGAGCAGCACGTCGTGGACGGACAGCTCGAGAGCGTCCGGGTCGAGGCCAAGCGAGAACGTCAGACAGGCCTGCGGATCCAGATCGACCAGCAGAACTCGCTGGCCCAGCTCGGTCAGGGCGGCGCCGAGGCTCGACACAGAGGTCGTCTTGGCGACGCCACCCTTTTGGTTGGCGACAGCGAGAACGCGGGCCACGACGGAGAGTGTGTCAAGCGTGACCGTGTGGTCACAACCTGCCTCGCCCGTAAGTGTCACGCCGACTACTTAGGTCCCGCGCGCGGTGGGTGCGCGGACCGCCCGGCGCGGAGATCGACGGCGCGACCGCCTACAGTCCTGCACCGTGCCTCAGCTCCCCCGGGTCGCCGTGCTCGGCCCCGATCTGACCGGCGCGGTCGGGCTGGCCGCCCTCGTCGACGGCGGGATCGACGCCACCTACCTCGGGGCGCCGACGCCGGCCGCCGAAGAGCTGCTGTCCAGACGCGCGCTCACCGCCCGCCGCGTCGCCGGCCCGGATGACCACGGCGACGAGCCCGTTTCGCCGAGCGCCCCGAGCGAGGGCGGCGCCGACTTCGCGCCCGTCGTCAGCCGCGCCGGCGCGCGGGAAGACCCGCGGCGCGGCTTCCAGATCAGCCTCGACGGCCGGTCCCTCGGAAGCTGGGACGCCGTCGTGGTGACCGCGGCGACGGTCGCCGCCGTGCGGACCGTGATCGGTGTCGACGACCCCTGGTACGGCGGCGTCTTCCATCCCCGGGCCGACGGTGTCTACCTGATTGGCGGCTCCGGGGGCGGCGGGGTGGCCGGCGCGGCGGCGGGCGGGCCGGCCGGGCCGCGACCCGCGGGTGAGGCGGGTGAACTGGCCGAGGAGGACGAGGCGCCAGCATCGGGCCCTGGCGGGCGGCTCGTCTGGGCCCAGGCCAGCTGGGTCGGCGAGTACCTGCGCGGGCGCTATCTGCTTCCGGCCTACCAGGCGATGCTCGACCACCCGGGGCTGCGTCGCGTGGGCCTGCGCCGGCGGGGCACCTGCGGCTACCTGCGCGCCCTGGAGCGCGAGCTGCGCGCCGGCCGCGCCCGCGCCGCCGCCGCGGGCTATCCGCTCCCGATCCCCGCCGCCGGCCCGGGGCCGGCCTAGGCCGTGTCTGACGGCCTCCGGCCACGCGAGGCTCCGCCATCATCGCGTGGCCTTTGGCCTAGGCCGTGTCTGACGGCCTCC
>NZ_MBLN01000047.1:0-179972 GCF_001854645.1 Pseudofrankia sp. EUN1h | reverse complement strand
TCTCTCCATGCCCGACCACCGGTCACCCAGACTTCGGACTTACTCGTCTAGGCCGCGCAGATGACCCTTCCGTAACTCCGCCCTCGGGCGACCTCCCGCCGGCCGCGCCGAGGCCGCACACGAAAGGGGGTAGGCGGATTATTTTTACTGACTAAGTAGCTTTCGTCGATCGCTCGGGAGGCCGGCCGGGAGGGCCGCATGACCACGTCCGCGGAACGCCCGGCGACGCCACAGCCGACCGCCCCACAGCCGGCTACGCCACAGCCGACGACCCCACAGCCGGCGGCCCCCCAGCCGATGACACCGCGCGAGATCAGGCACGCGGTATGGGCGCTCGTGCTGGGCCTGTTCGTCACCATGATCGCGGGAACGGTGATCGCGAACGCGCTGCCGCGCATCATCGGCGACCTGCACGGCAGCTCGACCGACTACACCTGGGTCGTCGCGACGACGCTGCTGCTGATGACGGCGACGGTGCCGGTCTGGGGCAAGCTCGCCGACCTGCTGAACAAGAAGATGCTGCTCATGCTCGGCCTGGCGATCTTCACGGTCGGGTCGATGCTGGCGGGGCTGGCGCATTCGACGACCTGGCTGATCGCCGCGCGGGCGGTGCAGGGGGTCGGCGCCGGCGGCACGAGCGCGCTGACCCAGGTCGCGCTCGCGGCGATGGTCCCGTCGCGGGAGCGGGCCCGCTACAGCGGCTACATCGGCTCGGCGTGGGCCATCTCGAACCTCTCCGGACCGCTGGTCGGCGGTCTGATCGTCGATACGCCCGGGTTGGGTTGGCGCTGGTGCTTCTACCTGTGCGTGCCGCTCTCCGCCGTGGCCTTCGTCATGCTGGGGCGCACGCTGCGGCTGCCGACCGAGCGCCGGCCCGTGCGCATCGACTATCTCGGCGCCATGTTGATCCCCGGCGGTGTCGGCCTGCTGCTGCTCTGGATGACGCTGGGGGGCGATCTCGTCGGCTGGCTGTCCGGCACCGGGCTCGCGCTGCTCCTCGGCGGCGCGGCGGCGCTGGCGCTTGCCGTCGTCGTCGAGACGCGGGTCGCCGAGCCGATCGTGCCGCCGCAGCTGTTCCGACAGCCGACCATCGTGCTCGCCATGGTCGGGACGGTTGTCGCGGGCACCGTGTCGATCACCGTCCCGCTGCTGTTCAGCCAGTACTTCCAGCTCGGCCGCGGCTGCTCGCCGACGGTGTCCGGGCTGCTGACCGCGCCGATGGTCTGCGCCCTCGCGGTGTCGAGCAACATCGGCGGCCACGCCATCAGCCGTACCGGTCGTTTCAAGGGGGTCCTCGTCGGCGGCGGGGTGTGCCTCTGCTGCGGGATCGCGCTGTTCGCGACCATCGGCGCGCGCACGCCGCTGCCCGCCGTCGCGGCCTACCTGGCCCTCGTCGGCGTCGGCCTGGGCATGACCACGCAGAACCTGCTGATCGTCGTCCAGAACACCGCGGCGCACGGCGACCTGGGGGCCGCGAGCGGCACCGTCGCCTTCTTCCGCAGCCTCGGCTCGACCGCGAGCGTCGCCGCGCTCGGCGCGATCTACGGCAATCGGGCCGCGCACCTGGTCGGCACCGGCCTCGCCGCCGCCGGACTGCCCGCGGGCGCGGGCGCCGACGGACACAGCGTGCCGCGGCTCGCGGAGCTGTCGGCTCCGGTCGCGGCGGTGGTGCGGCAGGCCTACGGAGACGCGGTGGGGCACACCTGGCTGCTCGCGCTGCCGCTGACGGTGGTCGCGCTCGCGGCCATCCTGGCCATCCCCGCGGCTCAGCTGCGCATGACGAACGACCGCGACGCCGTCACCACCGACGAGACCGACGTGATCGGCGCGCCGACGGTCGGATGAGGCGACGGCCGGATGAGGAGGCGGCCGGATGAGGAGGCGGCCGGGTCGAGGAGCCGCCAGCACAGCCGACCGAGCCCTGTCCAGAGCGACTCGGACGTTGTCGCCGGGACGCGTGTCATACCCGGTCACGCCCTTGGTTCGGCCTGATGGAACGGCGCGCCGTGCACCATAATTGAGCCGTGACCAGGTCCCGCCACGAGGAGAGGACCTTGGAGACCAAGGCGCACACCAGGGTCGCGCTGGTGGCGGCCGCCCGTCGGCGGTTCGCCGAGCAGGGTTACGCGGCCACGGGGACCGAGGAGATCGTCGCCGACGCGCGGGTGACCAGAGGCGCGCTTTATCACCATTTCCGGGACAAGGCGGACCTGTTCCAGGAGGTGATGAAGGAGGTCGCCAGCGAGGTCGCCGAGGCGCTCGTCGAGAGCGAGCTGACTCGCGACCCGGCCGGGCCGAGTGATGCCTGGACCCAGCTTTGCACCGGGTTCCAGTCGTTGCTGGACTTCTCCACCCGGACCGACACCGACTTCCAGCGGATCGTGCTGGTGGACGGCCCGGCCGTGCTCGGTAACGACGCCTGGAACACTCTGGTCGAGACGCACGGCTACCGGCTGCTGTCGCAGTGGCTGGAACGCGCGATCGCCGAGAAGGCGATCGACCCGATTCCGGTGGCGCCGCTGACCAGACTGGTCGCGGCCCTGCTCGCCGAGGCGAGCCTTTACATCGCCAGGGCCGACGATCCGCTGGCCGCCCGGAGGGAGACCGGTGTCGCGCTGGACCGTCTCATGTCCGGCCTAGTCCGCCGCGACTCAACGCCTTTGGAAACGGCCGCCGTCTGGCCGACAAGCGAGTCCACCGACGAGGCGGCGCCGGCCGCGCACTGAGCGCGCACCGAGCGCGCACCGAGCCGGCCCGCACCAAGCCGGCCGTGGAGCCGCGTGTCGGTCGACGGCGAAACAAATAGGCCCGCCCTGAAACGGACGGACCCTCGCGCGCCACGAACCGGCCCACACCGACCAAAAGGACGCGAATCACCCGACGAGCGTCGGCGGGACAGACGCCGACGGGGTGAGGCGCCACGCGCCTCACCCCGTCAACATCACGTTCACCCGCGCATCGGTCACATGCGCATCGCGCGGACCTGCTCCTTCAGCGAACCCATGGTGGCGAGCACCGCCGAGGTCTCGTAGCCGCAGTGCGCCATGCAGTTCGCGCACCGCGGGTCCTTGCCGCGGCCATACTTGTCCCAGTCGGTGGTCTCGACCAGTTCCTTGTACGAGCCGACGTAGCCGTCGCTCATCAGGTAGCAGGGCTTCTGCCAGCCGAAGAGCGAGTAGCTCGGGATGCCCCACGCGGTGCAGGCCAGCTCACGCTTGCCCTCGAGGAAGTCGAGGAAGACCGGCGAGTGGTTCAGCCGCCACTTCTTCCGTCGGCCCTCGCCGAACACCTTCGAGAACATCTCCCGGGTCTCCTGGACCCCGAGGAAGTGCTCCTGGTCGGGCGCCTTCTCGTAGGCGTACCCGGGCGAGAGCTGAATCTGGTCGACCTTCAGGTCGTCATTCAGGAAGTTCAGGATGTCGATGACGTCCTGCGGGCTGTCGTTGTTGAAGAACGTGGAGTTCGTGCCAACCCGGAACCCCGCCGCCTTGGCCGCCTTGAACGCCTCGACGCACTCGTCGAACGTTCCCGGCTTCTCGACGACCGCGTCATGACGCTCACGCAGACCGTCGATGTGGAGCACGAAGGTGAAATACGGCGACGGAGTGAAGTTCTTCAGCTTCTTCTGCAACAGGAGGCCGTTCGTGCACAGGATCACGAACTTCTTGCGCTTGACCAGAGCATTCACGATCTCGTGGATCTGGGGGTGCATGAGCGGCTCGCCACCGGCGATCGCGACCACCGGGGCGCCGCACTCCTTGACCGCCGCCAGCGCGTCCTCGACGCTCATCCGCTGCTTGAGCACGGAGGCCGGATGCTGGATCTTGCCGCAGCCTGTGCAGGACAGGTTGCAGGCGAAGAGCGGCTCCAACTCCAGGACGAGCGGGAAGAACTTCTTCCGCGTGATTTTCTGCTTGGCCAGGTAGGACCCGACACGAACCGAGTAGCGCCACTGAACCGCCACGGCAGATGTCCCCCTCTCGTCAGGCCGCCGGGGTGGTGACCTGGGGTCGCCTGGGGATCACCATACAGCGGGTACGTACAGCTTGTATGTCGACCCCACCAGCAACATACAAGCTGTATGTCGAGCACGCATGTCGATCAGGTAAACCGATGGGGACGCCTAGGATCGCGGCCACTCCGGGTGCGTTCCGCTACCGTCCGCGTCCATTTCGGGAGGCATCCCGGACGCGACCGTCACGCGGCACACACCTTTCACGGACAGCAACGTATGCGCAGTGTGCACGACCACCCGGAATCTCGCCACTCGGTGTGACCGCTCGCCCCTGTTCGAAACTGCGACAAAGTTGTAGAAGCCACCGACGCCCRCTCGGGATTCATTCGCCCCCGAAGCTGCCACCCACCGCCACCAAGGCGTCGCGCTCAGCCATGGACCCCCGACGGCCGCCGACTACGCCGCGCGACCAGCAGGCCACTGAGTTCAGCACTCGAACGTAGCATAGATCAAGAACTACACTACGCCCATGGAGGCACCCGCGACCCCGTCGATGCGGGGTGCTAGATGACCGGGAAGACGCCGACCCAGCACCGTGAGCGCGGACCGGCGGCCGCTCCCACGACGGCACCCACGCCGGTGGCCGCGACCACACCAGCGCTCCTGACGCAGCCCCGTACCTGTTCCATCGCCCGCGCGCTGGAGGTGGTGGGCGAACGGTGGTCGATCCTGGTCATCCGGGAGGTGACCCTGGGCGTACGCCGGTTCGACGCCATTCAGGCGGCAACGGGCGCACCACGCGCCGTGCTCACCGACCGGCTCGCCGGTCTGGTGAACGCCGGCGTGCTGGCGCGGACCAGCTACCGGGAGGCCGGYGCACGGACCAGATGGGAGTACCAGCTCACCCCGGCTGGCCGCGAGCTCGCCCCCGTGCTGTCGGCCTTGCGACAATGGGGTGACCGCCACCTGTCCGGCGAGGACGGCCCGCCGGCGTCGTTCACGCACATCGACTGCGGCGCTCCCGTGCACGTCCTGCACGTCTGCGACGCCGGGCATGTCATCGGGAACACCCGGGAGATCTCCCGGGTGGCCAGGCCGCCCGTCACCTCCTGAACCGTTGGTCCCGGGCGGGATGAGATGATCGATCCCGGACCGGGTGCCGGATCGGCGCGCACGCGGGGCGGGAGAYGGACGTGACACAGCGATGACCGGTGACGCTGGCCCGACGCCAGGCGCACCGGGCAGGCCGGCCCCAGGCCCCGGGGAGGCCTCGAGGCCGGGTGCGGCCAGCCCGCACCTGCCGTCCACCCCCAGCCCAGGCGCCGCGGTCGCGCCGCCGCCGGGCGGCCGGGACGGACGAGCCGGCCGGGATGATGGACGAGCTGGCCGGGATGGACGAGGCGGGCGCAGCGGCGACACCCAGCCGGGTTTCGGCACCCAGAGCGGCGCGACCGGGGCGGGCCGGCTGATCGCCGGTCGTTACCTGCTGCTGCACGCGCTGGGACGCGGCGGGATGGGCACCGTCTGGCTGGCCCATGACACCCTGCTCGGCGTCGACCGGGCACTCAAGGAGATCCGTTTCGGCGACGACCCGACCGAGGCCGACCGGCACGACCGCGCCGAGCGGGCCCGCCGGGAGGCACGCGCGGCCGCCCGGCTCGCCGGGCACCCCGGTGTCGTCGTCGTGCACGACCTGGTCGAGGAGCCGGACGCGCCCTGGATCGTCATGGAGCTGCTCGCGGCGTCCCGCTCCCTCGACCAGGTGATCCGCCAGGACGGGACGCTCTCCCCGTCGGTCGCCGCCCGCGTCGGGCTGGCCGTGGTGGACGCGCTCGACCACGGGCACCGGCACGACGTCCTGCACCGCGACGTCAAGCCGGCCAACGTGCTCATCACCGCCGACGGCCGGGTCAAGCTCGCCGACTTCGGTATCGCCACCTACCTCGACCGGGCGCCGCTGACCCAGGCCACCTCGATCTCGGGCACCCCCGTCTACATGGCGCCCGAGCGGCTACGCAAGGAGAAGGCCGGCCCCGCCAGCGACCTGTTCTCCCTCGGCGCCACGCTCTACGCCGCCGTCGAGGGGCGGCCCCCGTTCCCGACCCCGACCGACGCGGTCCGCTACGCCTTCAACGCCCAGTTCGCGCCGCCACGCCCCGGCAACGCCGGCCCGCTCGCCCCGGTGCTCGATGGCCTGATGACGCACGACCCGCGGGCCCGCCTGACCGCGGGCTCCGCCGCTCGGATGCTGCGCGACCTCGCCGGCGACGCCCGGGCACCCGGGCCGGCTCCGGAGGCGACGACGGCGTTCCTGCCGCCGCTCTCCGCCGGCAGCGGCACCGGCGGCCTGTGGGCCGTGAGCACGCCGGCGGAGTCGGCGACCGCCAGGCCAGGCCCACCACGTCCGGCACCACCGCACCCGRCACCACCACACCCAGCGCAGCCCCGGCCAGCGCAGCCCCGGCCGGGGCAATCCCGGCCGGCACAGCCCGGGCCGGTGCCATCCCGGCCGGCGCCACCCGCCCCGTCACCACCCGGCCCGGCACCGCAGCCGCCAGCCGGGTTCCAGTGGCATCCGCCGGCCGGTCCCGGCTGGGCGGCGGACCGGGCCGAGGCCGCGTTCCCGTCCGCGGACTCGGCGCGCCGGGCCAGGCGGCGCAGCCTCACCCGGCGTGGCCTGATCGCCGCCGGGGTGGCACTCGGCGTCGCCGGCGGTGGCACGGCGTTCGCGATCAGCCGCCGCCGGCACGGCGACCAGCGGACCGCCGGTGGCCCGACGCCGGGCGGCACGTCCCAGCTCGCGGACGGGACGATCCCCGCCGAGCTGAGGATGCAGCTGTCCTGGACGCCGGACGTGGAGTTCGCCGGCTGCTTCTTCGCCGACTCCCGTGGCTACTACCGCGACGCCGGCTTCAGGACCGCCAGGCTGCTGCCCGGTGGGCCCGGCGCGCTCGGCGCCGAGGAGGCCGTGACCACCGGCAGGGCGCTGCTCGGCTTCAGCGCCGTCGACGTGCTCGCCCGCGAGATCATCCGTGGCACCCCGGCGCGCGCCGTCGGCGCCCTCTACCAGCGCTATCCCTGGGTGATCGCGTCGCCCGGCGGCGCGCCGCTGGACTCGCCGGCCAAGCTCATCGGCAAGCGGATCTGGGTGGACAAGGGCGCCGGAGAGATCTGGGACACGTTTCTCGCCGCCAACAACATCAGCGTGGACAGGGTGACCCAGGTCAGCGACGGGTCGCCGGACGAGCTGCTCGCCGCCGGCAGGATCGACGGCCTGCTCTCGCACGTCTTCGACATCGCGCTGCGGCTGCGCCTCGCCGGCGTCGAGATCGCCACGTTCCTGCTGGCCGACCACGGCTACCCGATCGTGTCGTCGGTGTACGTCGCCTCGGTCGAGGCCATCACCCACAACCGGGCCGCGGTCAGGGCGGCGCTCACCGCGGAGATCCGCGGCTGGCGCGACAACGTCGCGAGCCCCGAGGCCGGCGCACGACTGACGGTGACGAAGTACGCCCCCGAGCTGGACGAGCGAACCCAGCTCGCGATGAACCAGATCCAGAACACACTGATCGTCAGTGACGACACCCGTCGCGACGGCCTGCTCATCGTCACGCCMAGCCTCGCCGAGAAGAACGTGCGCGCCCTGCTCAGCGCCGGCTACCGCGTCAGCGTCGACGACCTGTTCGACATGTCCCTGCTCGAAGAGGTCTACCGAGACAACCCCTCGCTACTGCGCTGAGCCCCCCGGGGGGGTCAGCCGCCCTGGGGGCGGCGGACCTCCTTCGGCAGGGTGAACGCGATCGACTCGGTACCGATCGACCTCGTCGACACCGAGGTGGCGCCGAGCCCGGCCAACGCGTCGGACAGCGCCGCGACCAGGTTCGGCGGCGCCGAGGCGCCGGCCGAGATGCCGATCGTGTCGGCACCGACGAGCCATTCCAGCCGGACCTCGTCGACGCTCTCGACCAGGTGCGACGCGGTGCCGTCGCGCCGCGACACCTCGGCGAGCCGGCGCGAGTTGGCGCTGTTCTCCGACCCGACGACGAGCACCAGGTCGGCCTCGGCGGCGACCCGGCGCACCGCGTTCTGCCGGTTGGACGTCGCGTAGCAGATGTCGGCCGAACCGGGCCCGACGATCGCCGGGAACCGGTCCTTCAGCGCGTCGACGACCTCCTCGGCCTCGTCGACCGCGAGGGTCGTCTGCATGAGGTAGGTGACGCGCTCCGGGTCCTCGACCTCGATCGAGCCGACGGCTTCGGCCGACTCGACCAGGGTGATCCGCTCTGGCGCCTCACCGAGCGTGCCGTCGACCTCCTCGTGCCCGGAGTGGCCGATGAGCAGGACCGTGTCACCACGCGCGGTGAACCGGCGCGCCTCGGCGTGCACCTTCTCGACCAGGGGGCAGGTCGCGTCGATGACCGACAGCTGCCGGTCGTTCGCGTGCGTGCGCACCGAGGGGGCGACGCCATGGGCGGAGAAGACGACGGTCGCCCCCGGCGGCACCTCGTCCAGCTCGTCGACGAAGACCGCGCCACGGCTGGCCAGGTCGTTGACGACGTGGGTGTTGTGCACGATCTGCTTGCGGACGTAGACCGGCGCGCCGTGGATCTCCAGCGCCCGCTCGACCACCTCGATGGCCCGCTCGACGCCGGCGCAGAACGCCCGCGGCTCGGCGAGCAGCACCCGGCGCTGCCCGACCGCGGCCGCCCAGGCGCCCAACGGCTCGCCGAGCCGGCGCAGCGTGCGCAGGCCGGCGAGACCCCGGCGGGCGAGGTCGAGCCGACCGAGCGGCTCGGCGGCGGTGTCGACGATCACCCGGATCACGGCGAACGGCCGGCCGGTGGCGCTCGGCGACAGGTAGGCCGACTCCATGTCCACGGCGACCGCGCCCGTGGCGGCGAGCTCGGCCCGCGCGGTGCCGACCGCGAGCCGCGGCACCGACACGACCGGCCCGACGTGCACGGTGAGCCCGGCGCGGCGCAGCTCGCCGGCCAGCAGCGGCGCGGACGGGCAACGGCCGGTGACCGTCCCGTCGCCCGTACGCACCTCGCTCGCGACGATGACGTCCCCTGGCCTGACCCGGGGCGCGAGGCCGCCGGCCACGCCCACCACGGCGACCGCGTCGGGCTTCGCCGCGCGCACGGCCTGGTTGGCGCGGCTGGCGCGCTCGGGGCCCATCCCGGTACGGACGACGACGGTGTCCGCCGGCAGGCCCGACCGGCTGGCGGCCATCGCCTCCACGCGCATCGGCGCGGCGACCACGAGCCGGGCCCGGCGCGGCGGGCGGCCGGGCTTCCAGCTCGGGCCGGTGCCGACCGCCTGCGTCGGGATCAGCGGGATGGGCGGCGAGGACCCGGGCCGCGCCGCGGCCGCCGGCCCGGCCGGCGCGGAGGACGCCGCGTTCCCGCGCGCCGGCGGCGCTGGCTCGCCGCCGGCCGCCCGCGCGCCGCCAGAATGACGATCGCCGGTGTTCTCGGATGCTGAGATGCTGCTCATGCCGCGGACCGCCCGGTGAGGGTCACGTACCGGCCGAGAGCCGCCAATGGGAAGACCAGCCGGTACAAGTGGTAATTGATGGAGAAGTCCCAGGGGAAGCCCGTACCGGTGTAGTACGGCTCGTCCCAGCCGCCATCGGGCCGCTGGGTCGCGCACAACCAGCGCACGCCCCGGTCGACCGCCTCGTTGGTCGGGTCGGCGGCGAGCAGGGCGAGCAGCGCCCACGCGGTCTGCGATGGGGTCGGCTCGCCGCGGCCGATCCACGCCTCGTCCCGGTAGGACCGCAGGTCCTCGCCCCAGCCGCCGTCGGGCCGCTGGTGAGCGACGAGCCAGCGCACCGCCGCCCGGATCGCCGGGTGATCGGCGGCCACCCCGGCGGTGATCAGCGCCGGTACGACCGCGCCGGTGCCGTAGATGTGGTTGACGCCCCAGCGCCCGAACCACGAGCCGCCCGGCTCCTGGTTGTCCAGCAGCCAGCGGACCGCTCGCTGGGTGACCGGGTGGTCGGCCCTGCCCAGGTCGGCGAGCATCTCGACCATGTGCGCCGTGACGTCCGCGCTCGGTGGGTCGATCACCTCGCCGAAGTCGCAGAACGGGATCTTCATCGCCAGCTTCTGGACGTTGTCCGCGTCGAAGGCGCCCCAGGCGCCGTTCGACGAGCGCATCCCGACCGACCAGTTGACCGCCCGCTCGACCGCGCCGCGCACCTGCGTGGCCAGCGACGGGTCGTCGTCGTCCAGTCCCGTGTGCAGCAGCCGCTGCAGCGCGAGCACCACCTCGGCGGTGTCGTCCACGTCCGGGTAGACGTCGTTCGCGAACTCGAAGGCCCAGCCGCCCGGCTCCAGGTTCGGCCGGCGCACCCGCCAGTCGCCGGGGATGGTGACCTCCTCGCGGACCAGCCACTCCCCGGCCTTGCGCATCGCCGGATGGCTGCCGGTGAGGCCGGCGTCGGCGAGCGCGACGACGGCGAGCGCGGTGTCCCAGACCGGCGACTGGCAGGCCTCCAGCCGGCGCACCACGCCGTCGGGAGTCTCCTCCCGGGTGGTGAACGTCTCCAGCCCCTCGATCGCCGCGACCAGCACCGGGTGGTTCATCGGATAGCCCATCAGGTGCAGGGCCATGATCGAGTAGACCCAGGGCGGCTGGATCCCGCCCCAGCCACCGTCGGCCTCCTGCCGGGCGACGACCCACTCGGTGGCGCGGCGCAGCGCCAGGTTGCGCAGCGTCTTGACCGGATGGCGCTGGTAGTGGCGCAGGGCGGCGTCCATCCGCTGGAAGGCGCCCTCCCAGCTGACCAGCGGCGCCCGCGCGGGCCGCGAGCCGACGACCTTGAGCTCGTCGATGGTGAAGCCGAGCGACCGGACCGGCCGGAAGTGCCCGACGATGGTCAGCGCGACCACCGTCTGGCGGGCCCAGCAGCCGAAGTCATAGACGTTGAGCGGGACCCAGCTCGGCAGCAGCACCATCTCGGGCGGCAGCACCGGGACCTCGTCCCACGGCCACTCGCCGAACAGCGCCATCCAGATCCTGGTGAACACCCGCGTCGCCGCGAGGCCGCCATGGGCCCGCACGAACGACGCCGCGGCGAGCATGTGCGGCGCGTCCGGCGCGTCGCCGGCCAGCCGCAGGCCGACGTAGGCCTCCAGCGTGGTCGACAGGTCGGCCGGGCCGCCGTGGAACGTCGCCCAGCCGCCGCCGGGCAGCTGACGCGACCGGATCCAGCGGCCCGTCTCGGCCGCGAGCTGGGGTGTCAGGATGCCGAGGAACTGGCGGAGCATGAGATCCTCGGCGTCCATGGTGACGTTGGTCTCTAGCTCGCCCTTCCACCAGCCCTCGTCGGACTGCAGGGAGAGGAGATAGTCCCGGGCCTGCGTCATCGCGTCCGCGGCCCGCTCGGCCACCCCAACGGGGGGCAGTGTCAGCATCGCGGCCAACGCGGACGTGCTCATCTCACTCGTKGCCGGCTCGGCCGCTGGCGGCGCGAGGTCGGGGGCTGGCCCGCCGGTGCGCGCACCGGGTCGGGTGGTCACCAGCAGAGGCCCGGCGACGGCGGACCTCCCGGATCGGCTTCGCCGATCCGGGAGGAATCCCGGCCGCGCGGACGTCGGCTGCGTCGTCGGCGTCGCCGGGGACGGGTCCGAGGTCAGGCTCATAGCCGAATCTCCTCCGGGTCCGGATGGGGGAGCCATGCGTCGAGGGCCTCGGCGAGGCCCAGGCGTGCGCTCGCCTCACCCTTCTCAGCAGTCGCGTTCGGTCACGAATCGTGCGAGGGCCAACAGTTCGGCCTCGGCCAGCGGGGGCAGCGACAGCGAACGGAGCACCGCTCCTGCTGTCTTGAGCTGCCGGTCCGCCTCAGCGGTGGTCCAGTCGCGCCCGCCGGCCCGCTCGATCAGGGCTGCGACGCGCTCCAGCTCCTCCGTGGGGCGGTCGCCCTCGCTGACCAGGAACGCCCGCAGGTCGTCCGCGTCCGCGCCACCGGCTTCCAGGGCGACGACGACCGGGACGGACTTCTTGCGCGACTGCAGGTCGGACAGCACCGGCTTGCCGGTGACCGCGGGGTCACCCCAGATGCCGAGCAGGTCGTCGATCAGCTGGAACGCCGTGCCGAGACGGGAGCCGAACTCGGCGAGCCCGTCGACGACCTTCTGGGGCGCGCCGGCGAGCACGGCACCGAGCGAGGCCGAGCAGGCCAGCAGCGCGCCGGTCTTGCCGTCCTCCATGGACAGCGTCTCGGCGACGGTGACGTCCGACCGGTCCTCGAACAGCAGGTCCTCGGCCTGGCCGCGGACCAGGTCGTGCACGCCGGCGCCGAGGATCGTCGCGGCCTTCCTGCCCGGCTCGCCCTCGACCTCCAGCAGGACCTGCGTGGCCAGGCTCAGCAGGGCGTCGCCGGCGAGGATGGCGCCGTCGATGCCGAAGACCGTCCAGGCGGTCGGCCGGTGGCGGCGCTCGGTGTCGCCGTCCATCACGTCGTCGTGCAGCAGCGAGAAGTCGTGCACCAGCTCGACGGCCACCGCCGCCGGCAGGCCCACCTCGGCCGGCGCGCCGGCCGCCTCGGCCGACAGCAGCGCCAGCGCCGGGCGGACGAGCTTGCCGCCACCGCCCGCGACCGGGTTGCCGTCGGCGTCGACCCAGCCGCGGTGGTACTCCACGACGTGGCGTAGCCGCGGGTGCAGTCTCGTGACCGTCTCGCGCAGGGCGGGGATCGTCAGCGTCCGGCCACGCTCGATGGCTTCCGGAACCGTCATCGTCATGCCGGGCTACTCCCTGTCGGTGTGGTCGGTGCGATCGGGCCGGCCGCGGCCGGATCGGCTGGATCGGCTGGATCTGACTGCGCCGGGACTGCCAGGCTCACGGTCGGGACGCGTGGCCTGGCTCGCGCGGCATCCAGCCGCGGCCACGCCATGTCACCGGAAGCTGTCTCCAGCTCCCCTACGTGCACCCCCACGCTGGCCAGCGTCTCACGGGCAGCAGTGAGCCCGCTACGCACAGCTCCCTCCATGGTCGCCGGCCACCCGGTGTCGGTCCACGCACCAGCCAGGGCGAACCCGGGCAGACCGGTCCTCGCCCCGGCACGCAGCGCGAGCGATCCAGGCGCCTGGCGGAAGGTCGCGGTGCGCTCCCTGGTTACGAAGACCTCGACCAGCTCAGCGTCACGGGCCGCCGGAAGGATGCGGCGCGTCTCGGCGACGAACTCGGCCCCGAGCTCCGCCGCCGGCCGGTCCACCCAGGACTCGGCGGCCGACTGGGAAAGCGCCAGGTACTGCGACCCGGGCGGCGCGGTGCCGGAGCCGGCGAGGCCGGACGGGCCCGTCCGGTCGAAGATCCACTGGACTGGCGAACCGGTGGCCGCGAGGAACGGGCGGTCCATCACCTGACGATCGAAGATCATGTGGACGTTGACGATCGGGGAGGCGCCGAGGCCCTCCAGGCTCGCCGGGTCGGGGTGGGCACCCGGCGGCAGCAGAGCGGCCGCGGCCGGCGGCGGTACGGCGAGCACGACGGCGTCAGCCGTCAGCACCTCCGAGTCACCACGCCCCGTCCCACCAGCCGCGTCGCCCGCGGCCTCCGCCCACGCGGCTCCGCCATTCTTGCGTGGGCTACGGCCGGTGATCGCGAGCTCGTAGCCCGCGTCGGTCCTGGTGATCTCGCGAACCTTCACGTTCGTCCGCACGTCCGCGCCGAGGTCGGCGAGCGCCTTGGCGGCGGCCTCGCCGTGCAGCTGCTGCAGCGGCACGTCCGCCCAGCCGATGTCGGCCGCGTCGGCCCGCTCGAGCAGACCGGAGCGGACGACCTTGGCGGCCAGCGCCAGCGACGCCTCGGCGGCCGGCGCGTTCAGCGTGGCGACGGTGAGCAGCTCCCACAGCGCCTCGGTGGCGACGGCGCCCTGGCGGTGCGCGGCGAGCCAGCCGCCGAACGAGGCGCCGTCGACCTTCGGCGAGCGCTGGTCGAGCCGGCCGATCTGGAACGCGGCGAGCGCCGCCGAGACCCGCTGGCCCACCGGCAGCGCCTTGTAGCCAAGCAGGGCGGGCGCGAGGTGCAGCGGCGCCGGCAGCCGGGTCTTCGTCCGGCGCAGCCGGGCACGCTCGCCCGGGCGATCGCCCAGCAGCACCTCGACGTCGAGCCGGGGCTGCAGCGTGGTCAGGTGCTCCACGCCGAGTCGCCCCAGGAAACCGCGATAGGCGGTGCAGCAGCGCATGAACACGTGCTGACCGGTGTCCACCCACAGGCCCTTGCGGTCGAACGACGCCGTCGCGCCGCCGAGGCGCGGCCTGGCCTCCAGCAGCACCACGTCGGCCCCGCCGTCGGCCGCCAACAACGCCGCCGAGAGCCCGGCGAGCCCGCCGCCGACGACCGCGACGCGCGGCCGGGCCCTGCCCCCCTCACCCGTCATCGCGACACATCCTCCGAACCAGCGGCTTTGCCGGGCGTGCCCGGCGGCTCGCGTCGGACTCCTTCGGGGCGGCCGACCAGGTTGCGCGCCGCGACCGCGGCCTTCTCCCGGCCCGGCAGCGACAGTCGGCGCGTCAGCACGGCCGTCGGGTCGGTCCGGATACGTCGGTTCAGGCGCAGGTAGATGCCCGCCATGGCGCCACAGCACGCGGCGCTGCGCCGGTCGAGCATGCCGAGCAGAGCCAGGCCCCGGTCGTACCACTCGTCGGCCCGCGCCGCGCTCGCGCGCAGGTAGTCGACCAGGGCGTCCTCGGGCTCGCCCAGCCGGCCGTTCGCGTCGACGGCCAGCTTCACGCCGGCGGCGGCGAGCTCGGCCTGCGGCAGGTAGACCCGCCCGTTCAGCAGGTCCTCGCGCACGTCGCGCAGGATGTTGGTCTGCTGCAGGGCGACGCCGAGGGCGTCGGCGATCGCGGGCGCGTCGCCGCGCGCCGCGGCCTCGGTCGTCCCGAAGATCCCGAGCGAGAGCCGGCCGATCGTGCCCGCCACCAGCCGGCAGTACCCGACCATGTCGTCGAACGTCTCGTACGTGCTGGGCTCGATGTCGCTCTCGACGCCGTCCGCCAGCTCGATGAACGCCTCGAGCGGGATCGGGAAGCGCCTGGCCGCGTCGGCGAGCGCGACGATCACCGGGTCGGAGCTGTTCGGGTCCAGGCCGCGGATGTCCGCGCGCGCCTTCGCGAGGCCCTCGCTCTTCTGCTCGTCCGGCAGGTCGCCGTCGCCGATGTCGTCGAGCCGGCGGGAGAAGGCGTAGACGGCGGACAGCGCGCCCCGTCGATCGGCCGGCAGCAGCCGGATGCCCCAGGAGAAGTTCCGCGCCGCCTGCTTGGTGATCTCCTCGCAGGCGGCGTAGGCCTCGGCGACGGTCGGGCCGGGCGCGGCGGCGGTCATCGGGCCYCCCCCTCGTCCGTCGCGAGCGTCTCGGCCAGGCTCGGGGTCGAGGCCGCAGCCGGGGCCGCCGACGTGGCCGGGGCCACGTCCGGCGCCCCCACCGAGGTGGCGGCGACCGCCGCGGTCGAGCCCGAAGCCGGGTCAGCCGGGTCGGTCGTCGGGGTCGGCGCCGAGAGGGCCGACGGCGGCGGGGGCTCGCACAGCGGCGAGAGGCTGTCCGCGCCCGCCGCGGCGGCGCGGGCGGACGGGGCGTAGGACCGGGCCGTCACCCACAGGGAGGCCGCGACCACTCGCTGCTTGCTCGCCTTCGGCGCACCGCCGAGCACGTCGTAGCCGGACTGCCGGACGGCGTGCAGCGCCGCTCGGCCACCGCCGACGAAGCCCGCGATCGCCAGCCGCATCCGGCCCCGCAGCAGGCTCGCCAGCGGCGCCCCCTGCTCGAGGATGGTGGTCGCCCTGGCGACCTGGAAGGCCATCAGGTTGCGCAGTGCGGGCGAGGCGGTCGGGGCCGCGAGGTCCTGCTCGGTGACGCCGAAGGTGTCCATRTCCTCCAGCGGCAGGTAGATCCGGCCGGCGGCGTAGTCCTCGGCGACGTCCTGCAGGTGCTCGGCGATCTGCAGCGCCGTGCACACCCGGTCGGAGAGGATCAGCCGGTCCGGCGTCGCCTGGCCGAGCACGCCCAGCACCATCCGCCCGATCGGGTCGGCCGAGAGCGTGCAGTAGCGCAGCAGGTCGTCGAACGTGTCGTACCGGGTGACCCGCTGGTCCATGCGGTTGGCCTCGACCAGCCGCAGGAACGGCTCGGCGGRCAGGTCGCAGGACCGGACGGTGCCGGCGAGCCGCTGGTGGACGGGCAGGCTCGGCTCGCCGGTCCAGATCAGCTCCAGGTCGGCGCCGAGCCGATCCAGCAGGGCGAGCCGGTCGCCGGGCGCCTCGTCACCGATGTCGTCGACGAGCCGGGCGAACCCGTACAGCGCCTTGAAGTGGTCGCGGATGCCGGCCGGCAGCACCATGGGCGACACCGGGAAGTTCTCCCCGTAGGCGGCGCGCAGCACCTCGTCGGTCGTCGCGGCCAGGTCGGTGACCCCGGCCGGCTCGGCCCGCCGTGGCCGGCCGCCCTGGGCCGGTTGCGCGGCCCCCGGGCGCGCGGCGTCGCCGGTCTCCTCGGCGGACCGCGCCAGCGGGTCGCCGGGGGAGCCACTACCGCCCTGTGACCGGATGTCGGTGGTGGTCATGCGCCTCTCCTTCGGGGGCGATCTGCGCACGCGGCGCTGGCGAAGCTGGTCGGGCTCGGGACCACACTGGCCGCTGAAGACGCGATCAGGCTGTCGGTTCGCATCTGGAGCGGCGTTCTCCTGGAGTCTCGTGGCTCGCGGCGGCCAGACCGCTCAGCTCGGGCTGCTGTGCTCGGCCGCTCGGCTCGCGCTCCGCTGCCTGAGCTTCCATGCCGGGGCTTGGAACTCGGGCTTCGGGCTCGAGGTCGGCCGGTGTTCGCTATCCGAACACGTTGGCCAGCCGTCGGTAGATCGGTGGCGCGAAACCGTGCACTCGCGCCGCCAGGGACATCCACCCTGGCACCCAGACCTCGGCATCACCGCGCGCGGAGGCCGCCAGCATCCGGTCAGCGACCAGGCCAGGGGGCAGTGGCTTGGGCCAGCGACGCACGTAGGGAGCGCCTCTGCGGCGGAAGAAGGGCGTGTCCACCGCACCTGGTAAGGCCAGCGTCACCGTGATGCCGCGCCCAGCGACCTCGGAGCGCAGCGCGTCCGCGAAGCCGACCAGCGCCGCCTTGCTCGCCGAGTACGCGACCTCTCCGCGCACCCCGAGCGCGCCGGCGACGCTGCCGACCAGCAGGATGCGGCCCTCGCCGCGTGCCAGCATCGCGGGCAGCACGGCCCGGACCAGCATCATCGGCGACAGCACGTTGACGGCGACCAGGTTGCGCAGGGCGGTCGACGACATCGCCTCGAACGGCCCGGCCGCGCCCACGCCGGCCGAGCAGATCAGCAGGTCCACGTCACCGAGGATCTCGGTCGCGCGGGACGCGACGGCGTTCTCCGACCCGACGACGGCCAGGTCGGTGGCGAACCGGTGCCCACCGGTGGCGGCTGCCACCTCGTCGAGGGCGACACCGTTACGCCCGACCAGCAGCATCCTGGTGTCCTGGTCGGCGAGCCGCAGGGCGGTGACCCGGCCGATTCCACTGGACGCACCCGTGACGAGCGCGGTGCGTGGCGGCCAGGGCGCGGACGTGGCCGCCCGGGCCCTGCTGATCACCGGCCGGGAAGCCCGGTCCTGGACAGCGGGACGGGAGCGGGTGCTCACGCCTCACACACCTCCGGTCGCGTCAGCTGCCGCGGCCGGCACGGCGCCGGCCATGGCAGGGGTGGTCACCCCCGGAGGGGCGGACATCATGTGCCAGACCACCGGGAACCTGCCAAATGACAGCGAACACGATGAACCAGCCCAGCGTGCCGGTCCGGACCCGTCGGGTAGCAGACTAGATGAGCATGCGGAGGCGGCTTCATATCCTCCACATCCCAACTGCCCAGCAACGTCCCGACAGCCATCAACCGAGCTGTACGCGCCTGGTCCTCCGGCGGCATGGTTGTGCGCCCGCGTTGATGCCGAGCCCGCCAAGGGCAGCCCCATCATTTCACCGCCCCCCGGCGATCCCGTCCATGGTCAGATGGATGACATCACGTACCCAGCCCCGTCGGCGCGACCGATACTCGTCACACCGAAGGGTACGGAACGATTACCCAGAGCGCATCTTGCCGGCGCCCGGCCAACTATTCATTCGATTTACGTCTGTGAATCAGGTTGGAATGACACACCGGCGACATGCGGTAGACATGATGGGGACATCTGGCGGAACACGGCCGTGACGCCGTTGTGACACGCGTTGCCCACCAGTTGCGACATTGCCTGCCGCCAGCCGGGCCGTCACACTCGACCGATGGTCACCAGGCCACCTGCGCGAACGATCGCGAAGGCGCTCGCGGACACCTTCACGGTCGGCACATAGAGACCTTTCGCGCCGCGGAGCGGACACGACTCTATGTCACCGCCCAGGCACGGAACCATCTCCCACACAGACTCAACCCTACCGTCTCGGACAAACATGATCTAAAGGGGTGTCCGTGCGCGGTCAATGTGGATCGTCCACGATCTCCGACAGCCGGACCGACGATCACACCCAAGATCCGTCCAGACACGGAGACGCCTGACAGTCCAGCGAAAGCCGACGCGTCGCTGGGCGCGGGGCCGGGGCGGCGCGGGACGTGGGCGGGCGCGTCGCTGGGACGCGGGTAGGACGCATCGCGTGGACGCGGGTAGGACGCATCGCGTGGACGTAGGCAGGACGCTGGGCCGGGACGCGAGGCCGGGTGCGGGCAGGGGGCGGGGCCGGGGCGGCGCCTGCCACGCCTACCGCGGACCGTGGCCGGGTGGGTCACCCGGACCGCCGAGACCCGCCCGGACCGCCCCTGTCGCGCCGGCGCCGGGTGGGCCCGCGGGATGCCCGCCACCACCCAGCGCGGCCAGCGCGGCGTCCACGATCACGGACCGTACGTCGTCCGCGATGATCGAATGCGGCGGCCAGCCCACCGACGCCTCGAGCGCGTCCTCGGTCTGGAGCCCGGGCGTCCCGGGCATCGCTAAAGCCCCTGGCATCGTTGAAGCCMCTGGCACCCCGGCGCCGCGGGCGGCTCCCGTGCCGGCCACCCCCCCGGCGGTGGCGCGCAGCCGGCTGAAGGCGGCGCCCAGAATGCCGCTCTGCACAGCGCCGAGCGCGCAGCGCGCGCGCAGCAACGCGGTAGGGGTCGGGTTCGGTCCGGCCAAGGCACGGACAACTTCTTCGGAACAGGAGAAGACGTCCTCTTCACCGATCTTGCGATGAAGCACCGACGGATCGTTGACGAACGCGCAGAGAACACTGCCCGGACCGGCGAGCAGGCCAGCCATCAGCTCGATGATCGTCTCAGGTTGTGGCGGAGACGCTCCCCTGATCAGTTCCACGATTCGGGTGAGTTCCGTCACGAAGGGATCGAGTAGAGCATCGAGAATCGTCTCTTTAGACGGGAAGTGGTAGTACAGCGCGGCTTTGGTGAGTCCGAGGCGTTCGGCGATGTCCCGCACGGAGGTACCGGCGTAGCCACGCTCACCGAACAGGGAGACGGCGGCGTCGAGAATCCTGCCTCGGGTGTCGGTCGCTCGCCCGCTGGCGACGTCGGGCGGCCGGTCCGCGGGGCTGGTAGGCGCGGCCCGGTCCATCGAGGCGGCCCGGTCTGCCGAGGCAGGCCGATCCGTGGGGGCGGTGCGGTCCGTCGGGTCAGCCCGGTCCGTAGGGGCGGTGCGGCCGGTCAGCACCGGCCGGAGAGCGCTCCGGACCCCCTGGATCGGCTCCCTGACCTCCCCGACCTTCCCGATCGGCTCCGCCGATCGGGCGGGAACCCCGGAACCAGCAGGAACTCCGGACGGCGAAGCTCCGCACGCCCGGAGGCCTTCACCAGACACAGGTCCGCCCTCCCGTGTGTGGGTTGCCCGAGACGCGCTGGCACACGCGCCTCGGCGCCTCCCCGCCTGCTCGAAATAGTGATGTTAGCCTCCCGGCGACCTACCGAACGACCGGTAAGCTACTGCGTAACCGACCGATCGGTAAGGTCCCGCCAAGCGGGCCCGCGCACTGGTGAACTCGCTCAGGACGCACATGGGCGATTACCCAGCGGCATCCACAGCGATACCTGTCGATTCGAGGAGAACCGTGGCAGCGCTCGCCCGCTGGTGCTTCCGGCACCGCTGGATCGTCCTGATCGCCTGGCTCGTGGCCTTCATCGGTCTCGGCGGCGCCGCGCGCGCCGTCGGCGACGACTACAAGGACGCCTTCTCCCTGCCAGGCACCGACTCCCAGGCCGCCTATGACCTGCTGGCCAGCGAGTTCCCGGCGGCATCCGGCGAGACCGCGTCGATCGTGCTGCACGCGCGGTCGGGCACGCTCACCGACCCGGCGCTGCGTACGCCCGCGACGTCGATGCTCGCCTCCCTGGCGAAACTGCCGCACGTCGCCAGCGTCACCAGTCCTTACGACCCCAAGGGCGCGTCACAGCTCAGCGCCGACGGCCGAACGGCCTTCGCGACCCTCACGGTCGATGGCCAGGTCACGGACCTGACCGCCGCGGACATCAAGAAGATCGTCGACACGGCGCGTGGCGCCGACGAGGGCTCGTTGCAGGTGGAGGCGACCGGCAACATCGTCTCGGTCGCCGAACAGCCCGGACAGAGCTACAGCGAGCTGGTCGGCGTCGTCGCCGCGGCGATCATTCTGTTCCTCGCGTTCGGCTCACTCCTGGCGATGACGCTGCCGTTGATCACGGCGCTGGTCGCGCTCGGTATCGCCAGCAGCATCATCCCGCTGCTGTCGCATGTCTCGACCTTCTCGGAGGTCAGCCTGACGCTGACCACGCTGATCGGGCTCGGGGTCGGCATCGACTACGCACTGTTCATCGTCAACCGGCACCGGATCGCGCTGCGGGCGGGTAAGAGCCCCGAGGAGGCCGCGATCAACGCGGTCAACACCTCAGGCCGCGCGGTCCTGTTCGCCGGAGTGACGGTGTGCATCGCCCTGCTCGGCATGTTCGCCCTCGGCGTCACCTTCCTGTACGGCGTGGCGATCGCCGCAGCCCTCGGCGTGGCCTTCACCATGGCGACCTCGGTCACGTTGCTGCCCGCGCTGCTCGGCTTCTACGGGCAGAAGGTGCTCAGCCGCAGGGAACGGCGCCGGATCGCCGAGCACGGCCCGGAGCCGGAGCGGCCGAGCGGCTTCTGGTGGCGCTGGTCGAAGATCGTCGAGGCGAAGCCGAGGAGGCTCGCCGTCCTCGCCGCCGCGCTGATCGTCGTGATCGCGATCCCGTTCTTCTCGCTGCGCCTCGGCTCGTCCGACCAGGGCAACGGCGCGGACACGAAGACCTCCAAGCGTGGCTACGACCTGCTCGCCGAGGGCTTCGGTCCCGGTTTCAACGGCCCGTTCCTGATCGCGGCGCGCACCGGAAGCGAGGCCGACAAGACGACGGTGGCGCGGCTCGTCGACACCCTGGCTGACACTCCTGGCGTCGCGTCCGTCAGCGAGCCGCAGTACAGCCCCACCGGGAGCGCCGCGACGATCACCCTGTTCCCGACGACCAGCCCGCAGGCCGCCGAGACGTCGAAGCTTCTCGACCGGCTGCGCGACGACGTCGTACCGAAGGTCGTCGCCGGTTCGGACACCCAGGTCTACATCGGCGGCTCCACGGCGACCGGCGACGACTTCTCCACCGTTCTGCAGAGCAAGCTGCCGCTGTTCATCGGGATCGTCGTGATACTCGCGTTCCTGCTGCTGGTGGCGGTGTTCCGCAGCCTGCTGATCCCGCTGACCGCCTCGGTGATGAACCTGTTCGCGGTCGGCGCCGCGTTCGGCGTGATCGTCTCGATCTTCCAGTGGGGCTGGTTCGGAAGCCTGATCGGGATCAGCGGAGGCCCGGTCGAGGCGTTCATCCCGGTGATCCTGTTCGCAGTGCTGTTCGGCCTGTCCATGGACTACGAGGTGTTCCTGGTCAGCCGCATGCACGAGGAGTGGAGCGCACGGCGCGACAACCGGCTCGCCGTCTCCCTCGGCCAGGCCGAGACCGGCCGCGTCATCTCCGCCGCCGGCGCGATCATGACCCTGGTGTTCGCGTCCTTCGTCCTCGGCGACGAGCGCGTCCTGAAGCTGTTCGGCCTGGGCCTGGCGATGGCGGTCCTCATCGACGCCTTCGTGATCCGCACCGTGCTGGTCCCCGCCCTGATGCACATCTTCGGCAAGGCCAACTGGTGGCTGCCCCGCGCCCTCGACCGGCGACTCCCCCACCTGTCCGTCGAGCCCACCGCCGACGAGCTGGAAGGAATCGTGCCGGAAGCGGCCACGGCTCAGGCCAACAACTCCACGATCCCCGGCCAGTCGACGGGCCCGCGAGCCTCCTTCGACAAGTCCTCTGGCCGGCACTGACCCGTCGCCACTGGTAACCGCCGCCGTCAACCGGCCGCCGGCGTCGAGGTCGACACCGGCACCGGCACCGGCGACCAGCGACCAGCGACCAGCGACGATCATCGGCGCAACTACTACCGGCCCGACGACCACCGACACCGCCTGCCCCAGCACGGTCTGGGGCAGGCGGTGCCCTTTTCTGACGGAGTCGGCCCTACCTGACGGGGCGGTACTCGGTGATCAGGTGGTACTCGGTGATCGGGCGGTAACCGGCGATCAGGTGGTGCTCACAGAGGTGGGCAGGGCGATCGAAGTGGTCGGTCGAGCGGGCGCGAGGCGAAACAGGTCGGAGGTTTCCGCGACGTGACGGCCCCCCAAGAGGCGTCCCGGTGCGCGACGCCGTCATGGCCAGTTGGCCAGCCTGCCGCCCACCTGGCATTCGCCTGCCACTCACCCTGCCACCGGCGGACCATCATGATCGTCTGGACAGGACGTCAGAAGGGGCAAGGCTCATGGGCCGGGGTGTGGCGCCTCGGGCTCATCAACTCGGGATCGGGTTCGGCGCCGACCATGGCTGCGGCTTGGATTGTGACTGTGGACCCAGTGTCCCGGTCCTCGCCCGAGGGGACACCCTCGCCGTCGTTGGTGTTGGTGTCGTTGCGATAGGCGCGGGCGTCGGGACTGGTCCAGACGAACACTCCCGGTCGGGGCTGGTCGAGCTTCCACCCGCCTTCGCCCTTGAGTCGGTGATGATGGCGGCACGCGGCGCCGAGGTTGTCGAAGGCGGTGCGGCCGCCGTGAGCCCAGGGCACGGTGTGATCAAGGTCGGCGCTCACCGCGGGAACCGCACAGCCCGGGAACGTGCAGCGCTGATCGCGATACCGAATGAGCCGAGCCAGGTCCGGGGCCGGAACCCGGCGATGCCCAAGGTCCAGGACAGTGCCGGTAACCGGGTCGGTGAGCACGCGGCGCCAGCGGGCATCCGCAGCCAGCGCCCGCCCGACACCGGCCGGGATCGGCCCATAACCGACCAACTCCGCCGGATCATCATCCAGACCCGCCAGCGTGCCGACCGAAGCGATCACCTGGATCTCGGTCGTCACATACTCACGCCGGTTACCCAGCAGCAACGCCGCGAGCACGTCAGCACGAACAGCCGCGACGGGCCGACCATCACCGCCGGCGCGGGCGCTCCTCGCGAGCCGATCGATCCGATCACAGATCGCCCGGACGTCCTCGGCCGCCAGCGTCGCCGACAGCCGCGCCATCCCGTCCTCCAACGGCTCCACCGTCACGTCCCGCTCCGCGTGCGCCTCCCGCCACCGCCGCCCCGCCCCCGCCGGGTCAAGCCGCAACATGAGCCGCCGCGCCTTACGCCGCCACAACGCCGGCGAGCCAAGTCTCCGCCCCGCGAGCATCCGCGCCTCAGCCACAGCACGCCGCTCCTCGGTCAGGTACTCGGTCACCTCGAACAGCGCGAGCAACCGCCGCCAGTCCAACTCCCCCACCACCAGCGCATCCACCGCGGCGGGCAGCTTCTCGACCAGATCCCACGCCCGCGCGAGCCGGTTGGAGACARCCCGGGGCGACTCCGCCAACTCCGGAGCGACCCGATCCGCCAGAAACTCCGAATAAGGATCACCCGGCTCATCGACGTCGTTGACCGTCGGAGCCGACGGATGCAACTGCGCCAACCGGACCTGCGCCCGCACCGTCAACCCCGCCAACCGCGCCGCCTGCCGCCCCATCAACAACACGACCAGCTCGAGCGCCTCCTCCTTCGAACAGGTCGCCAACTCCGCCAACGTCTCGTCGAACACCGCGTCGACGGCAGCGAACCGCGCCACCAGCTTCGTGACGGCCCCGCCGCTCACCTGGTCGTCCCGAGCGGCCACCCCTCGACCGCCGGAGTCGACACCACCCAGGGCGGCCGCCGAACCGGCCGCCGCGACCGGGCCACCGGCCACGACCGAGTCGCCGGATGTGTCCAGACAAGCCGGCGCCCGGGCACCGGAACGAGACCGCCCAGCATCAGCCACATCGGGCGGCGCGGCCTGGGACGACGGGACAGTGTCGTCCTGAATCTGGTCACCATACGTATCGAACACGGGTTCGACGATAAACCGAGGTGCCGATTTCGTCAAACATGGCCGAGAACAACGACCGCCATCAGGAAATTGCAGAGGACAACAGCGGGAGGATCTCGGATCAATGCAATTTAGAGACAGCTCGACTCTAGAAGAATGTGATCAAAATAGCAGGTCAGCACATACAGAAAGCCCGGCAGCCGGCAGAAAGAACACCCAAGTCGGCTTTATCTCGCCGGCGCTCCATAGCCCACCGCTACACCTGCAACGCGACCCGACCGGACCATGGGCCGGCGATCCCGGGTGTCCGCGGGTCATACGGGAACGCTGATCACCAGCGAGGCCTGCAACCACGGGCAGGAACCAACGGCTGCTAGCGGAATCAGCCGGCGCCGCGGTTCAGGTGCCGGTGACGTAACCGTCGGCGATGGTCAGGGCCTCGTCGAGGATCGCCAAGCCCTCACGAAGCTCGTCCACCGTGATCGTGCACGGTGGGACGACATGGACGCGGTTGAAGTGGGTGAACGGCCAGAGGCCGCGTTCCTTGCAGGCCGCGGCGATGGCGCCCATGGGGGCGGCGTCGGGGCCGGCGGCGTTGAACGGGACGAGCGGTTCCCGGGTCTCCCGGTCGCGGACGAGCTCTATAGCCCAGAAGACGCCGAGACCCCGGACCTCGCCGATGCTCGGATGGTTCGCGGCGAGTTTCGCGAGCTCCGGGCCGATGATGTCCGTTCCGAGCGTCCGGGCGTGCTCGAGGATGTCTTCCTCCTCGAACGCCCGGATCGAGCCGACGGCGGCGGCGCAGGCCAGCGGGTGGCCGGAGTAGGTGAGGCCGCCGGGGTAGGAACGGGTCGCGAACGCGTCGGCGACGCGCGGACCCATGATCACACCGCCCAGCGGGATATAGCCGGAGTTGACACCCTTGGCGAAACAGATCAGGTCGGGGACGACGCCCCAGTGGTCGACGGCGAACCATTCACCGCAACGGCCGAAGCCGGACATGACCTCGTCGAGAATCAGCAAGATGCCGTGCTGGTCGCACAGCTCGCGCACGCCGGCCAGATAGCCGTCCGGCGGGACGAGGATGCCGTTGGTGCCGACGACCGTCTCCAGCAGCACGGCGGCGATCGTCGACGGGCCTTCCATGGCGATCACGTCCGCGAGGTGCGCGAGGGCGCGTTCGCCTTCCTGCTCGACGCTCTCGGCGTAGAACGGCGACCGGTACGGGTAGGGGCCGAAGAAGTGGACGACGCCGGGGATGCCCGGCTCGCTGGCCCAGCGGCGTGGTTCGCCGGTCAGCACGATCGAACCGCCGGTGGCGCCATGGTAGGACCGGTAGGTCGTCAGGATCTTGTGCCGGCCGGTCACGAGGCGGGCCATGCGGACGGCGTTCTCGGTCGCCTCGGCGCCGCCGTTGGTGAAGAAGACCTTGTCAAGGTCGCCGGGCGCATGCGACGCGATGAGCCGGGCCGCCTCGGAGCGGGCCTCGTTCGCGTGGAACGGGGCGATGGTCGTCAGTTTCTGGGCCTGCTCGACGATGGCCGCGATGACCTTGGGGTGTTGGTGGCCGATGTTGGCGTTCACCAGCTGGGAGGAGAAGTCCAGGTAACGCTTGCCGGACTCGTCCCAGAACGAACTGCCCTCGGCGCGGTTGACCACCAGTGGGGTGAGGGCCGCCTGTGCCGACCACGAGTGAAAGACGTGCTTGCGGTCGTCCTCATACGTCTTGCTGTTCGTCCCCATGGAACCCGCTGCCTCCTCGCCGCCAGGGCTTGTCACTACGCTGCCGCGCTGCTGCGCCGCCGTGTCGCCCGCGCCGCCGGGCAAGCCCGGCCGGCCGTGCCGCCGTGCCTCCGCGCGCCGCCGTCCGTGCCGCCACGCGCCGCCGTGCCGCCCGCGCCGTCCGCGCCGCCACGCGCCCCCGCGCGGCCGGCTCCCGACCGGCTGCTCCTCAGGAAACACCGAGGCGGTGCCTGGACGCGAGCAAACACCAGGCCGGCTCGCCCGCGGCGCGGGTGGGGTACGCGCCGCGGGACGAGCCGGTGGATCAGTTGGTTACTCGACCTAGTTGGCTGGTTACTCGACTCGGTCGGCTAGTCGATCTAGTTGGCTAGTCGATCTGGTTGGCTGCTCGGTCTCAGACGCCGCCGGCTTCCAGCGTGACGGTCGCCGGCTTGAAGCCGCTGCCGGTGACGTCGACGCCCTCGCCCTTAAGGTCGGCGAGTGCCTTGGTGACGTAGTCGTTCGTGTAGGCGAGTCCCTCGGGGTCGCCCTTCAGGACGGTGTCACCGTCGGCGTTCTTGGTGCCCTTGGCGATGGTGACGGTCTGGTCCCACTTCGCCTTGTCGATGAGGCCGATGCCGTTCGGCGACGGCCAGATCAGCTTGTTGATCTCGTTGACCTGCCAGAGCTGGTGGCTCTTGCCGAGCTTCGAGCCGGCGGCGACGACCAGGTCGCGGCAGTCCTCCGGGTTGTCGCGGCAGTAGATCCAGCCCTTGATCGACGCCTCGACGAACTTCGTCGACGTGTCCTGGTAGGCCTTGTCGCTCTGCAGTTTGTCGGTGTTCGCCCAGATGGCATCCTGCAGCATCGCGGTGCCGACGTCGTTCCAGTTCATGGTGTTGAAGTCACTCGGCTGGTAGAGCTTGCCGGTCGCCGGGTTCGTCGCCTCGAGTACCTGGGCGTACTCGTTGTAGCTCATCGCCTGGGCGGCGTCGATGTCGCCGGACAGCAGACCCTTCATGTCGAACTGCTGCTGGACCAGCGTGATGTCCTTGGACGGGTCGACATTGGCCTTGGTCATCCCGGCGAACAGCTCGTACTCGTTGCCGAAGCCCCAGTCGCCGACCTTCTTGCCCTTGA
This sequence comes from Pseudofrankia sp. EUN1h, assembly GCF_001854645.1. NCBI lineage: Bacteria > Bacillati > Actinomycetota > Actinomycetes > Frankiales > Frankiaceae > Pseudofrankia > Pseudofrankia sp. EUN1h. The sequence continues at coordinate 152,731 of NZ_MBLN01000047.1, read as the reverse complement.
GATCGGCCGGGGTGGTGATGTTCTTGTCCTTGAAGCTGACCTGCAGCGTGCCGGACCGCTGGAAGATCTGCGCGATGTCGGTGATCGCCGCGCCCTGCTCGCGCGACGCCAGCGCCTTCGGCACCCAGGCGATCGCGAAGTCGGCCTTGCCCTGGGCGAGCACCGTCTGCGGGACGATGTCGGTGCCGCCCTCGAGAATGGTGACGTCGAGGCCGGCGTCCTTGAAGTAGCCCTTCTCCTTCGCCGCGATGTAGCCGGCGAACTGCGCCTGGGTGAACCACTGCAGCTGCAGCTTCACCGGCGTGAGCCCGGCGGCGCTGCTGCTGCCATCGCTCGGCGTGGTCGAATCGTCGTCACTCGAGCTACACGCCGCCAGTGCCAGCGTGACAGCGAGTGCCGCCGCCAGCCCTCCGGCCAAACGTCGTTTCATGTCCCCTCCACCTGCTTGGGCCGTCGCGGAACCGGGAACGACGCCCAGGCCCCTCTCGTCTGGTCGTCCGGACTCCGGAGTCCGTGATGTTCGTCAGCGGGCCGCACCGCCCGCGCCTCGCCTCGGATCCACCGGGCCACGCCGCCCGCCGACGAACCGGATGTCCACGGGCCGCGCCGCCCGCCTGGCGGCCCGGTTCGCCGCTCACCTGCCGCCTACGTATTGGTAAGGCCTCAGTACTGGTTAGCCTCAGTACTGGTTGGCCTATGTGTTGGTTGGCCTACCTACTTTGGTTGGCCCGTGCGTTGGTTGGCTTACGTCCCGGCTGTCGACCCCGACCCGCGCCGCCACGGGGTGGCGAGCCATTCGAGCAGGCCGGCGATGAGGTAGACCGCGATCCCGAGCACGCACGCGGCGAGGACGAACGCCCACGCGCGCGGGTAGGCCGTGTTCGCCGCGGCCGAGGTGATCCGCGAGCCGAGCCCGTTCTGCCGCCCGCCGAAGTACTCGGCGACGACGGCGGCGATCACCGCCAGCGACGACGCCACCCGGAAGCCGGTGAAGATGTACGGGATCGCGCCCGGCAGCTGCACCGTGCGGGCGAACCGCCACCGGCCGACGGCGAGCGAGCGCATCAGCTCCCGCTGCACCTCGGGCACCTGCCGCAGCCCGCGCACCGTGTTCACGTACACCGGGAAGAAGACCACGATGGCGACGACGAGGCGCCGCGGCACCGACGACGTCGTCGAGAACATCGAGTTGAACAACGGCGCGAGCGCGATGATCGGGATGGCGTTCATCGCCGCCGCGATCGGCGCGAGCAGCCCGTCGACGATCCTCGAGCTGGCGGCGACGAGCGCGGCGACCAGGCCGGTCACCAGGCCGACGACCAGCCCGACCAGCGCGTTCGAGCCGGTCGCCCTGGACGTGTCGACGATGACGCGGAAGCTGTGCCGGAACTGCGCCCAGATCTCCGACGGCGCGGGCAGCAGGTACGGCTTGATGTCGTAGGCCTGGACGTAGGCCTCCCACAGCGCGACGACGACGACACCGACGACGATCGGCGGGAGGACGACGGCCAGCCGCGCCCGCGCCCGGACGCCGCCGGCGCCTCTGGTGCTGTTGGTGCTGTTGGCATTTCCGGCTGGTCGCGGGCCTGGGCCCGGCCCGCCCGTCACGAGTCGCCTCCGGCTCGCAGCGCCTCGCGCACGGCCGTGACGGCCTGGAAGAACGCCGCCTGCTCACGGACGTCCTCGGCCTCCGCGACGGCGTCCTCCAGTGCGGGCGCGCCTCCGCTCTCCCCCGGCGCGGGGACTCGGCCGGGAACGTCGATGTCGATGATCCGGGTGATCCGGCCGGGCCGGGGCGACATGACGGCGACCCGGTCGGAGAGGAACACCGCCTCGGGGATCGAGTGGGTGACCAGGATGACGGTCGTCGACGTCTCCAGGCGGATCCGGGCGAGCTCCGCCTGCATCCGCTCCCGGGTCATCTCGTCGAGGGCGCCGAACGGCTCGTCGAGCAGCAGCAGTGGCGGGCGCTCGGCCAGTGCCCGGGCGATCGCGACCCGCTGCTGCATGCCGCCGGAGAGCTGGGCCGGCCAGTGACCGGCGAAGTCGCCGAGGCCGACGAGTTCGAGCAGCTCACGAGCGCGTTCGCGGCGCTCCTTCTTCTTGACGCCGTGTACCTGCAGCGGCAGCTCGATGTTGCCGGCGACGGTGCGCCACTCGAGCAGCCCGGCCTGCTGGAACGCGATGCCGTAACGCTGGGACTGGCGGGCGGCCCGGGCCGACTCCCCGAAGACCCGTACCTCCCCGCGGGTCGCCTCGACCAGGTCGCCGATGAGGCGCAGCAGCGTCGACTTGCCGCAGCCGGACGGGCCGATCAGCGAGACGAACTCACCCGGCGCCACGGTCAGGTCGATGCCGGTGAGCGCGATGGTCGCCCCGCCGCCGGCGACGGGGAACACCTTGTCGACGCCGACGACCTCCACGGCCGGCGTCGACGCGGAGCCGCCTGCCGACTTCCCGAAGGGGGCCGGTTCCGTGGATGCGGCCGACGCGGCCGACGCGGCCGACGCGGCCGGTACCGCGGGCGCGTCCGGCGCGTCCGGCACGTCCGGCACGTTCGGCGCGGCGGCGCCGGCGGCCGGGGTCTGCGGCGGCGTCGAGGTCATGTGCGCACCTTCTGGGTCTTCTGCGTCTTCTGGGTCTTCGAGGTGCCCTGGCCCACGCCTGGGCCCACACCTGGCTGTGCGGGACGGCCCCGGCGCGTGCTCAGCGCCAGCTCGGCGAGTGAGATCAGCCCGGCGACGAGCAGGCCGGTGACGGCGGCGCCGAGCACCGCGTCGTAAAGCTTCGTCGCGTCGCTGGTGGCGGACTGCGAGTAGGCGATGATCAGGCGGCCGACCCCGCCGGCCGTGCCGGTGGAGATCTCCGCGACGATCGCGCCGATCACCGCCGAGGCTCCGGCGAGCCGCAGCGCCGGCAGCAGGAACGGGATGGCGGCGGGCAGCCGCAGCCGCAGCAGCGTCTGCCACCAGGAGGCGGCGTAGCTGCGCATGAGTTCGACGGCGTTCGCGCCCGGCGACTGCAGGCCGCGCAGCATGCCGACCGAGACCGGGAAGAACGCGAGGTAGGCGGCGATCAGCGAGACCGTCATCCAGCCTTGCCATTCGAGCGTGCCGAGCTTCAGCTTGCCGCTCCAGCCGGCGACGAGCGGCGCCAGCGCGATCAGCGGCACGGTCTGGCTGGCGATGATGTACGGCAGCAGGCCGCGCTCGACGATCTTTACCCGTGCCATCGCGACGGCGAGCAGCACCCCGACGACGACGCCGGCGACGAGGCCCACGAGCGCCACCCGCAGGGTGAACCAGATCCCCTTGAGCACCGCGACGCCGACCGTCTGGCTGTCGGCGGTGTTGACCTCCTTGTGCCCGAGCTGGGCGAGCACCGACCAGACGTGCGGCATCGAGGTGTCGTCGTTGCGGGGCAGCACCGGCACCCCGAACAGCCGGCCGCCGTGCGGCGAGCCGACCAGCTTGTAGAGCTCCCACACCGCGCAGACCAGCACCACGGCGGCTATGGCGAGCGCCACCCGCCGCAGCCGGTCCCCCCAGCCGCCGGCCGGCGCGGGTCCTGGCCCGGCGGCGGAACCGACGTCGTCGCCGCCAGCCGGGGCTGGCCGTTCGAACGCCGACTGGTCGACGGTGGTCACGGTCACGGCGCCTCGCCCGACGTGCTCTCACCCGACGTGCTCTCGGCCGGCTCCTTGGCGCGGACCGTCTCGGCGATCGCCGGTATCACCCGCTCGCCGTAGGCCTCCAGCGTCGCCATCTTGGCGTCGTGCTGGAGGTAGACCGCGAACTGGTCGACGCCGAGCGCGGCGAGCTCCGTCAGCCGGCGCACGTGCGCCTCGGCGGGGCCGAGCAGGCAGAACCGGTCGACGATCTCGTCCGGGACGAACGTGGTGTGGGTGTTCCCCGCCCGGCCGTGCTCGTTGTAGTCGTAGTCGGTGCGGCCCTTGATGTAGTCGGTCAGCGCGGCCGGGACGGCGGAACCGCCGCCCGGAGACCCGGCCCCGTAGCGGGCGACCAGGTCCGCGACGTGGTTGCCGACCATGCCGCCGAACCAGCGGCACTGGTCGCGCTGGTGGGCCATCGAGGCGTCGTCACCCGGGCCGACGTAGGCGGGGGCGGCCACGCAGATCTTCACCGACGCCGGGTCACGGCCGGCGGCCGCCGCCGCGGTACGCACGGCGTCGATCGTCCAGGCGGTGATGTCCGGGTCGGCGAGCTGCAGGATGAAGCCGTCGCCGACCTCGCCCGCCAGCGCCAGCGCCTTCGGGCCGTAGCCGGCGACCCAGATGTCGAGCCGGCTCTCCGTGCCCCAGGGGAAGCGCAGTCTGGTGCCGCCCACCTCKGCCTCGCGGCCGTTCGCGAGCTCGCGGACCACCCCGATGCAGTCGCGCAGGGTCGCGAGTGTGGTCGGCTTGCCGTTCAGGACGCGGACGGCGGAGTCGCCGCGGCCGATGCCGCAGATCGTCCGGTTGCCGTACATCTCGTTGAGGGTCGCGAACAGCGAGGCGGTGACCGTCCAGTCCCTGGTCGCCGGGTTCGTGACCATCGGGCCGACCACCACCTTGCGGGTGGCGGCCAGGATCTGGCTGTAGATGACGAACGGCTCCTCCCACAGGAGGTGGGAGTCGAACGTCCACACGTGCGAGAAGCCGAGCGTCTCGGCCTGGCGGGCCAGTTCCACCACCCGGGAGGCCGGCGGGTTCGTCTGCAGCACGACGCCGATATCCATGAGCTCGCCTCCCGATCGTTGCCTGAGTACGTCGCCCGCCCACGGCCGCCGCGCTGGTCGGGCGCGGCGGCCGGGACGGTTGGTGCTACCGGGCTTACCGCGTGCGCGGGAAGCCGAGCTCCACCGAGCTGGTCGCCGGATCCGGCCAACGGGTCGTGACGACCTTGGTCTTCGTGTAGAAGCGAATGCCGTCCGGGCCGTACATGTGCAGGTCACCGAACAGCGACGCCTTCCAGCCGCCGAAGCTGTAGTAGGCGACCGGCACCGGGATCGGCACGTTGACGCCGACCATGCCGGCCTGGACATCGAACGTGAAGCGGCGGGCGGCGCCGCCGTCCCGGGTGAAGATCGCCACGCCGTTGCCGTACGGGTTGTCCTCGACGAGCTTCACCGCCTCGGTGTAGGTCTCGCACCGGACGACCGCGAGCACCGGGCCGAAGATCTCGTCGGTGTAGACCTTGCTGGTCGGCGACACGTTGTCGACCAGGCTCGGGGCGAGGAAGAAGCCGGGGCCGGAGTACACCGGGTCCTCGCGACCGTCGACCACGAGGGTCGCGCCGTCGACCTTGGCCGTGTCCAGGTAGCCGGCGATCTTGTCGCGGGCCTCCCGGGTGATGACCGGGCCCATCTCGCTGTCCGGGTCGGCGCCCGGGCCGACCTTGATCTTGCGTACCCGCTCGGCGATCGCCTCGACCAGCGGGTCGGCCGCGTCGCCGACGGCGGCGACGACCGAGACCGCCATGCAGCGCTCGCCGGCCGACCCGTAGCCCGCCGAGACGGCCGCGTCGGCCGCCGCGGCGATGTCCGCGTCCGGCAGCACGATCATGTGGTTCTTCGCGCCGCCGAGCGCCTGCACCCGCTTGCCGGCCGCCGTACCCGTCTCGTAGACGTAACGCGCGATCGGCGTCGAACCGACGAAGCTGACGGCCTCGACGTCCGGGTGGGTGAGCAGGGTGTCGACGGCGAGCTTGTCGCCCTGCAGAACGGTGAACACGCCCTCGGGCACGCCGGCCTGGGCCAGCAGGTCGGCCAGCAGCAGCGAGGTCGACGGGTCGCGCTCGCTGGGCTTGAGGATGAACGCGTTGCCGCAGACCAGGGCGTTGGAGAGCATCCACAGCGGGACCATCGCCGGGAAGTTGAACGGCGTGATGCCCGCGACGACCCCCAGCGGCTGGCGGATCTCGTGGACGTCGACACCCGTCGACACCTGCTCGGAGAAGCCGCCGCGCAGCAGGCTCGGCGCGCCGCAGGCGAACTCGACGTTCTCCAGGCCACGGGCGAGCTCACCCAGGGCGTCGTCGACGGTCTTGCCGTGCTCGGCGGTGATGAGCTTCGCGAGCTCCGTGCGGTTCGTGTACAGCAGCTCGCGGAAGCGGAACATCACCTCCGCGCGCCGGCCGAGACCGGTCCGGCGCCAGGCGGGGAACGCCGCCCTCGCGCTCGCGACGGCCGCGTTGATCTCGTCCAGGTTGGCCAGGGCGACCTGCGCCGCCTGCTCGCCGGTCGCCGGGTTCCACACCGGCCCGAACCGGCCCGAGGTGCCCGCTACCGCCTTGCCGTCGATCCAGTGCCCGATTTCCCGCATCGCGTCCCTCTCCGGTCCATCCGTCTCGACCCGCCCAGCCTGCCACGCACGGGCCGTTGAACTGAGTGCTCACTTAGTATGGGTGAGCGGGCCGGGTCAACGCAGGTACTGGGTCAGGCCGCGGCGCAGGTACTGGCCGTGGCCGGCGCGGCCATGGAAGGCACCGCCCGCGACGACCGTGGTCCCCCGAGAGAACACGGTGTCGACCTTGCCGGCGATCTCGAAACCCTCCCAGGCCGAGTGGTCCAGGTTCATGTGGTGGGTCGCGACGCCGATCGTGGTCGTCGCGCTCGGGTCGTAGATGACGATGTCCGCGTCCGATCCCGGCGCGATCACGCCCTTCTTCGGGTAGAGGCCGAACATCCGGGCCGGCGTCGTCGAGCAGGTCTCCACCCAGCGCTCCAGCGACAGCCTGCCGGTGGCCACGCCCTGGTAGACGAGGTCCATCCGGTGCTCCACGGTGCCGATCCCGTTCGGGATCTTCGTGAAGTCGCCGCGGCCGAGCTCCTTCTGGTCCTTGAAGCAGAAGGGGCAGTGGTCGGTGGAGACGATCGCGAGGTCGTCGGTGCGCAGCCCGCGCCACAGGTCGTCGCGGTGCGGCTCGTCCCGCGGGCGCAGCGGCGGGGAGGCGACCCACTTGGCCCCCTCGAAGCCGGGGGCGCCGAGCTGGTCCTCCAGGGTCAGGTAGAGGTACTGCGGGCAGGTCTCCGCGAACACGTTGCGCCCGGCCGTCCGGGCGGCCGACACGTGCGCCAGCGCCTCGGATGCCGACAGGTGCACGAAGTACAGCGGGGTGTTGCCGGCGACCTGGGCGAGCACGGTCGCCCGGTGGGTGGCCTCGCCCTCCAGCGCCGACGGCCGGGTCAGGCCGTGGAACACGGGGTCGGTATCGCCGCGGGCGACGGCCTGGGCGGCCAGCACGTCGATCGCGATGCCGTTCTCCGCGTGCATCATGATCAGCGCGCCGTTGTCGGACGCCTTCTGCATCGCCCGCAGGATCTGGCCGTCGTCGCTGTAAAAGACACCCGGGTAGGCCATGAACAGCTTGAAGCTGGTGATCCCCTCGTGTTCGACGAGGTAGTCCATCGCCTTGAGCGCCTCGTCGTCGACCCCACCCATGATCATGTGGAAGCCGTAGTCGATCGCGCAGTTGCCGTCCGCCAGCGCGTGCCAGGCGGCGAGCCCGTCCTGCACGACCTCCCCGGTGCGCTGCACGGCGAAGTCGATGATCGTGGTGGTGCCGCCCCAGGCGGCGGCCTTCGTCCCCGATTCGAAGTCGTCCGAGGCGAACGTGCCGCCGAAGGGCAGCTTCATGTGCGTGTGGACGTCCACCCCGCCCGGGACGACGTACTTCCCGGTGGCGTCGACGACCTTGTCCGCGGCGACTCCGCTCGCCGTGGCGATGCCCGGGGCGTAGAGCGCGGCGATCGTCTCGCCGTCGACCAGCACGTCGGTCGGGCTGGCGCCGAGCGGTCCGACGACGGTCCCACCGGTGATCAGCGTCTTCATCGAGGCTCCTTTGCTGGTTCGCTCCGTCCGGGCGCCGCGCTCCGGCCCCTTGCTCGCTTCGCTCCCAAGGGACCTCCGCGCGGCGTCCTCCTCCGCTCACGTGCCTTCCGGCGACCTCCGCTGCGGCGCGCCCACCTCGCTTCGCTCGTGGGCACGCCTCCGCGGAGGCACGCCTCCGGGCCGCACGGTGGCGTTCCGCTGAACGTCACCAAACCGAAGCTGCATCTCCGCAGGGCCACTTCACGACCTCCGAAATCGGCTTCGCCGATTCCGCAGGGACCCCGTCGCTCGGGGCCGGGCCTCCGCAGAGGCGCGCCTCCGCGCCCAGCACGGTCACCTTGCGCGGGAGCGTCACCAAGCCGGGGTCCGGGCTGGCCTGGTGACATCGCTTCGCTCGGGGACGGGGAACGAGTTGTCAGGGGGCGGTGAGGTCGCCGTACTGGTCAGGGCGGCGGTCGCGGTAGAACGCCCACCGGTTGCGCACCTCGGTCAGCAGGTCCATGTCCAGGTCACGGACCATCAGCTCCGGCTCGTGCGAGTCGCCCGTCCCGTCGACGAACTTGCCCTCCGGGTCGACGAAGTAGGACGTGCCGTAGAAGTCGTCGTCGCCGAGGTCCTCGACGCCGACCCGGTTGATCGCGCCGATGAAGTACTCGTTCGCGACGGCGGCCGCCGGCTGCTCCAGCTTCCACAGGTAGTTCGACAGGCCTCGCGAGGTCGCCGACGGGTTGAACACCAGCTCGGCGCCGTTCAGCCCGAGCGCCCGCCAGCCCTCCGGGAAGTGCCGGTCGTAGCAGATGTAGACGCCGACCCGGCCGACCGCGGTGTCGAACACCGGGTAGCCCAGGTTTCCCGGCCGGAAGTAGAACTTCTCCCAGAAGCCCTGCACGTGCGGAATGTGGGTCTTGCGGTACTTGCCGAGGTACTTCCCATCGGCGTCGATCACCGCGGCCGTGTTGTAGAGGACGCCCGGCTGCTCCTGCTCGTAGACCGGCAGCACCAGCACCATGCCGAGCTCGGCGGCCAGTGCCGCGAAGCGCTCGACGGTCGGGCCGGGCACCGACTCCGCGTACGCGTAGTACTCCGGGTCCTGCACCTGGCAGAAGTACGGGCCGTAGAACAGCTCCTGGAAGCACATGACCTTGGCGCCCTGCTCGGCCGCCGACCGGGCGTACTCCTCGTGCGCCTTGATCATGGATTCCTTGTCGCCCGTCCATTTCGCCTGGACGAGCGCCGCACGGATGACCCTGCTCATCGCCTTCGCTCTCCCTCCCGCACCGCGCCCCGCCGCCCGCCGGACGGTCGTCCCGGCGCCGCCACGACGGGCGCCGCGGCCCCGTCCGACAGGACCACCGAACTCGCCATCGCGCCAGTCCACCGACCACTGGGCGTTTGTGGTGCCCGCAGACTACTGTCACACTCTGGTCCGGACAATTCTCGCTTTGTTTCTTATTGTTACAGGCGCTGTTACCGGCAGGGGTCTGCTACCAGCAAGGGTCAGCTACCAGCAAGGGGCGACAGCATGATCGGCGCGATCACCTCGGCGATCGACGACCGCTCCGCGCGCGGCATCGCGGGCACCGTCAGCCGGCTGGTCATGTCGGGCACCCTGCCGGCCGGTACCCGGCTGCCCACCGTCCGCGAGCTCGCCACCGAGCTCGGCATCAGCCCCACCACGGTGAGCCAGGCCTGGCGCACCCTCGCCCGCGCCGGCGTCATCTCGCCGCGCGGCCGCGCGGGGACGTTCGTGCTGGCCGGCCCCCCGGCGAGCGCCGACCCGCGCCGTTACCGCCGGATCACCCGCAGCCCCGGCCGGCTCCCGCACGACTACTCCACCGGCACCCCGGACGTGGCGCTGCTGCCCGACCTCGCGCCGATGCTCGCCCGGGTGGCCAGCGGCGGCAACCTGACCGCCAGCTACCTGGACGACCCGGTGCTGCCCGCGCTCGAGAAGGCGCTGCGCGTCCGCTGGCCGTTCCCACCCGCCGCGCTGACCGTCGTCGACGGCGCGCTCGACGCGCTGGACCGGGTGACCGGCGTGCTGGTCGGCTTCGGCAGCCGGGTACTGGTCGAGAACCCGTGCTTCCCGCCGCTGCTCGACCTGCTGGAGGCCGTGGGCGCCGAGGTGGTGGCGCTGCCGCTCGACGAGGAGGGCATCCAGCCCGGCGCGCTGCGCGCGGCCCTGTCCGCGGCCGCCGGCGCCGAGCCGGTGGCGCTCTACCTGCAGCCGCGCGCGCACAACCCGGCCGGCGTGAGCATGACACCCCGGCGCGCCGAGGCGCTCGCGGCGCTGCTCGAGGGGCACGGGGTGACGGTCATCGAGGACGATCACATCGGCGACGTCGCCGCCGCGGCGCCCCTCAGCCTCGGAACCCACCTGCCCGAGGCGACCATCCACATCCGCAGCTTCTCCAAGAGCCACGGCCCCGACCTGCGGCTGGCCGCGGTCGGCGGGGTCGAGTCGGTCGTGAACGGCGTCGTCAGCCGCCGGATGCTCGGGCCCGGCTGGTCGAGCCGCCTGCTGCAGGCCGTGCTCGCCGAGCTCCTCGACGACGACGACACCGAACAGACGCTGGCCCACGCCCGCGAGGTCTACGCGAACCGCCGCGAGCGGATGACGGCCGCGCTCGCCGGCCGCGGCGTGCGCGCCCAGGCCGGCGACGGCATCAACCTGTGGATGGAGGTGGCGGACGAGCAGGTCGCGCTGGTGTCGCTCGCCTCCCGCGGCATCGGCGCCGCCCCCGGTACCCCCTTCGAGGCCGCTCCCCTCGGCGCCGCCCACCTGCGCGTCACCGTGGGCCTCATCCCCGACGACGACATCGACGCCGTGGCCACCCTGCTGGCCGAGGCCGCCCACGGCTGACGCCGAGCCGTCCTCACCGCGGCGCGAGGAGCCGTCCTCACCGCGGCGCGATGAGCCGTCGTCGCCCGGACGGCACCGGTGGAGGATGGGGACCATGAGCGAGTCGACGACACCGACGGACAGCCCGAACAAGTGGGTTGCCGATCACACCCGCACATATCTGGAAAGCGGTGGCGAGGAGGGGCACCTCTGGTACGGCCCGAACGGTGACCTCGCCGAGGGCGTGCCGACGCTGCTGCTGACGACGATCGGCCGGCGTTCCGGCCAGCCCCGGCGCACCGCGCTGATCTACGGGCAGGACGGCGACGACTACCTGGTCGTCGCGTCGAAGGGCGGAGCGCAGGAGCATCCGCTCTGGTACCGAAACCTGGTCGACAACCCCGAGGTCGAGCTGCAGGTGAAGGCGGACACGTTCAAGGCGACCGCCCGCACCGCGACGCCGCAGGAGAAGGCCCGCCTCTGGCCGACGATGGTCGAGGTCTGGCCGCCGTACGCCGACTACCAGACGCGCACCGACCGGGACATTCCGGTCGTCATCCTCACCCGCGCCTCCTGAACCGAGCGCGCGGCAGCGATCCCTGAGACGAGGCGGTAGAGGGCTTGGGGGTAGAGGGCTTGGGGCCGTGAACCGGGAATCATCCCGGCATCACGGCCCCAGCCACGCCTCACCCCTTGATGAAGGCGATCAGGTCCTCGGAGAACTCGGCGCTGTGGTCGCCGCACAGGCCGTGCGGCGCGCCCGGGTAGACCTTGAGCGTCGCGTCCTTGACGAGCTTCGCGGTCCGGTACGCCGAGGCGACGATCGGGACGATCTGGTCGTCGTCGCCGTGCGCGACCAGGGTCGGGACGTCGAACTTCGCCAGGTCGTCGGTGAAGTCGGTCTCGGAGAACTGCTTGACGCAGTCGTAGGCGGGCTTGAGACCCGCCTGCATGCTCATCAACCAGAACGCGTCGATGACGCCCTGGGACACGGCCGCGCCCGGCCGGTTGAAGCCGTAGAAGGGCGTGGCGAGGTCTCGGTAGAACTGGGACCGGTCCGCGAGCACGCCGGCCCGGATGCCGTCGAAGGCGTCGATGGGCAGGCCCTCCGGGTTGGCCTCGGTCTTCAGCATCAGCGGCGGGACGGCCCCGAGCAGGACCGCCTTCGCCACCCGGAAGGTCCCGTGCCGGCCGAGGTAGCGGGCGACCTCGCCACCGCCGGTGGAGTGGCCGACGTGGACGGCGTCGTGCAGGTCCAGCGTCGTCACCAGCTGCGCCAGGTCGTCGGCGTAGGTGTCCATGTCGTTGCCGGTCCAGGTCTGGGTGGACCGGCCGTGCCCGCGCCGGTCATGCGCGATCGCCCGGAACCCGGCGTCGGCGACGGCCTTCAGCTGGGAGTCCCAGGCGTCCGCGTTCAGCGGCCAGCCGTGGCTGAACACCACCGGCCGCGCCGAGGGCGCGCCCCAGTCCTTGTAGAAGATCTCGGCACCGTCGCTGGTCGTGATGAAGGGCATGATCTTCCTCCCGGAGATGGCGTGGAGATCGGCCGGGCAGGCGTCACCGGCGACGTCCAGGTATCTGCCCGCTCCGTCTCGGGCGGCAACCCCGCCCAGCCATCCCCCTCAGACCGGCGGGCCGAGCGGTGTCGGCTGGGCGCGCGGGAGGCTGACCTGGAAGCGGGTGTCGCCGGGCACGGAGCTGACGACGCGCAGATCGCCGTGGTGCTTGTTGACGACGATCCGCCAGGAGATGTCCAGCCCAAGACCGGTGCCCTCGCCGACGGGCTTGGTGGTGAAGAAGGGCTCGAAGATGCGGCCGACAACGTCGGCCGGGATGCCGGGGCCGGTGTCGCCGATCTCGACCGTGATGGACTCGTCGTCGCCCCAGGTACGCAGCGTCAGCGTGCCGGTGCCGCCCATCGCCGAGACGGCGTTGTCGATCAGGTTCGTCCAGACCTGGTTCAGCTCGGCGGCGTAGACCGCGATCGGCGCCAGGGTGCGGTCGAAGTCCTTCACGACCTGGATGCCGTCGCCGATCTTGCGCCCGAGCATGACCAGCGTGCTCTTGAGCAGGTCGTGGATGTCAACGGTCTGGAACGGGGCACGGTCGAGCTGGGAGTACTGCTTGGCCGCGCCCACGAGCGTGGACACCCGGGTCGTCGAGTCCTCGATCTCGTTCATGAGCAGCTCGGTCTCGACGGTGTAGCCCAGCCAGCGGACCGCGCTCGACAGGTGCTCGCCGCCCACCAGCTCGGCGACCTGGTCAAGCCAGCCGATGTCGAGGCCCGCCTGCACGAACACCGGCGCGACGTCCCAGCCGAAGTCGATGCTGTGCTCGTCGAACCAGTCGCCCAGCTCGTCCTCACGGTCACTCGCCTCCAGCGGCGAGAGCGTCGGCGCCTTGGCGACCCGTTCCGCCGCCTCCTCCTGCAGGCGGATGAGCGTGCTCAGCACCGCCTTGTCGTACAGGCCGTCGGCGATGAGGCTGAGCTTGTGCCGCATGMCGGCGACCCGCTCGCGCAGGCCCGCCGTCGCCCGTACGGCGGCGGCCGCCGGGTTGTTGAGCTCGTGCGTCAGGCCCGCCGACAGCGCGCCGAGGGCGAGCAGCCGTTCACGCTGCCCGACGGTCTCCTGGAGATTGCGCAGCCCGAAGAACAGGCCCTCCAGCAGGTGCACGGCCATCGGGAACCAGTCACGCATGAGGAACGAGAACTGGTCGGCGTCGAGCACGAAGAACCGCGCCGGCCGGACCGCCCGTAGCGACTGCGGGTAGGTCTGCGGGACCCGGTCGCCCAGGTACGCGTTCCAGGCACCGCCGTAGACGCCCCGGTGGTCGGTCCGGCTGATCTCGACGTCCACGCCCTGGACCCGCTTGATGACGGAGACCTCGCCCTCGAGCAGGATCACGAACAGCTCCGCCGGCTCGCCTTCGACGATCACCATTCCCGACTCGGCCTCGATGACCCGGCCCCGCTCGCACAGCCAGGCGAGTTGGTCGTCGGTGAGCTTCTCGAACAGGAACAGCGTCCGCAGCTCGTCAACGCTGCACGGCAGCCCGCCGACCGCAGGCGACGCGGTCTGGGCCGTGGCGCCCTGGGACGCCTGGTCCGCGCTCATGCGAGGTACCTGTGCACGAGCGCGATGGCCATCGCGCCCTCGCCGACCGCCGAGGCGACTCGTTTCACTGACTCCGACCGTGCGTCTCCGGCCACGAACACCCCCGGCAGGCTGGTTTCCAGGTGATATGGGTCCCGGTCGAGCGTCCAGCCGCGCGGGCGCCGCCCGTCGACGACCAGATCCGGACCGGTGATGACGAAGCCGTGCGCGTCGCGCTCGACGGTGCCATCGAGCCAGTCGGTACGCGGCTCGGCGCCGATGAAGACGAACAGCCGGCTGGCCGGGACCGTCTCGGTCGCGCCCGTCGAGCTGTCGCGAAGGGTGAGGGTGCCCAGATGCTCGTCACCCTCGCCTCCGATCACCTCCGTACAGGTCCGCACGGTGATGTTCGCGATCCTGGCGATCTGCTCGATCAGGTAGTGCGACATCGAGGCCTGCAGCGACCGGCCGCGCACCAGCATCGTCACCGACCGAGCGTGCCGGGCGAGGTAGACCGCCGCCTGGCCGGCCGAGTTGGCCGCGCCGACGACGTAGACGTCCTCGCCGGCGCAGCCGGCGGCCTCGGTGAGCGCGGAGCCGTAGAACACCCCGCGGCCGGTCAGCCGGTCGAGCCCGGACGCCGGCAGCTGGCGGTAGGCGACGCCGGTGGCCAGGACGACGGTGTGCGCGCCGAGCTCCCCGCCGTCGGCGAAGCGGACCATGCGGGTGTTGCCCGCCGTCCGCAGCCCGACGACCTCGCGGGCGGTGATCACCTCCGCCTGGAACTTGACGGCCTGGCGGCGCGCCCGGTCGGTGAGCTGCGCGCCGGACACACCGTCGGGGAAGCCCAGGTAGTTCTCGATCCGGGAGCTCTGCCCGGCCTGGCCGCCGGTGGCCGTGCGTTCGATGAGCACGGTCTTGAGGCCCTCGGACGCCGCGTACACCGCCGAGCCGAGGCCGGCCGGCCCGCCGCCGATGATGATGACGTCGTAGAAGTCCTCGCACGGGGTGGTGCTCAGCCCGACCTCGGCGGCGATCTGGGCGTCGGTCGGGTTGACGAGCGCGGTCCCACCCGGCGTCACGACCACCGGCAGCGCGACGGTGTGGCCGTTCGCCGCCGCACCGTTCGGGCTCCCGCCCCCGACCGCGGGCAGGTCGGTGTCCGCGAGGGCGGCGGTGTCCGCGGAGGCGTAGGTGTCGGCGGCCACGGGGATGGGGGTGTCCGCGGTGGCGGCGGCGAGCAGGCGGCGGCCCTCCGGCTCGTCCGCGAGATACCACCGGTAGGGCACCTGGTTGCGGGCGAGGAACTCGCGGACCTCGTACGACCGGGAGGACCACCGGTCGCCGACGACCCGGGTCTCCAGCACCGGCCGGCGCTCCGATCGGTTCCAGGCGTCCAGCAGCGCGTCGATGACCGGGTAGAGCTTCTCCTCCGGCGGGTTCCACGGCTTGAGCAGGTAGTAGTCGAGATCGACGACGTTGATGGCCTCGATGGCCGCGTTGGTGTCCGCGTAGGCGGTCAGCAGCACCCGCTTCGCGTCCGGGTACAGGTCCATCGCCTGCTCGAGGAACTGGATGCCGTCGAGCTGGGGCATCCGGTAGTCGGCGACCAGCACGGCGACGTGGCCRCCGCGCAGCTTCATCTCGCGCAGGGTGTCGAGTGCCTGCGGGCCCGACTCCGCCCGCACGATCCGGCACTGTTCGCCGTAGCGGCGGCGCAGGTCGCGGGCGACCGCGCGGGAGACGCTCGGGTCGTCGTCGACGGTCAGGATCGCCGGCCGGCTCGCGCCGGCCGGCGCCGGAGCGGTGGCCATGGCGGTGGTCACGGTCTCGGTCACGCTCGGTCCCCCTGGCGCAGGCGGCCAAGGCCGGTGGTCGCGGCCGAGCGGGCCCGGCCGAGGATCGCGTGCCCGGCGGCCACGGCGCGGGTTGCGGCCGAGTCCTCCGAGCCGGGTGCCCGGTGCCAGCGCACGGCGAGCTCGGCCCGGGTGCCGAACCGCTCCAGATGGCGCCCGACGACGTACTCGACCTCGCCCAGGGCGGGCTTGGTCGGCGCCTCGGCGGCCAGCGTGAGCACGTCGTCGCCGCTGGTCAGCAGGCAGCTGCCGCCGCCCGCGAGCACGAGCCGGGTGCCGCCGTTCTCGTTGCGCACCTCACAGCGGTGACCGAGGTGCGAGGCGAGCTGTTTGGCGTATCGGGCCGGCGTGGCGGTGGCGACGTCGGCGCGGGAGGTGAACTCGGCGCCGCTGGCGCCGCCGGTGGGCCCGGCGCCGGGGGCGTCATCGCTGAACACGGAACCAGAAGACATATATGGAGATCCTGAGGGGCCTGGAAGGTCGGGACTGCCTGGCACGCGCGGGATGCTGGTCACGGTCGACTCCATGCTCGGGCCGGCCGCCGGGGCAGGCGGCCGCGGGGGAACGCCCCGACCCACTGCTCCCGGACCGGCGGAAAACAACCCGGCACCTATGAGCATAGATATCCAACGGCCGGGCCACCCGGTCAAACGCGTCCCGCGGCCGGCCAGCCGAGCCGGAGGCTCGCCGCGCAATCAGCCCGACTGCTCCAGATGTCCGCCTGTCCGAGGCACCGATGTCCGCGGCCCGGGCCGGGCGACCAGCGGGAACGGGTTGTCCGCGCACGTCCGGGTACCTCGGCCAGGAATCCAAACCGGTAGCGCAGCGTCGCAATCCGGATACAGAAGGACGAGGGAGGCGAACCGATGTGAGCGCGATCGCGCGGACGGCCGCGAGAGCCACGACGGCCGGGCAGGCGAAACCGGACGAGGCCGCACGAACATGGTTAAGGCCCTGCGTCGCGGAGGGGATCGGCACGTTCTTCCTGGTGCTCGGCGGCGTCGGCACGGCCGTGCTCGCCGGCGGCTTCATGGGGGCGCTCGGGGTCGCGCTCGCCTTCGGCCTGACCCTGCTCGTACTGGTCTATGTGATCGGCCCGGTCTCCGGCTGCCATGTGAACCCGGCGGTGACGGTCGGCCTGTGCGCGGCACGCAAGATCACGCCCAAGCTCGCCGGCGCCTACATCGTCGCGCAGTGCCTGGGCGCGATCCTCGCCGCGGCGACGGTCTGGCTGATCGCCGACTCCGGGCCGTTCGGCTACTCAGCCGGGGCGCAGGGCCTCGGCGCGAACGGGTACGGCGTGCACTCGCCCAGCGGCTTCGGCCTCGGCGGGGCGTTCCTGGCGGAGCTGGTCCTCACCGGCCTGCTCGTGTTCACCGTGCTCGGCGCGACCCACGTCCAGGCCCCGGTCGGTTTCGCCGGCATCGCGATCGGCTTCGTGCTGACCGTCGGCAACCTGGTCGCGATCCCGATCGACAACGCGTCGATCAACCCGGCGCGCAGCCTGGGCCCGGCGGTGTTCGCCGGCGGGTGGGCACTCGGCCAGCTGTGGCTGTTCATCGTCGCGCCGCTCATCGGGGCGCTGCTCGCGGCGGCCATCCATCTGGCGTTGCGGCCTGGGCCGCGGGTCCGCACGTCGACGGCCTTCCGGGCGCTGCCGGAGGAGTCCGCGTACCGACTCGCGCAGGAGGCGGCGCGGCTCGAGGGTGTGCGGCTGTCGCTGGAGGACCTGATCCGGATACCGGTCGGCGGCCCGCACCGGCCGGACGCACGGCGCGAGCCGGTCGCGTCGACGGCGCKGGCGCGGTCGGACGGGGCTGCCTCAGACCTCTATCCGGACGACCAGCCCAGGGGCGACACGAGGATGTCCCGCGCGGACCGGCCCGGCACGGACCAATCCAGCGCCGACCGATCCGACCGATTCGGCGGGCGCTAGGGACGCGAGGCGAAGTACCAGCTCACGCGGCCGGGCCCCGATCCTGAGGCTCGGCCGCCGGGCTGGGGCTTGGCCACCGGGCCGAGGGCTTGGCCACCGGGCCGGAGGCGCGGGAGGAGGCGGTCAGGAGGCTCTGGGTTCCCGCTGGGAGGGTTCCTGCTGGGGACGCGGCCACGCCGGGTCCCGCAGGGGCCGCACCGGGGGGAAGTACTCGCGCCTGGCGGGGACGCTGACCAGCTCCCGCTCTGGATAGCGCACGGCGGTGAGCGCGCCGCCGAAGCAGCAGCCGGTGTCCAGGCACAGGGTGTTGTTCACCCATTCGTGCTCGTCCGCCGGGGTGTGACCGTAAAGCACCATCGCCCGGCCGCGGTAATCCTCCGCCCACGGTAACCGGACCGGCAACCCGTACTCGTCGCGTTCCCCGGTGGTGTCACCGAAGAGCGCGAACGCCAGCACCCGGCCGGAGTCGCGGCCGTGGTAGGCCTCCTTCAGCCCCGCGTGGGCGACGACCAGGGCGCCGCCGTCCAGCACCAGGTGCCCGGCGAGCCGGGCGCAGAAAGCGAACGCCTCGGCGAGGAACCCTTCCGGCTCCGCGACCAGCAGCTCCAGGGTACGGGCGAGGTTCCGGCCGACCTTCACCCGGCCGCCCGGACCGGCTCCCCGCAACGCCCTGACCAGCTTGTGCTCGTGGTTGCCCGCGACGGCGAGCGCGTCGCCGGTCGCGGCCATGCCCATCGCGAGGCGCAGCACGCCGGCCGGGTCCGGCCCACGGTCGATGAGGTCGCCGACGAAGACGACGCGCCGACCGGCCGGATGGCGCGCGCCGACCGGCCGGCCCGCCTCGTCCCGGTGCAGGACGTAGCCGAGCCGGTCGAGCAGCTCCTCGAGCTCCTCGCGGCAGCCGTGCACGTCGCCGATGACGTCGAACGGCCCGTGCTCGTCGCGCCGGTCGACCGCCGACCGCCGGGTGGCGACAGTGGCGGCGTCCACCTCGGCGGCCGAGCGCAGCACGTGGACGGCCGCGAACCCGTCGCCGGCGAGCGTGGGAACGCCTGCGCGCAGCTGGGCGTACTGGCGCCTGACCACCCCGGCGGCGACGGGCCGGCTGGCCCGCTCCCCCGCGCGGCGGACGCACAGCTGTTCGGGCAGGTCGAGCACGACCGCGACGGCCGGGACGTCGTACTCCGCCGCGAGCTCCAGCAACGGACGGCGCGCCGCCGGCTCGACGTTGGTGGCGTCCACGACGGTCAGCAGACCCCTGGCCAGCCGGTGCCGGATGACCAGGTGCGCCACCTCGAACGCGGCCTGGGTCGCCGACTGGTCACGCTCGTCGTCGGCGACCATCGCCCGGCAGGCGTCCGACGACACGACCTGGGCGGGCCGGAAGTGCCGGGCCGCGAAGGCCGACTTCCCGCTGCCGGCGATGCCGACCAGGACGACCAGGCACAGCGCCGGCACGTACAGCGGTTCGGGCAGCGGATCGGACACGTCCCTATTGTTCCCGAGCGCCGCGCGCCGATTCCGCCCGCTGGAATACCCGGCTGCCCGTTGGTGCCCGGCGCGGTCACGCCCTCGGGGGCCGGGCTGCCCGGATCACGCCGGCCCGGCGGAGCGCGACCTGGCGGCGAAGGCGGCGATCAGCTCTCGCGAGGCCTCCGGGGCCGCCGCCACCCGCTCGGCGCCGCCGAGGCCGGCGACGTAGATCTCCACCTCGGTGGGCTCCTCGATGAACCGCGGCATGCCGAGCCGCTCGGCATAGGCGACGGGCCCGAGGTCCTGGTCATCGAAGCCGAACACGGTGAAGGCGACGCCTTCGGCGCCGTGCGCCGGCGCCGTGAACGGGATGACCCGCACCGCCACGCCTGGCGTCTCGACGCGGCGAAGGATGTGGTCCCACTGCCCGGCCATCACCTCGGGGCCACCGATCACCCGGTGGAGCACAGCCTCGTCCAGGAGCACGGTCAGCAGGGGCGGCCGCTCACGGTCGAGCAGGCGCTGGCGGCGCAGGCGCAGCGCGACCCGGCGGTCCCACGCCTCGGCTCTCGCGCCCCTCACCGCGCCGAACAGCGCGCTGGCGTAGTCGGGGGTCTGCAACAGGCCGGGAACGACGGAGGTGCTGTGCACCCGGATGCTGGTGGCGCCGTCCTCCAGCCCGAAGAACGTGGCGGAGCCGGCCGGGAACAGGTCCATGTACTCCTGCCACCACTCTCGGCCGCGGGCCTGTCTGACCAGTTCCTCCAGATCCCGGCGCTCGGCCTCGTCGACCTCGACCAGACTCACGATCGCCGCCAGGTCCTGGATACGAATGCCGGAGATGCCGGTCTCCATCCGGCTGACCTTCGCCGCGGAGCACTCCAGCCCGCGGGCCAGCTCCTCGATCGTCAGCCCAGACCGTTGCCGGTACCGCCGGACGCCCTGCGCGAGCCGCCGACGGGCGACGACCACGTTCGTCGCCATGACGAAGCCTCCAACTCCCCCACCACAGCCTTTTCCTACCCCGTGGGCCGATCCAGGCACCGGCAGCGTACTTCGCACCGAAATTTGTAAGTTGCAATTTGACGCTCGGATCGCCGTGGCGAGGCCGGCGGCCGGAGCCCTCTGGTTGTCCACAGCCGGGACGGCGCGGGCGACCTTGTCGCAGCGGCCTCCTACAGTGGCCGGGTGACCTTGCCTGTGACCGAGACCCCGGGCGCCTCCGTCCAGGCGCCGAGCTCACCCCCGCCGGCCTCGGCGGCCGCCGCGAGTCCGGTGGGCGCGGCCCAGCAGGTGCTGCGGCGGGTGTTCGGCTACGAGTCGTTCCGCGACGGGCAGCAGGAGATCATCGAGCACGTCATCGACGGAGGCGACGCGCTCGTGCTGATGCCGACGGGCGGTGGGAAGAGTCTCTGCTACCAGATCCCCGCGCTCGTCCGGCCCGGCACCGGGGTCGTGGTCTCGCCGCTGATCGCGCTCATGCAGGACCAGGTCGACGCGCTGCGGGCGCTCGGCGCGCGGGCCGACTTCGTCAACTCCACCCAGGACCCCGACCAGCGCAGGACGGTGGAGGCGCTCTTCCTCGCCGGGGAGCTGGACCTGCTCTACCTGGCGCCCGAGCGCCTGCGGCTGCCGTCGACGATGGACCTGCTCGGCCGGGGCAAGATCGCACTGTTCGCGATCGACGAGGCTCACTGTGTCGCGCAGTGGGGCCACGACTTCCGGCCCGACTACCTGGCACTGTCGGCGCTGCGGGAACGCTGGCCGGACATCCCGCGGGTCGCGCTCACCGCGACGGCGACCCCGGCGACGCACCAGGAGATCACCGACCGGCTCGGCCTGGAGAACGCCCGGCACTTCGTCGCCGACTTCGACCGGCCGAACATCTCCTACCGGATCGTGCCGAAGAAGGAGCCGAAGCGGCAGCTGCTCGACCTGCTGCGCACGGAGCACGCCGGCGACGCGGGCATCGTCTACTGCCTGTCGCGGTCGTCCGTCGAGCAGACCGCCGACTTCCTCGTCACGAACGGAATCGCCGCGCTGCCGTACCACGCGGGCCTGGACTCGCGGGTCCGGGCGACGAACCAGTCGCGGTTCCTGCGCGAGGACGGCCTGGTCATGGTCGCCACCATCGCGTTCGGCATGGGCATCGACAAGCCGGACGTACGCTTCGTCGCCCACCTCGACCTGCCGAAGTCGCTCGAGGGCTACTACCAGGAGACCGGCCGCGCCGGCCGCGACGGCCTGCCATCCACCGCCTGGCTCGCCTACGGCCTGCAGGACGTCGTCCAGCTCCGCAAGATGATCGACTCGTCGGACGGCGACGTGGCGCACCGCCGCCGCCAGAGCGCCCACCTCGACGCGATGCTGGCGCTGTGCGAGGCGGTCGAGTGCCGCCGCGCCGGCCTGCTCGCCTACTTCGGGCAGGAACGCGCCGGCTCCTGCGGCAACTGCGACACCTGCCTGTCCCCGCCCGAGACCTGGGACGGGACGGTCGCCGCGCAGAAACTGCTCTCGACCGTGCTGCGCCTGGCCAGGGAGCGCCGGCAGAAGTTCGGCGCCGGCCAGGCCATCGACATCCTGCTCGGTCGCACCACCCCGAAGGTGACCCAGCACGAGCACCAGACGCTGACCGTCTTCGGGATCGGCACCGAGCTGAACGAGTCGCAGTGGCGCGGCGTCGTCCGCCAGCTGCTGGCACAGGGGCTGCTCACCGTCGAGGGCGAGCACGGCACCCTGGTGCTCACCGACGCGAGCGCCGAGGTGCTGCGCGGGGCGCGCAAGGTCCCGATGCGCCGCGACCCCGAACGCCCCGCCAGGACATCCGGCGGCTCCCGCGGCGGCGGGTCGGCCGAGGGCAAGGCCAAGCGCGCCGCCGCGGTCGTCGACCTGTCGGCCGAGGCCACCGCCGTCTTCGAGCGGCTACGCGCCTGGCGCGCCGCCAGCGCCAAGGAGCAGGGCGTGCCCGCCTACGTCATCTTCCACGACGCCACCCTGCGGGAGATCGCGAGCCGGTCTCCCGCCACCCTCACGGAGCTGGCCACCATCAACGGCGTGGGCGAGAACAAGCTCGCCAAGTACGGCCAGCAGGTCCTCGACACCCTCGCCGGCTGACCCCGGTCAGGCGCGCCTGACCGGGGTCAGGCGGCGGGAGTGGTGACCAGGACGGGGCGGTCGGCGAGGGTGACCCGGACGGAGGCTCCGGGGGCGAGGTCGCCGACCTCGAACGTGGCCAGGTCCGCGACGACCAGGCCGGCGTCGCTGGCCGTCATGCCGTCCGCGATCTCGGAGGCGCCGGTGCCGCCGACGACGGCGCGGGCGATGCCGGGAAGCTCCACCTGGACGCGGGTGACCGCGCCGCGGAACGAGCGCGCCACCACCGTCCCGGCCGCGCCTTCCGCGGCACCGGTGGCGGCCTTGACGACGACGGCCTCGGGTCGCACCAGCACGTCCACACTGGCGCCCAGGCCCCGCGCCGGCGCGCCGGCCTCGCCGACCTCCAGGACCGGGAGGCGCTGACCGATCACCTCGACCGTGCCGTCGGCACCGGCGGTGGCGAGCCGACCGGGCAGTCGGTTGACGGTGCCGACGAACTCGGCGACGAACGGCGTCCGCGGCCAGGCGTAGACGACCTCCGGCGCCGCGATCTGCTCGAGCTGACCGGAGCGCATCACGCCGACCCGGTCGGCCATCGACAGCGCCTCCTCCTGGTCATGCGTGACGAACAGCGTCGTGATCCCCAACCGGGTCTGCAGCGAGCGGATCTCGTCGCGCAGCTGCGCCCGGACCTGCGCGTCCAACGCGGACAGCGGCTCGTCGAGCAGCAGCACCCGCGGCTCGATCGCGAGCGCGCGGGCCAGCGCGATCCGCTGCTGCTGGCCGCCGGAGAGCTGGTGAGGAACTG
Organism: Pseudofrankia sp. EUN1h; assembly: GCF_001854645.1. Taxonomy (NCBI): domain Bacteria; kingdom Bacillati; phylum Actinomycetota; class Actinomycetes; order Frankiales; family Frankiaceae; genus Pseudofrankia; species Pseudofrankia sp. EUN1h. The sequence continues at coordinate 129,794 of NZ_MBLN01000047.1, read as the reverse complement.
TCGCCACCGCCACAGGCGGCGGCGAGCAGGCCGAGCACGACCGTCCCGGCCGCGACCAGCCGCACGGCGGACCGGTTTCCTACTAGTCTCACGAGCCCCCCAGGGCAAGATCTGTGCCTTTCCGGCGCGGCGGCCACCCCTCCCGCCGTGCGCACGGACGCGGCATCCCCAGGCGTTTCGCCTGGTAGACCGACCGCCTGTCCCCGCGCGGCGGCGTGTCCGCCCGCCGAACTTGTCCGCGCAACGGTGACGCGCACGCATTACCTGCGGGTGGACGGAAGTTGAGCAAAAAGCCGGCGACGGGCGAACTTAGGAAGGTTCAGGGGCCTTCGCGTACCGATCAATGAATAGACGAGGAAGCTATTCGGTGCCGTCGGTGACCGGAGTCCGAACCAGACTCGACGAACACTGACGACCCGGGTAAGGCCTCCATGTCGACCCAATGAGTGGCCAATGCGACGCGCGCGGCTGTAATGGAGTCGGGCAGAAACGTTCAGTAACGGTTCACGGAACGAGGTCGGCGAGGACCTCGGCGGCGAGACCGTGGGACGTCGTCATTCCGATGCCGGTCGTGACGACGACGACGCGCACGCCGGGATACGGGGTCGCGACCAGGAACTCGCGGTCGGGAGCGGTCGCGTAGTAGCCGCGCCAGCGCTCGCGAACCGTGAGCTCGCCCACCGGCACGCCGAGCAGGTCGGCGGTCTCGGCCAGCACCAGGTCGTCGATCCATTCGGCCTGGAACGGGTGACGGGTGACGGCGCGCTCGTGGGTGTCGCCGATGATCAGGTCGCCGCCCGGGAGCTGGGTGAACATCAGGTTCATGTCGACGGCAAGCAGGTCGGGCCGCTCGGCGTCGAAACGGGCCCGCAGCGCCGGCAACGACGGACAGCCCTCGAAGGCGGCGTACCGCAGCAGCGACAACCCGGTCAGCACGCCAGGGCCGAAGCGCCCGCCGCCCGCGCCGCTGCCCACCTCGCCACCCGCGCCGCCCGTCTCGCCGCCCAGGGGATGCCCGGCCTCGCCGGCCCCACCGGGAACGGTGACGCGGAGCATCCGCAGCGCGCAGCGCGCAGCGGCGCACGCCGGCCTCCTCGGCGAGGTCCGGGAACAGCCAGTCGAGGTCGTGGCCGGTGGCCAGCACGATCGCGGACGCGGCGAGATCACCGCGGCTGGTGTGCACCAGGCCCTCCTCGACATCGGTCGCGGCGGTCCGCCAGAAGAACGTCACGCCCTGGCCGGCGAGCCAGTCGGCCAGGGCCCCGACCGCCTCGCGCGGGTTCACCCGGACGTCCCAGGGCAGCCAGGCACCGCCGAGCAGCGTCTTCGCGCGCAACGGCACCCGCACCCGCGCCMGCACCCCGTCCGCGTCGAGAAGCTCGACCGGGGCTGGCCCGGCCGCGGCGAACTCGGCCAGCACGGCGAGCTCCTCCTCGCGGCGGGCGACGACCACCGAGCCGGTGGGCTCGGCGAAGAAGCCGGCTAGTCGGCCGAGCTCGAGCCAGCGCTCACGCGCCACCTTCGCGTAGCCCAGCGCGGCGCCCGCCTGGCCACTCACACAGCCGTGGCCGAAGTTGCGCACGGACGCGCCGCGCGCGAACTCGTCCCGCTCGACGACCGCGACCCGCAGCCCCCGGCGCACCCCCTCGGCGGCGTGGGCCAGCCCGATGATCCCCGCGCCCACCACCACCACGTCGAACCGCTCCTCGGCAAACCGCATGGGGCGAGCATTTCGGTGGCAGAAATCGCTGGTCAACGGTGGGAGGAGGAGTTGGCTGCCTGTTCATGTTGTACCCGTCCGCCCACCGTCCTCGTCCTGGAAAGGTGAACCCGTGGCCGCCGACTCAACCGCCTCCACTGACGCCGCCGTGTCCGACTCCACCGCCTCCACCGTGTCCGTCCTCGTGCCGCCCGCACCGGGCCTCGGCGCCGCCACGGGCGTCGCCCCAGGCGTCGTCGCGGGCGGCGCCCCGGACCGCGCGCGCATCGACCTGGCGGTGTTCGACATCGCCGGCACCACCGTCGAGGAGCACGGCGCCGTCTACCAGGCGCTGCGCCACGCCGTCGAGGCCGCCGGCGCCACCCCGGGGGACGACGACATCGAGCGCTGGATGGGCGCCGACAAGCGGGCCGCGATCCGCGCGCTGCTCGCCGCCGCTCCGGGCCGCGCCGGCGCGGCCCCCGTGGCGGTCGACGCGGCGGAGATCGACACGGCGGAGGTCGAGCGGGTCTTCCTCGACTTCCGCGACCGGCTCGAGACCGCGTACCGGACCCGGCCGCCCGCGCCGATACCGGGCGTGGTGGAGGCGTTCGGCACGCTGCGGGCCCGTGGCATCCGGATCGCGCTGACCACCGGCTTCGACCGGTCGGTCGTCGGCCCGCTGCTCGCCTCGCTCGGCTGGGGCGGCGGCCTGCTCGACGCGGTGGTGTGCGCGGACGACGTCCCGACCGGGCGGCCCGCCCCCTACATGATCTTTCGCGCGATGGAGCTGACGGGTGTCACCGCCGTGGCCCGGGTGCTGGTCGCCGGCGACACCGTCCGCGATCTGCTGGCCGGGACGAACGCGGGCGCCGGGGTCGTCGTCGGCGTGCTGACCGGCCAGGTCGGAGTGGCAGCACTCGGCGCGGTCCGGCACACCCATCTGCTCGGCAGCGTCGCGGAGATCCCCCCGCTCGTCACCGGACCCACCGGCTGATCGGTCCGTCCCGGAAGGCGTCCGTTCCGGAAGACCGCGATGAGTTCGGCGGCCGGCGGCGGTCACTCCTTGGACGGCGCCGCAAGTCGGCGGCGCCCGTCGACGGGGTCAGCACACCGACGACGACCTGGGAGGTCACCAGCATGCCGAAGACGACGCCGTGCCTGTGGTTCGACGGCCAGGCCGAGCAGGCCGCCGAGTTCTACCTCTCCCTCTTCCCCAACTCGAAGATCCTCGACGTGTCGCGCTACGGGCCGGACACCCCCGGCACCGAGGGCGCGGTGATGACGGTGACCTTCTCGCTGGACGGGCAGGAGTACTTCGGCCTCAACGGCGGGCCGCAGTTCCCGTTCACCGAGGCGATCTCGTTCATGATCTCCTGCGGGTCGCAGGAGGAGGTCGACCACTACTGGTACGGGCTGACCGCGGGGGGCGGCGAGGAAAGCCAGTGCGGCTGGCTGAAGGACCGCTTCGGCGTGTCCTGGCAGGTCGTTCCCACCGCGCTGTACGAGCTGCTGGGCGACCCGGACCCGGAGCGCGCGTACCGGGCCACCCAGGCGATGCTGAAGATGAGCCGTCTCGACATCGCCGAGCTGCGCCGGGCGGCGGACGGGACGCCAGACGCCGGCTGAGGCCGAGGACGTCAAGGCCTTCCGGCCGCCGGCCGGCCACTGCGACGGCGACCGATGTGGCGTCGAGCCGCCGGCGGCGGGCGAACGCCGCGCCTCGGATGGCCGACCGAAGCTAGTCTCCCGCTGGGTGGGAACCGCGTTCTCGGCCGCGGGCGGAACACGCGGGCCCAGGACGCGCGGTCGGATCACGGGCGGGCGGGCGGTACGGCGACGGCCGCGAGCTGAGGAGTGGTGCTGTGACGGTGACGGGCGGGTTCGAGCTGGGGCTGGCCGGCAAGGCGGCGGTGGTCACGGGCGCCGGGGCGGGCCTCGGGCAGGCGATCGCCCTCGGGCTCGCCAGGGCCGGGGTGCGGATCGGGCTGATCGAGATCGACCCGACCCGGGCGACCGCCACCGCCGAGCTGATCGAGAAGGCCGGCGGGACCGCGCTGCCCCTGCCGGCGAACGTGATGGACACCGACGCGCTCACCGAGGCGATCACCGCCGCGCATGCCGAGTTCGGCCGGCTCGACATCCTCGTGAACAACGCCGGCGGGGTGAAGGGCGCTCGCTTCCTCGACCAGAGCGAGCGCAGCTGGCGACGCCACATCGACATCAACCTCGTCAGCATGCTGGCGGCGACGTCGACCGCCGCCCCGCTGATCGCCCGGACCGTCGCCGCCTCGGGCGGCCCGGCCGGCGCCGGTGGCAACGGCCGCGGCGGCGGCTCGATCGTCAACGTCACCAGCATCGAGGGCATGCGCGCCGCGCCCATGTACGCCGTCTACGCCGCCTGCAAGGCCGGAATGATCAATTTCACCCGGACGATGGCCGTCGAGCTCGCCGACCAGGGCGTCCGGATCAACGCGATCGCCCCGGACATGACCGGGACCGCCGGGCTGCGCGGCATCATGCGCGGCCCGGTCGACCCGGACGAGCTGCCGCCCGTCCCACCCGAGCGCCTGCCCGGGATCGAGCGCTACGTCCCGCTCGGCCGGGAGGGCGTCGCCAGCGAGGTCGCCGACGCCGCCGTCTTCCTCTGCTCCGACCGGGCCAGCTACATCACCGGCACCACCCTCAGCGTCGACGGCGGCACCGCCGCCTCGGCCGGCTGGATCCGCAGCGGCAACGGCTGGACGCTCCAGGGCAACCCGAGTCCCTCCGGCTTCGCCCTGGGCGGGCACGCCGCAGGCGGACAGGCTGCCAGCGAGCGGAGCGCCGGCAACCCGGATGGGGCGTGAGATATCGCAGCGGGCCCGGTTCGGCGCGCTGCGCGCCACCGAGTCGTGGCGGCTGCGCCGCGGGCAGGCCGTCTCCTGGCACGGCCAGGAGGGACCAAGGGCGTTCCTGACCACCGTCGTCCGCGTGCCCGAGACCGTGGGCGCCCGGGTACGCGAGGCGGCGCGACCGGCCGCCGCGGCCGGCGGCCACCACCTCTACCCGGCGGCCGACCTGCACGTGACGCTCATCAACCTCGACCGTTACGCGGACGTCCCGATCGCGCGGGTCGAACAGGTGCTGGCGGACTGCGTCGCGGCCGCCCCGCCGGTCATCCTCGACCTGCGGGGGCTGTCCGTGGCCCGCGGCACCGTCTACGTCCAGGCGTACGCGCGCCCGGCACGGGCGTTTCCGCGGCTGCGCGCGTCGATTCTGCGGCGGCTGGATCCAGCCGGCCGGATCCAGYCGCCGAGAAGGACCGTCCTGGCGCTCAGCAATGTCGTCCGGTTTCGGTCGACCGACGTCGCCGCCGCCCGGAAGGTCGCTCGCGCGCACCGGGCGGACCATTTTGGCTCGTTCCTCCTGGAAGCGGTCGAGCTGGTCAGGACCGACAAGGTGATGTCGGCGGCGGGCACCGAGATCCTCGCGGTGTTCCCCGCGCGAAAGCCGCCGCGCTGACCAGTCAGGCCGAGCGGCCAGTGCCATCGAACGTGAGCCGGGATCGTCAGCCGAGCGACGGCCGGCAGGCCCGTCATCCGGCGTGGCACGCGGGTAACGTGTGGCCACTCGAACGTAGGGGGCCCGATGGCTCAGGTGGGCACGTCCACCGTCGCCGCGCCGACGGCGCTCTCCGCCAAGGGAACCCGCCTCAACCGGCGCGGGCTGGCCACCCGGGGGCGCATCCTGGATGTCGCGGTCGACCTGCTCAGCGGCGGCGGGCCGGACGCGGTCAGCGCGAACCTGATCGCCCGGGAGGCCGGCGTCACCTGGGGGACGATCCAGCACCAGTTCGGTGAGGCGGACGGCGTCTGGGCGGCGGTCATCGAGCACGTCTCGACCAGCCCGGACTTCCACCCCAACCCGGAGCAGCTCTCGTCGCTGCTGCCGTTGGCGAGACGGCTGGAGGCCGTGGTCGACCTGGTCTGGACTTCGCTGGACTCGCCGAACGTGCGAGCCGTGCACAACCTGCGCCTGTACCTGCCGCGGGACCTCGCCGTGCTGGAGGAGGACTTCCCCCGCACCGCGGCCGCGCTCGCCGCCTGGGACACCCGCTGGGCGCAGGCCTGGGATCGCATCTTCGACGGCCTGAGCGTCTCCCGGGAACGCCTGGCCAAGGCACGCTCGCTCGTGCCCGCCGCGATCCGCGGGCTGCACGACCTCAACGACCTGGGCACCTACACGGACATCAGCCTCGCCCGGGCGGGCCTCATCGAGGCGATGGCGCTGTACCTCTCGTAGCGACCCGATCTCTCGTAGCGACCGATCTCTCGTAGTAACCCGATCTCTCGTGGCGACCCGCGCGGCCGCTCTCGCCGCGGCCGCCGGGTCGCCGCGGACTAGAACCCGTTGCTTGTCGAAGCTGGTCGCGGCACGGTAGCCGGATGGGCGGCGACAGCGACGCGGGCCGGCCCGCGGGCCTCGGCGGAGACTTCGCCGACCTGCCGGGAGTGGCGGTGGTCGTCGGCGGCAGCGGCGGGATCGGCGCGGCGGTCTGCCGGCTGCTCTCCGAGCGCGGCAGCGACGTCGTCCTCACCTACCACCGCAACGCCGACGCGGCGGCGGCGAGCCTGGCTGCGGTCGAGGCCGCCGGGCGCCACGGCGAGGCCCGCCAGCTCCGGCTCGAGGAAGAGGCGGAGACGGCCGCGTTCATCGCCGACGTCACCGCCCGGTTCGGCGCGGTGCACACCCTGGTGGTCGCGTCCGGCCCGCACGTCCCGCAGCAACACCTGTCGACGGTGAGCCCGGCCGTCTTCCGCCGCCAGGTGGAGGGCGAGGTCGTGGCGTTCTTCAACCTCGTCCAGCCGGCCCTGTCGACGCTGCGGGCCGCCCGCGGCAGCGTCGTCGCGGTCACCACGGCGGCGACCCGCCGCTACCCGGTCCGCGACGGTCTGTCCGCCGGCCCGAAGGGGGCGGTCGAGTCGGTGGTGCGTGCCCTCGCGGCCGAGGAGGGCCGCTTCGGGGTGCGGCTGAACTGCGTCGGCCCCGGCATGCTGACCGACGGGATGGCCGAGCGGCTGATCAGCGCCGGCGCCTACCCGGACGGCGCGCTCGACGTCGCCCGCCGCAACATCCCGATGCGCCGCTTCGGCGCGGCGGCCGACGTCGCCGAGGCCGTCTGCTTCCTCGCGTCCCCGCGGGCCGCCTACATCACCGGCGTCATGCTCGACGTCGACGGCGGCTACCACCTCTGACGGCCCGCCGGGCTCCCCCGGGCCCGGCCGACGCCTGCCGACGATGGCCGACGCCTGCCGACGATGGCGCGCCCCTCCGGGCGGCATCCGGCTAGCCCCACCCCGGATCGGGGCGCAGCACCAGTGTGCGCGGGTCGCAGCGCTGGTGAGCTGATCTCATGGAACAGCTCGAGCGGACGGCGCGCCGGAACACCGTTGACCATCCGGTAGAAACCCCAGGTGGCAAGGCCTCGACGGCCCCGAACGTCACCGAGAACTCGAGCGTCGCAGCGAGCTCCACCGTCGCAGCGAGCAGCGCGGTGGCGCTGCGCGACGTCCGGAAGGTCTATGGGCGACGCGCGGCGGCCGTGACCGCCCTGGATGGGGTGACCCTGGACATCCACCGGGGCACGTTCGTCGCGGTGATGGGGCCGTCCGGCTCGGGCAAGTCGACGCTGCTGCAGTGCGCGGCGGGGCTGGACCGGCCGAGTGCCGGCGAGGTGTTCCTCGACGGGGTGGACCTGCGCGGGCTGAGCGAGAACGAGCTGACGATGCTGCGCCGGCAGCGGGTTGGCTTCGTCTTCCAGTCGTTCAACCTCGTTCCGGCGCTGTCCGCCGAACTGAACGTGGCGCTGCCGCTGCGGCTGGCCGGCCGCCGGCCGCGGCGGCGCGAGGTGCGCGACGTGCTCGCCGCCGTCGGGCTCGCCGGGCGAGGCCGGCACCGGCCGGCCGAGCTCTCCGGCGGTCAGCAGCAGCGCGTCGCCATCGCGCGGGCGTTGGTCACCCGCCCGGCGGTGCTGTTCGCCGACGAGCCGACCGGCGCGCTGGACACCCGGACCGGCCGCGAGGTGCTGACCCTGCTGCGCTCGCTGGTCGACGTCGACGGGCAGACGATCGTGATGGTCACCCACGACCCGGTCGCCGCCTCCTACGCCGACCGGGTCGTGTTCCTCGTCGACGGCCGAGCCGCCGGGGAGCTGGCCGACCCCGACCCGGCCACCGTCGCCGCCCGGCTCGCGGGCCTGGAGCCCGACGGCCGCGACCACTACGGCCGTAAGCACGGCGACCGCGACCGCGACCGCGACCACGGCCGCGAGGAGAGCTGACATGGCCGGGCTCGTCTGGCACACCGTCCGTGCCCGCAAGGGCGGCCTGCTGGGAACGTTTCTCGCGCTGGCGCTCGGGGTCGCGCTGCTGGCGGCGATGACGCTGACGCTGGTCAGCACCGTCGGCGGCTCCGCCCGCGCCCCGCGCTGGTATGCCACGCCGGACGTCGTCGTCGCCGGCGCCGGCACGGTCAGCATCACGACCGGCTCCGGCGAGGACCGGGAGACCTCCACGGCCAGGACGATCCTCACCCGCCCGCTGCCGGCCGGCCTCGTCGACCGCCTGCGGGCCGCCCTCGGCGGTGACGCGGCGGTGGTGGTCGATGTCGCCGGCTACGCGGCGGCCGACGGCGCGCCGGGTGACACCGTCCACCCGTGGTCCGCGGCGGCGCTGCACCCTTACTCCTGGGTCGCGGGCGGCGCGCCGCGGGCGGCCGGGGACATCGTTCTCAGCGCGCCGACCGGCCACCGCCCCGGCGACCGGGTCACCGTGGTGACCACGCATGGCGCCCGCGCCTTCACGGTGAGCGGGGTGCTGCGCACCGACGCGCCGGGCGCGTTCTACGCCACCGACACCGTCGCCACCGAGCTCGCGGACGGCCGGGTCACGGCGGTGGCGCTGACGGTCCGGCCAGCCACGACCGCGGCCACCGCCGGCGATCAGGCCGGCGCCCCGGCACCGCCACGCGACGCCGCGGCGCTGGCGGCGGCCGCGCGGGCCGTCGTCCACGACGCGCGCGCGGGCGACGGCTCGGTCAGCGCCGACGACGGCTCGGTCCGGGTGCTCACCGGCAACGGCCGCCGGTCCGCCGAGCCAGACCCGGACGCCGAGCGCCACGAGGTCGCGATCGCCCTGCTCGGCACCACCACCGGCCTCGGCGGCTTCGTGTCGATCTTCGTCGTGGCCGGTACCTTCGCCTACTCCGTCGCGGCCCGCCGGCGCGAGTTCGGCCTGCTGCGCGCCGCCGGGGCCACCCCGCGCCAGGTGTTCCGGCTCGTGCTCGGCGAGGCGCTCACGGTCGGCCTGCTGGCCTCGCTCTCGGGCGTGCTGCTAGGCGTGCTGCTCGCCCCGCCGTTCGCGCGCGTCCTGGTCCGCACCGGGTTCGCACCCAGCGGCTTCACCGCTCATTTCGTCTTCTGGGCGGTGACTCCCGCCTTCGGCACGGGTCTGCTGGTCGCGTTGGTAGGTGCCTGGGCGGCGGCGTGGCGCGCCGGGCGGATCCGGCCGGCGGAGGCGCTGCGGGAGGCGGCGGTGGACCACCGGCCGATGACCGTGGGACGCACCGTCCTCGGGCTRCTCGCGCTCGCCGGCAGCGTGCCGCTCATCGCGGTGCTGATGGCGCACCCGTCGGCGGCGGGCGTGGCACTGATCATCGTCGCGGGGATGCTGCTGGTCATGGGGTTCGCGCTGTTCGCGCCACTGGTCATCCCGCCGCTGGCGTGGCTGCTCACCGCGCCGCTCGCCGCCTCGCCGGGCGCGGTCGGGCTGCTCGCCCGCCACAACGCGCGCGGCGCCGTGCGGCGCACCGCGGCGACGGCGGCGCCGATCCTGGTGACGCTCGGCATCGCCGGCTCGATGCTCACCGGCTTCGGGACGCTGGAGGCGGCGACCGACAGCGCCGCTCGTGATCAGATCGCCGCCGACGCGCTGGTCGTGCCGGCCGTCGGCGCCGGCCTGCCCGACGCCGCCGTCCAGACGCTGCGCGAGATCCCAGGCGTGCGGGCCGCCGTACCCGTGACCGACGCCTCCGTCTATGTCCGGGACGACGGCGACCCCGAGCGCTGGGCCGCCCGGTACGCCACCGGCGCGGATCTCGCGGCCGTCCTCGACACCCCGGTCACCGCCGGCCGGCTCGCCGACCTCACCGGCACCGACACGGTCGCGGTGCCGGCCGGCAGCCACTGGAAGCTGGGCGAACGCGCCGAGCTGTGGCTCGCGGACTCGACGCCCGTGCGGCCGCGGGTGGTCGCCGTGCTCGGCAAGCGCCTCGACCTCGACGAGACCCTCCTGCTGCCGGCGGCGCTGCGCACCGGGCACGAGCCGGCGATCGCCACCGTCGTCTACCTGCGGCTCTCGGCGGAGGCGACGCGGTCGACGGCCGCCAGGGCCGCCGTCGCCGCCGGGGTGGCGACGGCCACCGCCGGCGCCGGAAAGCTGGTCGGCACCGACGAGTACCTGTCCGCGGCGAACGCCGAGCAGTCCAGGGCCAACCGGATGGCGTCGGTGGTGCTGCTCGGCCTGGCACTCGTCTACACCGTGCTCGCGATCGCGAACACGCTGGTCATGGCCACCCGGGACCGGGCGGGTGAGTTCGCCACCGTCCGCCTCGCCGGGGCGACCCGCCGGCAGGTGCTGGCCGTCGTCGCCACGGAGGCCGTGCTGGTGACCGCCATCGGCGCGGCGCTGGCCGCGGCGGTCACCGGGATCACCGCCTGGGGCGCCCGGTACGGCCTGGCACAGCTCGCGCCGTCGGTGCCGGTCGTCGTTCCCTGGGCGACGCTGAGCGCGATCGCCGCGGCCTGCCTCGCGGTCGCCCTGGTGGCCAGCATCGCCCCGGCGGCCCTGCTGCTGCGCCGCGACCCTGCCGACCTGGCCGCCGTCCGGGAGTGACCGGTCCCGTCCCCGGGCGGTGTCAGGCACGGCCGGGTGCGAGACTCGTCGCCGGGTTGGGGCCGAAGGGACGGCGTCGAAGGACGGCGGCGCGGAAGGGACGGCGGCATGGCGGACGGAGGCATGGCGGACGACGGGAGCGCGCCCACGCGGAACTGGGCCGGGAACGTGACGTTCGCGGCGGCCCGCGTCGTCGCCCCGACGTCGGTCGCCGAGCTCGCGCGCGTCGTGGCCGCCGGGGGCAGGGCGCGGCCGCTCGGCACCCGGCACTCGTTCAACCGGATCGCCGACACGGACGGCACGCTGATCTCGACCGCCGGGCTGCCTCGGCTGGTCCGCGTCGACCAGGCGGCCCGCGAGGTCACGGTGAGCGCCGGCATCCGGTACGGCGACCTGGGCCGGGAGCTCGACGCGGCCGGCTGGGCGCTGCGCAACCTCGGATCGCTGCCGCACATCTCGGTCGCCGGCGCGTGCGCGACGGCGACGCACGGTTCGGGCGAGCGCAACGGCAACCTGGCCACCTCGGTCGTCGCGCTCGACCTGGTCACCCCGTCGGGTGAGCTCATGACCGTCCGGCGGGGCGTCGACGAGGACTTCGACGGCCACGTCGTCGCCCTCGGCGCGCTCGGCGTCGTCGTCGCGGTGACCCTCGAGATCGTCCCGACCTTCCAGGTCAGCCAGCACGTCTACGAGGGCCTGACCCGCGAGGACCTGCTGGCCGGCATCGACGAGATCCTCGCCGCGGCCTACAGCGTCAGCGTCTTCACGGCCTGGGACCCGAACGCCGGCTCGCAGGTGTGGCTCAAGCGACGCCTCGGCGCAGGCGACGGCGACGGCGACGGGGGAGGCGGGGACGACGGGAGCACGGCGGCGCCGGCCGAGGTGTGCGGCGCCCGGCCGGCCACTCGCCCGTTGCACCCGATCCCCGGCGTCGACCCTGAGCACACCACCCAGCAGCTCGGCGTCCCCGGCCCCTGGTTCGAGCGGCTGCCCCACTTCCGCCTGGGCTTCACCCCCAGCGCCGGCGACGAGCTCCAGTCCGAGTACTTCGTCGCCCGTGAACACGCCGCCGCGGCGATCGACGCCGTCTACCAGGTCAGCGGCGACGTCCGTGGCGCGCTCCAGATCAGCGAACTGCGCGCGGTGGCCGCGGACGGTCTCTGGCTCAGCCCCGCCTACCACCGCGACGCGCTGGCGCTGCACTTCACCTGGCTACCGGACGAGACCGCCGTCGCCCGCGCGGTCGCCGCCGTCGAGCGGGCCCTCGCTCCGTTCGCCCCCCGGCCGCACTGGGGGAAGGTCTTCGCGCTGGATCCCGAGCGGGTCCGGGCCGGGTACCCCCGACTGGCGGAGTTCGTCCGGCTGGCGGCCCGCCGCGACCCGGGCCGGGTCCTCCGCAACTCCTTCCTCGACACCTACCTCAAGGACACCTACCTCAAGCTCGGCTGAGGGCCCCCGGCCTCAGCGGTCGCCCGGGCGCTGAGCGGCCGCTCGCCAACGCGGAACGCCTGTCCCTCATGGGCTGGAACGACGCGCGAGCCACCGCGATAGCACCAATGGGGCCCGCCTAACGGGACGTGAGCCAAACGGCGCTTAGGGCGATCATCGGTGCAGCCGTTGCGATGACACCCGGTTGACCACCTCAGGTGCTCGGCCATCTCACTTCGAGTGCTCGTCCGCATACCGGCGGATGCTTACCGACGGCGGTGACACCACCACCGTCCAACGGAGACACGATCGGTCGCGCCGACAAACAGCCCGGCCACGTTCCGCAGCATTCAACGGACCCAGTTCAGCCGTCACACCATCTCGCGCCCGCACCGCTATGGCCTGTATCGTTCCAATGAGTCATATAGATCACTATGCTGTTCCGATCTCCGCTGCTCAGATCGCCTTGTCGTCACGCTTGACCTCATTGCCCGGTCGCCCCGTACCCGCGAGCCCGGCCAGCGTCTCACACCCGCGGGGGGAAATGTGATCACTGCCCAGGTGGCGCATGAGCACGCCAGCAGCGACCTCATCTTTGTCGCCAGCTCCATCGGCCTCGCCGTGATCGGCTCGTTCGCGGCATTGGTAAGCGCGCGGCGTATCCCGGGCACCCAGGGCGGCGCCCGACGCCGCTGGATCGCCGCGTCCGCGGTATCCCTCGGCGGTGGCGCCATCTGGTCGATGCATTTCATGGGAATGCTCGGTTATCACGTCGGTGACCGGAAGCTTGCCTACAACCTTCCGTTGACCGCACTTTCCCTGCTGATCGCCATCGCCGTTTCGGCGATCGGGCTGGCCATCGTCGGGACCAACCCGAGAAGCGCCGTGCGCCTCATCGTCGGCGGGGTCATCGCGGGGCTCGGCGTCGCGGCGATGCACTACACGGGCATGGCCGCGATGCAGGCCGGCAGCACCGTCACCTATGACAAGAAGCTGGCCGGCGTCTCCGTCGCGATCGCCGTGGTGGCGGCCCTGGCCGCCCTGTGGCTCGCCTTCCGGGTGCGCACCACCGCGCACGTCGTCGTCGCGTCCCTCGTGATGGCCGCCGCGGTCAGCGGGATGCACTACACGGCTATGGCGGCCACCCAGGTCGCCGAGACCGACCGCCTGTCGGAGACGAGTGGCGCCGACCCGATCGTGCTGAGCTTCCCCGTCATGCTGATCGCCTTCTCGGTGCTCGCGCTCATCATCTTCGCCGCGCTCGGGGGCTTCGCCGAGACCGGCAGGTCCCCGCTGGTCGCCGGCCCGCGCAACGGGCGAGGTTCGCCCACCCCGGCTCGTGCCGACCGGAACAGCCMGGCCCCGCACGGCCGTCACCAGGCGGCGCCGGACGTGGATGCCCGCGACGCGGCGGCGGGGCGAGCCGCCTTCGACGACCAGCCCAGGCGCGATTTCTTCGACCGTCCGGCACCCGCCGGGCAGGGCTGGACGGATTACCCTCCTCAGCAGCCCGCGCCTACGCCTACGTCCGCGCCCACCACTCCGGCGTTCCCGGACGACGACCGCCGCGCGCCGCTCTACCGGTAGGGTCGGCCAGGGCCGCGCGGTAGACAGTCAGACTGCTGCGGCAGCTCTGTTGTAGCCGTGTAGTACCAGTCTCGGGCAGAGGGTGCCGGCCGGATGACCACCATCGACGATCTGGCCGCTCTCGGGCGCGCGGAGAACGGGCTGGCGGTCATCTCGACCGTGCGGGGCGATCAGACGATCCAGTCGTCGGTCGTCAACGTGGGCGTACTGACGCATCCGCTCACCGGCGAGACCGTGCTCGGTTTCGTCACCTACGGCAAGGTGAAGCTCGCGAACCTGCGCGCTCGCCCCCAGCTGACGGCCACCGTCCGGTCCGGCTGGCAGTGGGCGACGGTCGAGGGACGCGCGGAGCTGATCGGACCCGACGATCCCAGTCCGGACGTCGACGCCGAACGCCTGCGGCTGATGCTGCGCGAGGTGTTCACCTCGGCGGGCGRCACCCACGACGACTGGGACGAGTACGACCGCGTCATGGCCGAACAGCGGCGCACAGCCGTCTTCGTCCGGCCCGACCGGGTCTACAGCAACTAGCTGGAACCCTCCGCCAGCCAGAACCGCCGCCGCGGGCGGTGCCGCGCCGGCGGGGTCGAGTGGGCACCGTCGTCGAGTGGGCACCGTCGTCGACCGGCACGCCGTGGTCGCACGGTCAGCGGCGGCGCGCGGTGGGGGCGTAGAGGGCGGCGCGCAGGCCCGGGGCGAGGTGCCGGACCAATTCATCAGCCGTCATGCTCGCGATGGGTTCCAGCTCGAGCACGTAACGGGTGAAGATGGTCCCGGCCACCTGCGCGGTGAACGCCGCGGCACGGTAGGGGGCGTCCGCGCCGCCGACGTACTCGGCCACCTGGCCCACCATCTCCCGTTCCAGCACCTCCCGGAACAGCCGGGTCAGCTCGGGCTCCTGCACGATCGCCGCGATCATGAGCCGGAGCTGGTCGCCGCGGTCGGAGTCGTCCCAGGTGGTGACCGCGGAGCGCAGCACCCGCTCCGGCAGCGTCGCCCGGTCGCCCGGCAGCGCGGCGGACAGGAGCTCGGGCGGGTTGGCGAGCAGGCCGAGCGTCGCGCCGAACAGGCCCTTCTTGGAGCCGAAGAAGTAGCTGATCAGGGCGACGTCCACCTCGGCCTCCGCGGCGATCGAGCGCAGTGTCACAGCTCGGTAGCCATCCGACAGAAAGCGCCGGCGCGCGACGTCCAGGATCTGGCCGCGGGTGTCCGGGCTGCCGGCCCGCCGGCCACGGGTGCCCCCCTCAGCCTTATTCATCATGGTTGAAATTATGCGGAGAGCGGGTGACCTTGGCCAGGGTTCACACCCTCGGCTGGAGGTCCACGATGACCATCCCCACGGCGGCTCCCATGCCACCGGCAGACCGGCAGGGCGGCGTGCATCGCGCCGTGCTCCCGGTCGTCATGCTCGCCCTCGCCACCGTCGTCGCCGCCGTCGCGTCGCTGAACGTGGCGCTTCCCTCGATCGCCCGTGACACCCACGCGAACCAGACCCAGCTGTCCTGGGTGATCGACGCGTACGCCCTGCCGTTCGCCGCGCTGCTGCTCCTCGGCGGCGCCATCGGCGACCGGTACGGCCGCCGACGCGCGCTGATCGTCGGTCTCGCGGTCTTCGGGGCCGGCTCGCTCGCGGCCATGGCCGTCAGCGACCMGAGCTGGCTCATCGCGATGCGCGCCGTGCTCGGCGTCGGCGCCGCCCTGGTCATGCCCGCGACGCTGTCGACGATCACCGCCACCTTCCCGCCGGAGCAGCGGTCACGCGCCGTCGGAGCCTGGGCCGGCGTCGCCGGGGCGAGCGCGCTGCTGGGGGTGCTCGCCTCCGGCCTGCTCCTGGAGGTCTGGTCGTGGCGCTCGGTGTTCGGACTGAACGTCGCGCTGGCCGCGGTGGCCGTCCTCGCCACCCTGCGGGTGATCCCCGAGTCGGCCGACCCCGCGGCCGGGCGGCTCGATCTCGTCGGCGCGCTGCTCACGGTCGCCGGGCTCGGCGTGGCGGTCTACTCGATCATCGAGGCGCCCACGGAGGGGTGGAGCAGTCCCCGGACGCTGCTCGGCATCGCCGCCGGGGTCGTCATCCTGGTCGGCTTCGTCCTCTGGGAGCTGCGCCACCCGAACCCGCTGCTGGACCCGCGCCTGTTCGCCCACCGCGCCTTCGCCGCCGGCACCCTGTCGATCACGTTGCAGTTCTTCGCGTTCTTCGGGTTCATCTTCCTGCTCCTGCAGTACCTGCAGCTGGTCCGCGGCGACGGCCCGCTCGTCGCGGCGGTGAGCCTGATCCCGATGAGCCTGACGATCATGCCGGCCGCGCGGGTGGCCGCGCCCCGGCTGGTCAGCCGGGTCGGCGCCCGCCCGGTCGTCGTCCTCGGGCTCACCCTGGTCACCGCGGGCCTGCTGGTGCTGTCGCGGCTGGGCGCGGACAGCGGCTACTGGCTGCTGCTGGCGGGCCTGCTGCCGCTCGGCGCCGGCATGGGCCTGGCCATGACGCCCGCGACGACCGCGATCACCGACGCGCTGCCGGCGGCGAAGCAGGGCGTCGGCTCGGCGACGAACGACCTCGCCCGCGAGCTGGGCGGCGCCCTGGGGATCGCCGTGCTGGGCAGCATCCTGCAGTCGACCTACCGCGACCACCTGCACCCCGCCGGCCTGCCGGCCCCGCTCGCCGAGTCCGCCCGGTCCTCGCTCGCCCTCGCCACCCGGTTGGGCCCGGCCGTCGCCCAGCAGGCCGAGACCGCCTTCGTCGACGGCATGCGCACCGCGCTGACCTGCGCCGCCGTCGTGGTCGCCGCCGCGGCCGTCGCCGTCGGGACCCTGCTGCGCCCCGCCGCGGCGCAGACCGCCCCAGGCCAGCCATCCCAAAGCCAGCCAGCCCAAAGCCAGGCAGCCCAAAGCCAGGCAGCCCAAGGCCAGCCAGCCGAAGCGGCCGAGGATCAGCGGTCTGCCCAGCCCGCCTCGTCGTAGGCGGCTCCACCCCGGCGCCGGCGGTTCGAACCGAACTCATATGTTCGCCAGATGGAATGGTCCGCGGACAGCATGGAATGGTTCGCGGACAGCACGGCAGCGAAGGCCGGGGGTGAACGATGGAGGGGGCCGGGCCACGGCTGCTGGTCGTCGATGACGAGCCGAACATCGTCGACATGCTGCGGATGGCGTTGCGGTTCCACGGGTTCGACGTGGTCACCGCCCAGTCGGGGCGGCAGGCCACGGCGGCGGTGGCGGCGCGGCGCCCGGACCTGCTGGTGCTGGACATCATGCTGCCCGACTGCGACGGCTTGGAGCTGTGCCGGCAGTGGCGGGAGCAGGGCGTGGACGTGCCGGTCGTGTTCCTCACCGCGCGCGACCGGCACACCGACAAGATCGCCGGGCTGACCTACGGCGGCGACGACTACGTCACCAAGCCGTTCTCGATCGACGAGCTGGTCGCCCGGATCAGGGCCGTGCTGCGCCGCACGCGGCGGGAGCCACCCGCCGCGTGCCCGCCGGCGCTGACCTTCGCCGACGTCCGGCTGGACGAGGACACGCACTGCGTCACCCGCGCGGGCCAGCCCGTCGAGCTGGCCGCCACCGAGTTCAAACTGCTGCGGTATCTCATGACCAACCCGAACCGGGTGCTCTCCCGGGAGCAGATCCTCGACGCCGTCTGGAGCGAGGACTACCGCGGCGGCGCCACCGTCGTCGACCAGTACGTCAGCTACCTGCGGCGCAAGCTCGCGCCCTACGGCCCGCCGCTGATTCACACTCAGCGGGGTTTCGGCTACGCCCTGCGGGCGGGCGTTCCGGCTGCCCAGCAGCCGGACGCGAGTGAGGCGTGACCGAGGTCCCGCCGTGACGCTGCGCGCCCGACTGATGCTCGGGTTGCTGGCGCTGCTCGCGGTCTGCCTGGCGGTCGCCGGGACGGCAAGCGCCCTGGCCCTGCGGTCGCACCTGATCGACCAGGCGGACGACCAGCTGCGCGGCGCCCAGAACCTGATCAGCACCCGCGGCGTCTCGACGCTCACCCGGCTCGCTCCGCTGTTCGGCGGCGTCGGGCTGCAGCGCGCCGTGGCCCCGACCGAGTTCGTGATCGAGCTGCGTCAGCCCGGCGGTTCGACGATGACCCTGACCGGCGGGACCGACCAGCCAGCGGCCGGCGCCCGGCTCCTGACCAGCGTCACCGACCTGGACCGCCGGATCGCCGCGGCCACGCCGTTCACCATCGAGACGGCGGACGGCCGCTACCGAGCGCTGGTCACGGCGCTCCCCGGCGGCGTCACCGACCTCGTCGCGCTGCCCATGCGACCGATCGAGGACACCATCGGCCGGCTCCTGCTGGTCGAGACCGTCGCCGCCGCCGCCGTGCTCGCGCTCGGTGGGGGCTGCGCCTGGCTCCTGCTCGGCCGCGGCCTGCGCCCCCTGCGGGACATCACCAGGACCGCGGCGGCGATCGCCGACGGCGATCTGGAACGCCGGGTGCCGCATGGCCGGTCGCGTACCGAGACCGATCGCCTCGCCGCCGCCCTCAACGTCATGCTCACGCAGATCCAGACCGCCTTCGAGGGCCGCCGACGCTCGCAGGAGCGCCTGCGGCAGTTCGTCGCCGACGCCTCGCACGAGCTGCGCACACCGCTGACCTCGGTGCGCGGTTACGTCGACATGCTGCGCCAGGGCATCGTGCCGCCGTCGGGCGCGGACGACGCGCTTCGCCGCGTGCAGGACGAGACCCGTCGGATGAGCACCCTCGTCGACGACATGCTCTACCTCGCCCATCTCGACGAGGCCCGGCCGCTCGAACGCGCCACCGTCGACCTTGCCGCCATCGTCCGGGACGCCGCCGCCGACGTCGCCGCGGTCGAGCCGGATCGCCCGCTGTCCGTGCGGGTGCCGCCGGAATGCCTTGTCGTCGGAGATTCGGATGCGCTGCGGCAGGTGATGGGCAACCTGCTGACCAACGTCCGCGTCCACACCCCGCCCGGCACCCCCGCCGAGATCTCCCTCAGCGCCGTCGGCGGCGAGATCCTGCTCGAGGTCCGGGACGAGGGGCCGGGCGTGCAGGCGGCCGACCTGGACCGGATCTTCGACCGTTTCTACCGTTCCGACGCCGGCCGGGAGCGTGGCCGCGGCGGCAGCGGCCTGGGGATGTCCATCGTCGCCGCCGTCGCCGCCGCCCACGGCGGCCGCGCCGAGGTCGCGAGCGCTCCCGGGCAGGGGCTGGCCGTCCGGGTCACGCTGCCCGGTTCCTGAACGGACCCGCGTCGGACCCGCACGCCGCTCGACCCTGGCTCACATCTCGTCCGCATGAACGGGCGGTCTGCTCGGTGTCATGCGGAAACCGGTGGGTGGGTTCGGATCGGCGAGTTGTCTGCCCGCGCGACGGGTGGTCATCGCGGGCGGCGGAGCCTGGTGGCGGGGCAGATGGCAGATCAGATGGCGGTGGCTCGCCGCGGCGCCGCTCGTGGTTTCGGCCGCCCTCCTGCTGACCGACCGTCTGCTGGTTCGCGTCGCCGAGCACCGCCTGACCAACCGGCTGGGCTGCATGGGCACGTTGACGGGAACTCGATCCGTGCATATCGACGGATTCCCCTTCCTGACGCAGCTCGGCGCCGGTCATTTCCGGACCGTGACGGCGACGGCCGACGGCTTCGGCCGAACCGACCGGCTGACCGAACTCGCCGTGACGTTCCACGACGTCCACGTCCCGGTCTGGTCGGCCATCTTCGGCCGTCCGGCGGCGGGTTCGCCCACGGTTGGCTCGGTCTCGCTGACGGCCGTTCTGCGCCTCGGCTCCGACGGGCCGGGCGGCCGGTTGGCGCGCCTGCTCGGGTCCGGGCCGCTGGCGACCGGCCACCCGGCGGTGGCCGCGGCGGTGGCCGGGCGCCCGTCAGCCGCCGTCCTGCCACCGGGCGCGCACCTCGACGGCGTCGAACCGGTGCCTGGCGGACTGCGGCTCGCGGTCACGATGCCGGGAGCCGCGCTGGCCGGCATGGACGGTGCGGACGGACGGATATGCCGTGGCTGACACCACGTCCTGCGACACCACGTCCTGCGATACCACGGCGCCCAGCACCACGGCACCAGGTCCCGGGGCGCCGCGCGTCGCCTGGCGGCTCGTCGCCCGGCGGGGCAGGTCCGCGCGCGACCGCGGCGCCAGGCTGCTCCTGATCATCACGGCGCTGCTGGTCCTGCGCGGGGTCCAGGCCGCCGTCGCCGGGCTGACCGTGCTGGTCGTGACGGTGTCGCGGTTCGAGCACCCAGCCCCCACGCTGCACCTGGCCCGGCTCGCCGAGGTCGAGCCCGCGCCGATGAGCGCCGTCACCGCGCTGACCATGATCCTGGTGGCCACGGGTCTCGCTGCCGTTCTGCTGCCCCGCCGCCATCCGTTCGCCGCGTTCGCCGGGATCAAGGCGTTCGCACTGGTCGCCGCGTCGGCGCTCGCCGTCCTGTTCACGGCCGAGCCGGTCAGCATCCGGGCCGCCGTCGCCGGCTGTGGCATCGGCATCGTCGCCCTGTTCTGGCCAGCGGCGCGGGACGCGGCCGGGCGGGTACTGGCCGCGGTGGGCCTGCCGCACCCGCACGGCCGAGCCGGTGACCTCCTCCTCGCCGTGAAGATCGCGCTACTGGTGGCGGTCGTCGTCCTTCCCTTCTGACAGCCAGCCCTCTTCTGACAGCTCGCGCGCGCAGTACCGCGCGCGGCGTCCAGCCGTCGTTCCTGCCCGCGGACCTTGCCGGTCCTGACCAGACCCGACCTCGACGCACCCAGACGGTCATGAGACCACCACTCGATCAAGGAGACACGCGACATGCGCCCCACGGCTTCTTCTCCCCCGCCCTTCTCTCCCCCGCCCGTCTCGGCCTCGTCGCCCGGGAGCGTCCCGGCGACCGCGCCACGCGGCGTGCACGAGGTTCCCGGGCCGCCCGGCGGCATGGTCGCGGCCGTCCGGCGGCTGCGCGCCGATCCGCTGGCGCGGTTCCMTGAGCTGCGCCGCGACTACGGGCCGCTGGTCCGGCTGGCCAGCTGGCCGGTGTCCGCCTTTCTCGTGTCCGACCCGGACGCGATCGCCGACGCTCTGGTAGGCGGCCACCGCCTGTACGCAAAGGGGGCCGTGGTTCGCGGCCCCGGCTCGCGCACGACCGTCACGCAGCCACTGACATACCTGCTCGGCCAGGGCCTGCTGACCAGCGCGGGCGATACCCATCTTCGCCAGCGCCGGCTGATCCAGCCGCTGTTCCACAAGCAGCGGATCGCCGGTTACGGCGAGCAGTTCGTCGCGTTGGCAGACGCTGCCGCCGCGACCTGGCGGGACGGCCAGCGGCTGGACCTGCACGCGGAGATGACCGAGATGACGTTGGCGATCGTCGCCAGGACGCTGTTCGACGTCGATGTCGACGATCGCATCATCGACGTGGTGCGGACCGCCGTCGGCGAGAACATGCCGGCCGCGCGGCGCGCCAGCCTGCCCGGCTTCCAGCGTCTGGAGCGGCTCCCGCTCCGAGCGGCGCAGCGACGTCAGGAGGCCCGTCTGGCGCTCGACAACGCGGTGTTCGAGATGATCGCCGCCCGGCGCCACGCCGCCACCACCGGCGCTACCGGTGCCGCCGGCACTGACCTGCTGTCGCTGCTGCTGCACGCCCAGGACGCCGACACCGGCGAGCGGATGGACGACTCCCAGATCCGCGACGAGGCGATGACCCTCCTGCTGGCCGGCCACGAGACGACCGCGAACGCGCTGGCGTGGACGTTCCATCTGCTCGGCGGCGAGCCGGCGGTGGCCGCCAGGCTGCACGAGGAGGTCGACGCTGTCCTCGGCGGCCGGCCACCCACGATCGACGACCTGCCCCAGCTTGCTTACACCAACGCGGTGTTCTCCGAGTCCATGCGGCTCTACCCGCCGGTCTGGGCGATGGGTCGCCATCTCGTCGCGGACCACGAGGTGGCCGGATACCTGCTGCCCGCCGGATCGACCCTGGTCTTCAGCCAATGGGTGATGCACCGGGACGAGCGCTGGTGGCCGGATCCCGACCGCTTCGACCCGACGCGCTGGCTCGACAAGGCGACGGCGCACGACCGCCCCCGCTTCGCCTATTTCCCGTTCGGCGCCGGATCTCGCCAGTGCATCGGTAACAGCTTCGCGGTCGCCGAGGGGGTCCTGACGCTGGCCGCGATCGCCCGCCACTGGTCGTTCACCCCGGCCGCGGACACGCCGGTCGTGCCCGAGCCGCTGGTCACGCTGCGCCCCAAGGGCGGCCTGCCGATGGTGGCCCACCGCCGCGGGGGTGTCAGCTGAGGAGACCTGGCCAGTTCCGGTTTCGTCACACGGTTCTCACATCCAGCTCGCAGCCACGGCGCATCCACCGCGGGTGGGATCACCGCACTGGACGCCGCCCAGGCTGGCGTCCGCCAAGCGTCGTCGTCAGTTCGGAGAATGATGTGAACAGTCGGAACTGGGTTCGCGGCCGCTCGATCGCGCTCGCAGGCGGGCTCCTGCTGGCCGTATCCGGGTGCCGCGCCAGCGCCGGACCATCGCCGGGCGTGGCCTCGGCGGCACCCGCGACCGCCACGGCCGGCGCGGCCGCGTCCACGAGCACGAGCACGAGCACGGATCCGACGGCCGGCACGACGGCACCGGCCGGGGCGGGCACCGGCGGCCCCGGCTCGCTGACCGTCGGCATCACCAGCCCGGTGTCCGTCGCGGGGCACGTCAACACGCCGGTGAGCTGCGAGGTCGCCGGGCGGCGCTACGCCGAGTCGGCGACCGGCGTCGTGAACGGGGCCACGGTCGCCGAGAGCGTGCGGGTCGCGGGTTACACCGGACCGGGCTCGTACGCGGCGGTGGTGACCGTGTCCCTGGTCGCGAACGACGCCTCCCGGTACGCCATCRACGCCGTGCCGGCAACCGTCGAGATCACCTCGACCGGCGGTTCTGTCTCGTTCAGCGCCAGCACATACGCCGGCCGCACCCTGGCGGGCTCGATCAACTGGGCCTGCTCGTAGCCCTCGCCGTCCGTGTGGATTCCTTTACTGCGTCGGCTGGACCTGTCAGCGTGGACGAGTGCGGGCGCTGATCAAATACTGCGCGACGCCGGCTGGCCCCGTCGCGTATTCGACAATGGGGTCTGGACCGGCCTTGTTGTGCGACTCGGGGTGGATCACCCACCTCCGTGAGCAGCTGGATCTGCTTTCCTTTGGCAGGTTCGTCGAACGCCTCGCGCAGCATTTCACGGTGATTCGCTTCGACAAGCCCGGATGTGGCCTGTCGGATCGGGACGGAGCAGACCTCTCGTTCGACGGTCAGGTGGCTGCGGCGCTGGCGGTCGCCGACGCGGTGGGCACGCGCCGCTTCCGCCTGTTCGGCGCCTCGCAGGGGGGTCAGATCGCCGCCGCGATCGCGGCGAGGTGCCCGGAACGGGTCGAGGCGCTCGTGGTCTACGGAATGTGCGCCGACGGCCGAGAGCTGGCTCCGCTCGACGTCAGGAAGTCCGTCGTCGCGCTGGTGCGGGCGCACTGGGGCATGGGGCTGCAGGCGCTGGCGAACGCATTCGTCACCGATCCCACCGCGGACGAGATGGCGGCGTTCACCCGGTTCCAGCGGACGAGCGCCTCGGCCGCGGTGGCCGCCCAGCTGCTGGAGGTGTACTACGACACGGACATCCGGGCGCTCCTTCCGGCGGTCCGGACGCCGACCGCGGTCCTGCACCGCGAAGGCGACCGAGGCACCAGGTTCGAGCTGGGCCGCGCGGTCGCCGCGAGTATCCCCGGGGCCACCCTGATCCCGCTGCCAGGCTCCAGCCATCTCTACTACCACGGCGACTGGGAGGCGGTCCTGGACGCGGCACTCACCTTTCTTGGCCAGCCCGCGCGCAGGGGACAACGGCTGACGGACCGTGAGTTCGAGATCGCCGAACTGGTGACCGAGGGGCTCACCAACCATGCCATCGCCGGCCGGCTGTCCGTCGCGCCGCGAACGATCGAAACGCACGTGGAGAACATCCGACGCAAGCTGCGGATGAGCTCCCGCGCCCAGATCGCGGCCTGGACCACCGAACAGCGGCTGCGCCGGCACCGCTGAAGGATCGGTCGAACACCCGATATCCGCGGCCGCCAACCGTGCCAGGACCACGCCGGAGCGGTGCCAGGCCAGTAGTTCACCCGATAGGCGGCCCGACGCGGCGGTCCTAGCGTCGACCTCATGTCACCCGTCTCGATCCCGGCGCCCCTACCGGCCACCGGGAAACAGTCACCGCGCCCGGCGCCACCGACCCTGGCAGTCCCAACCTGTTTCCACGGCCCGGCCGAGAGCGCGGCGTCATGACTGCGCGGCGCGGGGTGGGCCTCACCCCCATGGAGACCCGGCGAGACGTCATCGTCAGGGCCGCAGTGCTGGCAGAAGAGCTGGGATACGAGACCTTCGCGGTTCCCGAGGGATGGGGCCTGGACTCCACCCCGGTCGTGACTGAGATCGCGCTGCGCACCACTCGTATCCAGCTGGCCTCGGCTGTCCTGTCGGTGTGGGGGCGCACCCCGGCGACACTGGCGATGACCGCCGCCACCCTGCACCAGGTCTGTGCGGGGCGCTACGTGCTCGGCCTGGGTGCCAGCACGAAAGCACTGGTCGAGGGGTTTCACGACGTGCCGTTCGAGCATCCGGCCGCGAAGCTGCGCGAGGTCGTCACCCAGGTCCGCGCGCTGCTCGCCGGCGAGCCGGCCCAGCTGCGCCACCTCCCTGGCGCGCACCCGCTGCGACTGGGCCAGTCCCCGACCTCCGAGGTGCCGATCTTCCTCGCGGCACTCGGCCCACGCACGACCCGGGTGGCCGCCGAGGTCGGCGACGGCTGGATCCCCGCGCTGATGGCCCGGGACCACCTCCCGGCCGCGGCGGAGCAGCTCAACCGGCTGCGGGCGACCGTCGCTCCGGACCGGGCGGCTCTCACCGTGGCGGCCGGCCCCATCGCCGTCGCCGATGAGAACCCCGACACCGCCCGGCACATCGCCGCCTCCTGCGCCGCCTGGTACCTCACCGCCATGGGCGGCGTCTATGCCCGGTCGGTGTCCGATCAGGGCTACGCCCCCCAGATCAGCGCCATCGCGGATGCCAACCCGCGACCGAGCCCGCGGCGCGGCATCATTCCCCCTGCCGCCCAGTCCGTCCTCGACCAGCTCGCCGCCTACGGAACCGGCGGCCAGGTCACCGAGCAGCTAGCGGCCTGGGACCAGGTCGCCGACGTCGTCACCATCCTGCTGCCACCTGGCCTGCCCTGGCCCACCATCGAGGCCACCCTCGTCGCCGCGGCGCCACCGGCCGCCGGCCGGGCCGAGGGACCGAACGCCGCCGTGCCCCGCCCAGGTTCCGCCCAGGTCCTCCGATGAGGAGTCGTGATGGGGTTCTATGACGACCAGGTGCTGCCCCGGATCACCGACCTCGCCCTCGGCAGACCGATGGAGGAGACCCGGGCGCGCGTCGCGGCCGGGCTGTCCGGCGAGGTTCTCGAGATCGGTTTCGGGTCGGGACGCAACATTCCGCATCTTCCAGCAGGCGTCACTCGCCTGCTCGCGGTCGAGCCCGCGGCCGTCGGCCGCAAACTCGCGGCGTCTCGCATTGCCGCGGCGCCCGCCCCGGTCGAGTTCATCGGTGACGATGGCCAGGCGCTACCCCTTCCGGACGAGTCGGTCGACCATGTGCTGACGACCTGGACACTGTGCACCATCCCCGATGCCGAACAGGCGCTGCGCGAGATCCATCGAGTACTGCGGCCCGGCGGCACGATGCACTTCACCGAGCACGGCCGCTCGCCCAGACCCGGCGTAGCCCGCTGGCAGGACCGGCTCACACCTTCCTGGGGCCGACTCGCCGGAGGCTGCAAGCTCAACCGCCGGATCGACGAGCTGGTCGAGAAGTCCGGACTAACCGTGGAGTCGGTCAGGACGTATCCGATGAGCGGTACGGCGCTGATGGGTTTCGCCTACGAGGGCGTCGCGTCGAAACCGGGCACAGCCGACCTCCAAGAGCAGCGTCACTGAGTCGAGTTCGTCGCGCGGCTCGCGCGGTACGCGCGGTTGCGCGGGCGCAGCACAGCGGCGGCGAGGACAGCGGCGAACAGGGAGCTGGCCAGGATGGCGATCTTTATGTGGTCGTCGTGGCCGCTGCCGGTGCCGAAGGCGAGCTCGCCGATGAGCAGGGAGACGGTGAACCCGATTCCCGCCAGGACCGCCAGCCCGAGAACATCGATCCAGGCGAGCTCGTCGTCGAGGGTGGCGTGGGTGAAGCGGGCTACCAGAAAGGTAGCGGCCATGATCCCCACGGGTTTTCCGATGAGGAGGCCGAGCATGACCCCGAGGGCGGCACGGTCTGTCAGAGCGTCGGTCAGGCCGTGCAGGCCGCCGATGGTGACCCCGGCGGAGAGGAACGCGAAGACCGGCACCGCGACACCGGCCGAGATCGGCCGCCAGCGGCGCTCGAAATGCTCGGCCAGCCCGGGACCCGTCGGGGGCCCGCCGGCCTGGTCGCCATGTCGTCGTCGTACCGGCACGGCGAATCCCAGGAGCACCCCGGCGACGGTCGCGTGCACACCGGAGGCGTGTACCAGCATCCACGTGGCCGCGGCCAGGGGAAGCAGCAGCCACCACGCCCGTACTCGGCGTTGCACCAGGACGGTGAACACCGCGAACGGCACCAGGGCGCCCAGCAGCGGGACGACCGAGAGGTGGCGGGTGTAGACGACCGCGATGATGACGATGGCGAGCAGGTCGTCGACCACGGCGAGGGTCAGCAGGAAGGTCCGCGGCGCCGGCGGCAGATGCCGTCCGACGACGGCCAGCACCGCCAGCGCGAACGCGATGTCGGTGGCGGTCGGGATCGCCCAGCCCCGGGACGCGCCGCCGTCGAGATTGACCAGCGAGTACAGCACGGCCGGAACCGCGACGCCTCCCATGGCGGCGACGACCGGAACGGCGGCTCGCCGCGGATCACGCAGATCGCCGGCGACGAACTCGCGTTTGAGTTCCAACCCCGCCACGAAGAAGAAGATCGCGAGCAGTCCGTCGGCCGCCCATTCGGCCACCGTGAGATCCAGACGCARCCGGGCCGGCCCCAGGCGGTAGGACACCATCGACTGGTAGGAGGCCGACCACGGCGAGTTCGCCCAGACCAGAGCCAGGACGGTGGCCACCAGCAACACCGCGCCGCCGATGGTCTCCTTGCGCAGGATGGCGGCGATCCGACGGCTCTCCGGCCACGATCCACGATCGAACACCACGAACCGGCGAGGTGGGCTCTCGGGCACGGCGGACTCCTCGCCACGGGGTCAGGTCACCAGCCGCCGACCAGACTTCCCGGCACACCGGCACCGACAGTAGCCGAAGCCGCGGACAAGGCGCGTGCGCCTCAGCCGAAAGCCACGATGCCAGGCCTCCCGATCGACCGGCCGCACGCTCGCGGGCTCGATCAGCTGGGCCTGCTCGTGGCTCAGGCCACCCCGGCGGCCGCGCGCCGGGGTGGCCCGGACGCCCGGACGCCCGGGCACCGGGGCACCGGGGCACCGGGGCACCGGCGTCGACGCTGTCAGGCGTCCCTGCGTTCGAGGAGTACCGCGGCGGCAAGCAGCGCGCCGAGGGCCCACAACGCCAGGACGCCGAGACCCTTCCAGGGGCCGATCGCGAGGTCGCCGGAGGTGGCCTGCACCGCCAGGCCAGCACTCGCCGGCTCGATCCGCTGCAGGCGCCGTTGCCAGGCCGGGTCGGCCACCGCGGCGTTCACGATCGGGAGCGCGTACAGGAGCGCGAGGACCGTCCCCATCCCGGCGGCCGGGCTACGGACGGCCGCCGCGATCCCGAGGCTCAACAGGCCGATGAGGACCAGGTACAGCACCGAGCCGACCGCCGGGCGCGCGGCCAGGGTGTGCGCGGGCAGCAGGAACCGACCCGCGGCCACGGACCCGGCCACGGCGACGGCCGCCGCGGCCGCCACCACGGCGGCGACGACCGCCGCCTTGGCGGCCAGCACCCTGCTGCGGCGCGGCATGGCCGTGAACGTCACCACAGCCAGGCCGCTGGCGTACTCGTCGCCGACGGCCAGCACGGCCAGGACCGCCACGACCGCCTGACCCAGCTGCACTCCGGTGAGGCTCAGCCTCGGCAGGTCCGCGCCGGGCAGCGGGTCCGAGAACCCGGCCGCGACCGCGCTCACCGCGACCGTGCCGGCGACGACCGCGGCCAGCAGCGCCAGCGTGCCCGGCGACGTGCGCAGCTTGGTCCACTCGGCGCGCACTGTGTTCATGGTTCGCTCCGTGCGGGCGGCGCGCTCCGGCCCCTTCCTTGCTTCGCTGCGGAAGGGACCTCCGCGCGCCGTCCTCCTCCGCTCACGGGCGCTCCGGCGACCTCCGCTGCGGCCCAACCCACTTCGCTGCGCTCGTGGGCCGGGCCTCCGCGGAGGCGCGCCTCCGCGCCGCACGGTCGCCCGCCGCTGAACGTCGCCAATCCACGAACGACCTCTGTTCGCGGGGCACTTCGCTGCGCTCGTGGGCGGGCTTCCGCGGAGGCGCGCCTCCGCGCCCCGTTCGGTCGCGGCACGCTGTAGCGTCGCCAAGCCGAGGCTGCTTCCTCGCACGGGCAACCTCGCTGCGCTCGTGGGCGGGGCTCCGTGGCATCCGTCGGCGTCATGCGTCCCGCCGGCGTTGCGTCACCGCGGCGGCGGCGAGGACCACGGCCGCCCAGCCGGCAAGGACGGCGAAGCCGGCCCACGGCGCGAGCGGGAAGTACCCGTCGGCCGGCGTGTAGAGGTTCGCCACCTGCGGATACTCCGGCGACGCCTGCTGCAGCGCGAACGCCGCCGCCGGGCTGACGCGCAGCAGCCAGCGCGCCGCGTCGCCCGTCAGGACGGTCATGGCCAGCAGGTATGGCAGGACGATCACGAGGACCGCGGTGGTGACCGCGGTGACGCCGCGCCGCAGCAGCGTCCCGAGGCCGAGGGCCAGGACCGCGGCTACGGCGAGCAGGGCCGCGGTGCCGACGACGACGCGCGCCTCGGTGCCGGCCGGGGCGGCATGGACGTACACGCCGTTGCCGCGCAGCACCCGTTGCCCGAGGGTGATCGTGGCCGCCGCCGCGGCCAGGCCGGCGACGAACATGACGCCGCCGACGACGGTGGCCTTCGCGGCCAGGACCCGCAGGCGGTGCGGACTGGCCGCGAACGTCGTCCGGACGAGTCCGCGACGGTACTCCGCGGTGACGAACACGGTGCCCACGACGACGGCCAGGATCAGGCCGACGAAGGTGCCGACCAGCGTCTGGGCGATGGACACCCCGAGGCCCCCGGCGCCGGCCACGGCCGGCGCGATGTCGCCGGAACCGGTCAGGCGCACGGCGTCGCCGACCCGCTCGACCCCCAGCGCGGCGCCCAGGGGATCGCCCGACGGCCCGCTCGGCGCGCCGATGACGTCCGGGTGCCAGGCCGCGCCGGTCCAGCCGTCCCGCGCGGCGAGGTGGTCGAACGTGCCGGTCACCTGGGTCGGCCCGCCCATGGCGCCGGACATCAGCCCGGCGTGCAGCTCCTCGGAGTGCTGCGGGGACGTGGCGAACAGCCCGACCTCGACGGTCGGCGGCAGGCCGGGCAGCCGAGCGGTGCCGACGGTCGTCCACCGGCCGCCGTCGACGGACTCGGCGGCCGTGACGGTGTCCCCGGATCGGCTCAGGCGCAGCCAGCGAGGGGCGGTGGTGGTGGTGTCGCCGGGGCTGCCTGCGACGTCGTGGGTGTAGTCGTACTGCAGCCGCACCCCGTGGCCACCGGTGACCATGACCGCCGCGTACGACGAGCCCTGCCCCGTGCCCGCCCTGACGATGAGGCCGGCCTTGGCCCACGGCTCGACGGTGTGGCTCGGCGCGTCCGGGTCCACCCCGGACGCCAGGCCGGTGATGGCGGTGACCCGGGCGATGACCTCGCCGTCCCCGGCGAGCGCCTGGTGCAGGAACGTGAAGGTGTCGGTGACCTCCTCGCCGCCGGGGCCGACCGGCAGCGAGCACTCGGATCCCGGGCCGTTCTTGCCACAGCTCCCCTGCATCCCCGGCATGAGCCCGAACGCCACGATGACGCCGACGATGGCGACGGTGGCGATGACCCAGCCGCGGATGGTCCGGAACTTCGTCCACTCGGCCCGCAGCGTGTCCGCGAACGCGCTCATCGTGCCTCCTCCGTGGTGGCGGCCGACGCGGCGGCGCGGTACTCCACGGCGTCGCGGGTGAGCTCCAGGTAGGCGTCCTCGAGCGTCGCCCGGTGCGCGGCGAGCTCGGAGAACGGCACGCGGTGGCGRCTGAGCAGCGCGGCGATCGCCTCGGCCGGCAGGCCGGCCACGACGAGCGTGCCGTCCCCGGCGGCCGTGACGGAACCGCCACCGCCCGCCAGCACCACCGCCGCGCGCGCGGCCGAGGAACGTACCGTGACCCGGCCGTCCGACACGGCGGCCAGCAGCTCGGGGACGCTCGCGTCGGCGAGGACCCGGCCCCGGCCGGCGACCACGACGTGGTCGGCGATGTCCTGCAGCTGGCTCATCAGGTGGCTGGAGACCAGGACCGCCCTCCCCTCGGCGGCGAGCGCCCGGGTGAGACCGCGCATCCAGATGATCCCTTCGGGATCCATGCCGTTGAACGGCTCGTCGAGCATCAGCGCCGGCGGGTCGCCGAGCAGCGCGGCGGCGATGCCGAGGCGTTGCCGCATGCCGAGCGAGAACCCCCCGGCCCGGCGCCGGCCGACGGAACCGAGCCCGACGGCGTCGAGGACCTCGTCGACCCGGCCGGCCCCGAGCCCCTGGGAGTGCGCGAGCCACAGCAGGTGGTTGCGGGCGGTGCGGCCCGGCGAGACCGCGGCCGCGTCGAGGAGCGCGCCGACGTGGCGCAGCGGGTGGCGCAGGGAGCGGTACGGGTGCCCGTCGATCAGGGCCTCGCCGTCGTCGGCGGCATCGAGGCCGAGGACGACCCGCATGGTGGTCGACTTGCCGGCGCCGTTCGGCCCGACGAAGCCGGTGACCTGCCCCGGCTGGACGGTGAACGTCATTCCGTCCAGGGCGGTGGTCTCGCCGAACCGTTTCCGCAGTCCGTTCACGGTGATCATAGGTCGGGGTTCTAACCGTCCGGCGGTGTCAGCACGGTGCCGCCCGACGACACCTGGACGCCACCGCCGGCCTGGGATGGTGATGGGATGCGCGTCCTGGTGGTGGAGGACTTCGAGATTCTGGCCCGCACGATCAGGACCGGGCTGCGCCGCGAGGGGATGGCGGTCGACGTCGCGCTCGACGGTGACGACGCGCTGGCGCGCCTCGTGTCCACCCGGTACGACGTGGTGGTGCTCGACCGGGACCTGCCCGGCACGCACGGCGACGAGGTGTGCCGGCGGATCGTCGCCACGTACTCGGGCAGCCGGGTCCTCATGCTGACCGCGTCGAGCACGGTCAGGGACCGGGTCGACGGGCTTGGCCTGGGAGCCGACGACTACCTGCCGAAACCGTTCGACTTCGCCGAGCTGGTCGCCCGGATCCGGGCGCTGGCCCGCCGGCCGACCGCCCTGGTGCCGCCGGTGCTGGAGCACGGCGACCTGACCCTCGACCCGGGTCGGCGGGTCGCGTCCCGGGGCGGCCGGCGCCTCGACCTCAGCCCGAAGGAGCTCGGAGTGCTCGAATGCCTGCTCGCCGCGTCGGGACGGCCGGTGCCGGCCGAGGAGCTGCTCGAACGGGTGTGGGACGAGGCGGCGGACCCGTTCACGACCGCGGTGAAGACGACGATCCGCCGGCTGCGCGCCAAGCTGGGCGACCCGCCGGTGGTGTTCACCGTCCGCGAGGGCGGCTACCGGATCGGCGAGCTGTGATCCCCCGCCCGCGGTTGCCGCGGCGGCTGCGGACGCAGCTGATGCTGCTCTACGCCATCCCGTTCTTCGTGTCGGGCACGGTGCTGCTGACGGCGGCGCTGGTCGGGACCAGGTCGTCCGCGCCGGTCGGCGCGGTGCTCGATCCCGGGCTCGGGCCAGGCCCAGGGCCAGGGATGCGGCCGACCACGACGACGTATTTCCCGTTCCTCACCTGGTCGCTGTGCCTGGTCGCGCTGCTGCTGGTGTCGGTCGGGCTGGGCTGGCTGGTGACGGCCCGGTTCCTGCGGCCGCTGCGGACCATCACCGCGACGGCCCGGGACATCTCGGCGAGCAACCTGCACCGCCGGCTGGGGCCGACCGGCCGCGCCGACGAGTTCGCCGAGCTCGCGGCGACCCTCGACGACCTCTTCGGCCGGCTGGAGGCCGCGTTCGCGTCGCAGCGGCGCTTCGTGGCGAACGCGTCGCACGAGCTGCGCACACCTCTGACCGCGCAGCGAGCCGTCCTGCAGGTCGCCCTCGCCGACCCCGACACGACGGTCGACTCGTTGCGGGTGGCCTGCGGGGAGGTGCTTGAGCTGGGCGCGACGCAGGAGCGACTGATCGAGGCCCTGCTCACCCTGGCCAGCGGCGAGCAGGGCGTGGACCGGCGGGAGCCGTTCGACCTGGCCGACATCGCCCGGCAGGTCCTGTCGTACCGCCCATCGCATCGGCCCGCCGACGTGGCCGTCGACTCGACCCTCGACGCGGCACCCGCGTCGGGGGATCCGCGGCTGGTCGAGAGCCTGGTGGCGAACCTGGTCGACAACGCGCTGCGCTACAACGTGGCCGGTGGGCGGGTCGAGGTGACGACGTCGGCGACCTCCAGCGGGGCGCGGCTGTCCGTCCGCAACTCGGGGCCGGTCGTCCAGCCAGCGCAGGTCGCCCGACTTTTCGAGCCGTTCCAGCAGCTGCACGGCCGGCGCATCCGGCACGGCGAGGGCCACGGCCTGGGCCTCGCGATCGTCCGGGCGATCGCCGAGGCCCACGGCGCCCGGCTCGCCGCCGCGGCCCGGCCGACCGGCGGGCTGGACATCGAGGCCACCTTCCCGCGGTGATCGACCCAGCCGTGGAGACCGACAGACCCGGCGGCGGGCGGCGGGCGGCGCGCGCCGGACCCGGTCACCGATGAGTTCCCGGCCGTCGGTCAGTCTGACCAGGTAAAGCACCGAGCGGACCGCGGGACCGGGACCACGGCAATGCCGGAGGTCCACGACACAGCAAGCGGAAGTCCACGACCCAGCAAAGAGGAGAGTCCAGGATGCGCACTCTGATCGTCACCGCCTTCGTGTCCGTCGACGGCGTCATGGAGGCGCCGGGCGGCGAGGCGGAGTACCGGAACACCGGCTGGACCTTCAAGGACATCGACTTCGACCCGGCCGCCTATGAGATCAAGGGCCGGGAGCAGGAGGAGACCACGGCGCTGCTGCTGGGGCGGATCAGCTACGAGGCGTTCGCCCCGATCTGGCCGACGATGGAGGAGTTCGCGGGCTACAACGCGATGCCGCGTTACGTCGTCTCGACCACGCTCACGCAGGACGACCCGCGGTGGCCGGCGACGATCCTGCGCTCCGTCGACGAGGTCGCGGCGCTGAAGGAGACCGAGGGCGGCCCGATCGCGGTGCACGGCAGCGCGGAACTGGGGAAGAGCCTGGCCGACGCGGGCCTGGTCGACCGTTACCACCTGCTGGTGTTTCCCGTCCTGCTGGGCGCCGGGAAGCGGCTGTTCAGCGCGGCCGACAAGGACAAGGCCATGCTGAAGCTGGTGGAGTACCAGGCCTACGCCAACGGCGTCCAGAAGCAGGTGTTCGATGTGGTCCGCTGACGCGGGCAGCCCCAGCCGGCGGCCCCGGCGGCGGTGCGGGGCCGCCGGGGCAACCGACGGCTAGGAGAACTGGACGTTACGGATGACGCAGCGCAGATCGTCTTCCTTGCCGGACGCGCCGAGAATCGTCCAGTCGGCGCTTTTCCCGCCGGCGACTCCGGGCACCTTCACAACCTTCGTGTCGACGACCGTGTTGCCCTCGTCAAGCACGAAGTCGACCACGATCGAATAGTCCCGCTTGTCCTTCGAGCGGTTGTTCACCGTACCCGCGAACTTCCACTCACCCTTGTCGTCGCGGCCGCAGTCCCCGGGCACGGCGTCGGGCCGGGCGCCTTTCTCCGGGTCGCAGGAGGGGATATCTCCCACCTTCGGGGTCGGCGCGGCGACCGGATTCCGCGGCTTATCCGACGAGTCCGACGAGCACGCGGTCACCGTTCCCCCGGCCAGCACGGCGGCGGTCACCAACGGCACCATCCACCGTCGCGGCGCCGGTGTAGCCAAAGCCGACCTGCTCGCGTTCACCGCCCATCCCGGGAGATCTGGCGCCAGATCTGGTCCTCAAACCCGCAGGAACGGCTGAACAAGTAGATCCGCCGACGCACCGACGTCGTCGGGATCTTCCCGAACCGCGACGCCATCATCAGACTCGTCGGCGCCGTCCTCGCCGAACAGCACGACGAATGGATCGAGACCCACCGCTACTTCGGCCTGGAAATCCTCGCCAAAACCGACCCAGCCGAAACCGCGCCCGACACACCCGAGATCAGCGTGACCCCCGAAGCCCTCACCGCATAACCTGCACCCAGGATCACGCGACGTCACTCTCCGTACATCACGCCGCTGGACGCGACCTAGCTGCAGTGGGATTGCCATGGAGCCGCGTCGAACCTGTTACCGACAGCGACCTGCGGGCCCGTCCATCAACAGTCACACAGAGCAATCACAGGAGTCTTTAAGTCTGGGTMGCGTGTCGCAAACATGCAGTTCAGAGCACTCCGACATGTTCGAGCTGGGCAGTTAGATCAGGCTTGACAGCCACGGAACGTTAAGGAACCAGGCCCGGGCTGCGGGCTGCGGGGCATCACCGGCCAGCCCCGGCCTGACGACGGAACGGCCTGTTCGAGATCAGTCAGGCCACTGTCGCGCAGCGCCTGACTGATCTCGAAGCGGAATCGGTTCACGTTCGTGGGTTGTGGCCTTGGTTTACGCTGGGCACATGGTCACCGTCCGGCGCCGGAGCTTCGGCGCCCTCTGGGCGGTGGCCCTGCTGGTGATTGGCCTGCTGAGCGCGGGCGGTGGCGGCGGCGGTGCTGGCGCGGGAGCGTCGGACCGGGCGCTGGCCGCCGTCTCCTCGGTCGCGGGTTCCGCGGCCCGCGCGGATGTGGTCGTTCCCCGCGTCGATGGCCGCATGGCGGTGTCGGCGAAGCTGGCCCCCGATCATCCTGGCGATCTGGCCGTCGCGGCGACGCTCTTCGGGCTGACGCTGCCGGGTCTCGTCTGGTGGCGACGAGCTGTTGGCCGCGGTCGCCGGCCGGACAAGCTCGACGGTGTGTGCGGCGCCCGTGGCCCACCTGCCAGGTAGATAACGCCGTAGTAGAACCCCTGGCTGCCGCGCGCTGATCGCGCGAGCGGCGGATCGCGAATCCGGCCGGCTCTGACCGGAGCGCCCTGTTATGGGTGGCCCGGCGTCGCGGGCGGTCGTCTCCTGACCGGCCTGGCTCTCCAGGTCGACCCGCCGGACATCCAGCTGCGCCCACGTCCGCGACGTCCGCGACGTCCGCGAAAGCGTTGCCGCGTTGCGCCGTTGCCAAGTTGCGCCGTTGCCGCGTAACGGCGCAACGGCGTCGCCGGACGCCGCCGGTGATCTGCCGCCGGGGTGGCACTTCTTCGCTGGCCCTTCCTCGTCGCCCACCGGTCCGGAATCTTCCGCCGCGTTCGAGACGACGCGGCTGGGGCTTCACATTCGTCTTGCCTGGCGCCCTCCCCCGTCGCGGGCTGGGCCCAGGGACACCGTTATGGAGAACAGCCTGTGCATTCAGGACTCGACTGGGGCCGTGTACTGATCGTGGTCCCGCTTCTCGGCTTCATGTTCATCGCGCCAACGATCGTGATCTGGTGGGATCTGCGCAGAGATCGGCGCCGGTTCGGTCTGGAGGCGCTGTCGCGGCCCATTCGCTACACCGCGGATGGGAGGCCCGGCCGCGAGGGGCTCCCGCTGCCTCCCGCCACCGACGCCATCGACGCCGCCGCCGACGACGACACCGACACCGCTGGCCGGGTCCCGGTCGACGTGCCGTCGAAGGGTCCGCGCCTTCGCACCGGCGCCGTTCCCGGGCCGACTCCCGAGACCGAGCCTTCCGCCGCTGGACGTTCCGCCGCTGGACGTTCCGCCGCTGGACGTTCCGCGCCTGGCCGATGACCTCCCGTCAGTGATCTCGGGGACAACGGCCTCCGGGTGTGCGAAAGAAGATCATTCTCGCGCACCCTTTGGCCCGCCGACTGCCGAGAGCCAACGAAAGGCCGCATCCATGGAGATCGAGGAGACCGCGCTGCCCGGCATCGGGCTGCGGCACGAGTTCACCACCCGCGGCAGGCGCCGGGTTGGCGTCGTCGCGCACCACAAGGGCCGGCGAGAGCTGGTGATCTACGGAGCGGACGACCCGGACGCCGTCGCCGAGTCGCTGATGCTCACCGCCGAGGAGGGCGATGCGCTCTCCGAACTGCTCGGCGCGCCGCACATCGTCGAGAAGCTGGCCAACCTCAACAAGATGTTCGCGGGCCTGGTCGGCGAACGAATCCGGATCTCGCCGGACTCCCCCTACGCGGGCCGGCCGCTCGGCGACACCCAGGCGCGCACCCGCACCGGCGCGTCGATCGTCGCGGTCGTACGCGACCAGGAGGTCCTCGCCTCGCCGCGGCCGGACTTCCGGTTCGCCGCCGAGGACGTCGTCGTGGTGGTCGGAACCCCGGAGAACACCGCCGCCGTCGCCGAGCTGTTCCGCACCGGCTGACCAGACAGGAAGTGGGTGACGGCGTGCATGACACGGCATCGGTCTTCATCGAGCTCGGCGGGGTGCTGTTCTGCCTCGGGATCCTGGGACACGTCGCCTCCAGGGTCGGGATCTCCCCGATCCCGTTCTACCTGCTCGCCGGGCTGGCGTTCGGCCACGGTGGGCTGCTCCCGCTCGGGGCCAGCGAGGAGTTCATCAAGACAGGCGCGGAGATCGGCGTCGTCCTCCTGCTCCTTACCCTTGGCCTGGAGTACACCGCCAGCGAGCTGATCCACGGGCTGCGCCGCCAGGCACCGGCCGGCGGCCTCGACCTCGTGCTGAACGCGGCTCCAGGCGTCGCCGCCGCCCTGTTGCTCGGCTGGGGCGCGCTCGCGGCGGTGGTCATGGGTGGAGTGACCGCGATCTCGTCGTCCGGGATCATCGCGAAGGTCCTCGGCGACCTGCACCGGCTCGGCAACCGGGAGACGCCGGTGGTGCTGTCGGTGCTGGTGCTCGAGGACCTGGCGATGGCGGTGTACCTGCCGGTCGTGACGGCGCTGCTGGCCCACCAGACCGTCGCTCGCGGCTCGCTGACGGTAGCGATCGCCCTCGGCGCGCTGGTCGGGGTGCTGGTCGTGGCGCTGCGGCACGGCGCCAAGGTCACCCTGCTGGTGTTCAACCCGAAGTCCGACCGCAACGACGAGATCCTGCTGCTGCGGGCGCTCGGGCTCGCGCTGCTCGTCGCGGGCGTCGCGCAGCGACTGGAGGTGTCCGCCGCGGTCGGCGCGTTCCTCGTGGGCATCGCGCTGTCCGGCCCGGTCGCCGAGAGCGCCAGCGAGGTGCTGACTCCGCTGCGGGACCTGTTCGCCGCGGTGTTCTTCGTCTTCTTCGGGCTACAGACCGACCCGTCGGCGATCCCGCCGGTGCTGGGCGCGGCGTCGCTGCTGGCGCTGGCCGGAGTCGCGACGAAGGTGCTGACCGGCTGGTGGGCGGCCCGGCGGGCGGGAATCGCGACGCTCGGCCGGTTCCGCGCCGGGGCGGCGCTGGTCGCCCGCGGCGAGTTCTCGATCGTCATCGCCGGCCTCGCCGTGGCGGCCGGCGTGAACCCGAAGCTGGGACCGCTGGCAGCCAGCTACGTGCTGCTGATGGCCATCCTCGGCCCGCTCGCCGCCCGGTTCGTCGAGCCCGTCACCCGCGCCGCGCTGCGACGCCGGGAACGCGGGCCCTCTGCGGCGGCCGCCACCAGCCCCGACATCGGGCTGCGACAGCACGGCGATCACCAGGGGGCCGACGCCCCGGGCGTTCTCCGATGGAGGAATCGTGGCAGGCCAAGGCGAGAGGCGGAAAGGGCTGGGTGAAAGCCTGGGTGGCGGAGCCGGTTCTTGGCGGCGTACATCGCCTGGTCGGCGCGGTGAAGCAGATCTTCGGTGCTGGCGACGGGGGTTCCGGCGTCGGCCACGGCGACGCCGACGCTGGCCTGGAGGTCGCGCCGCTGCCCGTGGACCTGGAACGCCGGGCTCATGGCTTCTCGGATGTGCCTCGCGGTGGCGTCGCCGGTCGCGCGTGGGTCGTCGGACGGGTCGCGCATGAGGACGGCGAACTCGTCGCCGCCGAGGCGGGCGGTGAGGTCCTGGGCGCGGACGGCGCCGCGCAGCCGCCCGGCGACCGCGCGCAACAGCTCATCGCCGGCGCCGTGGCCGAGGGTGTCGTTGACGGTCTTGAAGTCGTCGAGGTCGCAGAACAGCACGACGAGTGGCCGGCCGCTGGCGCGGTGTGCGTCGACGGCGTGGTCGACCTCGGCGGTGAACAGGGCGCGGTTGGCCAGGCCGGTCAGCGGGTCGTGCAGCGCCTGGTGGCGTAGGCCGCGCTGGGTCGCGCGCAGGCTCGCCATCAGCCGGGTGTTCTGCGCGACCGTGATCAGCTGGCGGATCGTGACCAGGGTGACGAGCACGATCGAGAGCTGCAGAGTGATCCCCTGCAGGGCCTGGCCCCGGGCAGCGGGCACGACGACCAGCAGCGCGGCGACGCCCAGGGGCAGGTACGGCAGATAGGCATGGACCAACAGCGACCGGTCCTCGCCGCCGCCCCGGCCCGGCCGTGCCGGTCGCCTCCTGGCCGGTCCCGGCGGGACGACCATGGCCAGCGCGAGCAGCGGCGGGGCGAGGACGGTGCCGATCCAGTACAGCGCCGTGTCGTCGACTTCGAACGGCCCGCCCGCGGCCAGAAATATCAACGCCGTCTCCGAAACGGCGAAGAGCACCAGGCTGGCGGTCACCAGCCCCATCGACCGGCCATTGCAGGGCCGTCGGAACGTCATCAGCAGGACGGCGACCACGATCAACAACATCCCGCTCAACGGGATGGCGAGGGCGAGCGCGAACGGCCACCCGCTCAACCCGCTGGCGGTGACGTTCTCCAGCACCGCGACCCAGGCGATGAGGAACATCGACACCACGATCATCAGGCTGTCCAGCGCGACCACCACAGCCGCGGCATGCCGTCCTTCCTCATGGTCGAGCGGAGGCGCACGCTGCTCCGCTGACCCCTCGGCCGGCCGGATCGGAATGCTCAGCAGGCCCAGCGAGGCCAGCAACGGCGGCACCAGGTACACCAGGTCCGCGGCATCCAGCGTGACCGAGGAACGGTCCGCGACCAGCCAGGTGATCATCCAGTCGATCGACCCACCCACCGCCGAGGCCAGACCACTGCTCAGCAGCAGGCGCCAACGACGCTCGGCACCGCGGCTGCGCACGATGGCGACACCAGCTACGACGGCCGCGAACACACTGCAGGTGACGAACGCGATCCCCTGGAAGACCACCCGCGGCTGTCCACCCAGGAAGGCCAGTGGGACGAGCGCTCCCACGTACAGCAGCGCGGTTCCACCGGCCAGCCACCAGAACACCCGCCCGCTCACCGTTCCAGCCGAGTGCGCCGCCGGACCGCGTGCCGGCCCGGTCCCAGCCGACGCGCGGCCCTTCGGGTACCGGCCGGCGACGGCCCGGGACAAGCAGTGAGGCCCCACGTCGCGCAACACCTCATTCCCCCTCCTTCCCAGAATCGCCGACCGCGCCCGTCCGCACACACCCGAACCCTTCCGCTACGTGACCGGGACGTCGGCCGGCGAGCGCCAGCCGTCCAGGCATTGGCACGTGTCTCCGGGTATCAATTCGGCCACGGCCGGGTGGGTATCCGAAATGTGCCGAGAAACAGGCGCCAAGACGATCACTATCGAGCCGGCGCCGCCGACGGCGGACGGTTATTGTTTAAACACAGACCATCCGTGGGAGGTGCGCGACAGTGAAGGCCCTGCTGCCATGGGCATTCTGGATATTCGTGGTCTTCTACGTAATGACCGCACCCAGCGACGCCGCGGCCATCGTGCACACGGCGGTTGGTTGGCTCGGCGCCCTCGGCAACGGCGTCTCCACCGTCGTCACCGACACCACCAGCTCCGTCTGACCACCAGCGACGCTCTAACCGCCACCTGCGCCACCAGCGCCAACGCCAGCGCCGCCCAGCTGGGCCAGCCCTGGGCGCTGCGCCACGACCAGCCCCTCCAAGGGCCCATCGCGAATGCGCCTACCGGGACCCGGTGGAATGCACACATCGGGGTTTCCCGACAAGGCAAGAACCCCCGCCACTCGCGTGACGGGGGTTCAACCATGCCCACCCTCGTGGGCCTGGGAATTCATATGCCGGAGGATATCCCGCTTCCAGGTCCGCGGCCAGCCTACCGCTAGAGCCTCGATCGGCCGCCTCGGCCGATGCCGCGGCGGCCCACGAGCCAGAGCACGGCGATAATCACAATCACCCACAGCACTGGATGAACCGTCAGTCCTAGCGCGGCGGCGATCGCGACGATGACGATCGCAATCAAGATGTCGATAAGCATAGAAGTCTCATACCCATGAGAACCGCACTAAACCGGGCGCGATCGTGCCCGCGCCGATGCCCACGGGTCCCGTGGGCATCGGCGCGGGCACACGCGAGAGACCCGCAGGCCTGGTTTCGTTGCCGCCGGTCGCTCGTGGGCGTCGTTCGCCGGGAGCATGCCCCGGCCGGCGCTACGCACTCAGGCGGCATCCAGCTGGAGAAACGACCCGTCCGCGTTCGTGAGCCTCTCGGCCGGGGTGGTGCCGCCCCAGATCCCGTGCCGGTCCCCGGTGACCATCGCCGAGAGCAGGCACAGCACGCGGACCGGGCACCCGGCGCAGATCTCCTTGGCGGCCGCCTCCCGCCGGAGCCTTTCCTGTCCGTCGGCGCTCTCCGGTGGGAAGAAGATCTCGACGTCCGCTGAGCCACAGGCGGCGCCGACCCGCCAGTCGAGGAGGTCCACGTCGAGGTCGCTCTCGTCGGCGTAGGCCTCGGCCAGGGAATCGCCCCCGATCGCCTCGGATACCTCGGCCACGTCGAGTGCCATCCCCAGGTCGAGCGCCGGCGCCGCGGCGTCGTCCTCGCCATGCGGCGGCTGGCCGACCGTCTGAGGCAAGGAGGCGGCTTCCGCCGGGCGGATGGGCTGAAGGCGATCAGCGGGGGCGGCGGGAGGGAGAAGCGTCGGCATCGGACCTCGCTCAGCGTCGAGAACGGCAACCGCGGGACCTATTCCCCCATAGACCAGCGCAAACCCTGCCTTCCCGCCAAGGTGCGCCATCACGGCGCTGGGCTACGACATCGAACGACGCGAGGCCGAACAGGCCACCCTGGCGCTGCACGAGTCGCGGATGCGGGCCGGAGAGAACGCCGCCTCGAACGCGGCTTACCGCCCGCTCCCCGCTGCCCGCGGGACCCTGCGCCGGTTGGACCGCCGTGTAGCCTGCCGGCTAAGGGCCAGGCATAGGCGACGAGTCCGATCAAGGCGATCGCCGCCGCGTCGACGGCCCGACAGAGGAGGTGCGGCGTGTGTCCCGGATCGCCGCACACGAAGGAGCAGCGTGCCCAATCCGCTTTCCGAACCCGTGTTGCCGATCGAGATCCTGCTCGTCGAGGACGACCCAGGCGACGTGCTGATGACCCGGGAGGCGTTCGCGGACCACAAGGTCAAGAACAACCTGCACGTCGTCGGCGACGGCGTGGAGGCGCTGCACTTCCTGCGGGGCGAAGGCAAGTACAGCGCCAGCCCTCGGCCGGACATCGTCCTGCTCGACCTGAACCTCCCGCTCAAGGACGGCCGGGAGGTGCTGGCCGAGGTCAAGGCCGACAGCACGCTGCGACACATTCCGGTGGTCGTGCTGACGACGTCCGAGGCCGAGGAGGACGTGCTGCGCAGCTACGACCTGCACGCCAACGTCTACATCACCAAACCCGTCGACTTCGAGCGGTTCGTCGAGGTCATCCGGCACATCGACGACTTCTTCGTCAGCGTCGTCCGGCTACCCCGGCCATTGACCGCCGAACGGTTCTGACCTCCGAGACGAGGTCGACGGCCTGCGGCTTCTCGTCCGAGCGGTCGTCGACGGCGCCACAAGATGCCCGGTCTCGACGGCCTCCTCATCGGTGGCCTGGAAGACGAGTCGCGGTGCGCCGGGCGCGTCAGCCGATCGGGGGCCAGGTCGGGGTTGGCGGGGTGGTTGGGGAAGCTGGCGCGACCTCGAACCACACGGTCTTTCCATCGGGATGTCGCTGGACTCCCCAGCGGGTCGCGAGCGTGTCGATCAGCTGGATGCCCCGGCCGTTCGTGTCGTCGGGCCGCGCGGGCACGGCGACGGGCGGGCGGGCGGTGCCATCGGTGACTTCCACGCGGATGCCGCCGGCCGAGACCCGGATGACCAGGCGCGCGGGAGGGCCGCCATGCACGATGGCGTTCGTCACGGTCTCGCTGGCCAGCAACATGGCCGTCTCGCAGGTGTCGGTGCCCAGGTCGGCGCCTCGACACAACCGTCGCACGGCGTGCCGGGTCTCGCGGACGGCCGTCGGATCGGACACGATCCAGAACTCCTCGGCCCGCTCGCTCACCACGTCGGCAGCCAGCGTCGCGATCGGGACCTGTGCCTACGCCACCTCACGTCGACTGATCCGACGACTGATCGCGGGCCGGCGTGGGCGGGACAGCGTGGGGCGAGTGAGCATTTCTCGCGTCCAGCCATTTTGCCTTCCCGATTCCATTGTTCCGGGCCGGTGTCCTATGGATGTTCTGGTGCTTCTGGCTGTTCTGGTGCTTCCCGCCGGGCGGACGACGTACTGATGTGAGGTGGGCGGACGGCCCCGTCTCGGGACCGCCCGCCCACTTGGACCGTGATCCGCCAT
The DNA here is from genome assembly GCF_001854645.1 of Pseudofrankia sp. EUN1h. Lineage (NCBI taxonomy): Bacteria > Bacillati > Actinomycetota > Actinomycetes > Frankiales > Frankiaceae > Pseudofrankia > Pseudofrankia sp. EUN1h. The sequence goes on along the minus strand of NZ_MBLN01000047.1, from coordinate 87,234 downwards.
CGACCGAAGGCGCCGCGGGAAACCAGGCCTGCCGAGTTTCTCCGGAACATCAGAGTTTCTCCGGAACATCAGACCCGGCTCCTGCCCCGACCGCGACTGCCCCCGACCGCCGATCCTGGTCGCCTATGGGCTGACGGGGTCGTCTCCGAGGAGCGCCGTCAGCGCAGAACGCGGCGGTGGCTCGCGGCCCGGTAGACCAGCAGGACGACGATCGCGCCGATGATGGACCCGACGACCCCGGACGGCTGCAGCGCACCMTCGCTCAGGTCCTTACCGAAGATGAGGTATCCGAGAAATCCCCCGAGAAACGAGCCGACGACCCCGAGGACGATGGTCCCGACGACGCCCATCGGGTCACGGCCGGGCACGACGAAACGCGCGACCGCGCCGGCGACCAGGCCGAGCAAAAGCCAGAAGATGATGGTCCAGACCACGGGAGCCTCCAGGTAGGCGAAGCATATTCGACGATCGCCCGTCGTGATTTCGGATGCTTTATCCCACCCAACTGGCCACCCAAACACACCGTCGCCAACGCCACCGTCATGGTCGGGGCAGACCCGCGACCCCCGCTAGCACGATCGACACACAGCGAAGTCATTCCGTCACTTTTTGCCGACAGACGTCGGGGCGGGGGCGCCGAGGCGGGCGGTCGTCGTCGGGCGGCGGCTGGACGTGGCCGCAGCCGCGCACAGTAAAGAGGCCCGTCGGGGCGCCGCGCTCCGCGCGTTCTCGGGTGAGCCGTTCATGATCTGGTTGGATCTTCGGCGTTATAGCTCCGAGGATCCCACCAGATCATGAGATGCGAGACCGGCCGTGGTTCAGGCGATGTACATGCGGCAGGCGAGGCCGCGTACGTCGCAGCCTCCGGCGGCAGTGGGCACGTTGGAGCGTGCATCCCGAAGGCCGGACCTACGTCTCATGCACCCAAAAAATTCTCGAACCCGTCCACGACACCACTGGGCGTCTTATGGGCACAGCAACTTACGGGCGCCGCAACTTACGGGCACAGCGCCTTATGGGCACAGCAAAACGCCGCCCGGACGACGTCCGGGCGGCGAACTGTCTTACAAGGCCACAAGCCGTCAAGATCATGGTTCGAACTTGGCGGCTCTGGTGGAGGTGGCGGGAATCGAACCCGCGTCCTCCGGCGGCGCGTCAGGGCTTCTCCGGGCGCAGCCTGCTCCTTATTTCTCGGCCCCACCGGTCCCGCAGGCAGGCCGGTGTGGGCCCAGTCACTGTTTGATGTTCCGCGCTACCCCGTGACCGGGTGGCGAGGTGATCCTCCTAGCGATGCCAGGTCCTGGGCCGGAGGAGCTCCCAGGCTGACAGTTACCTATATCTCGTCAGGCCGCGAGGGCGTAACGGGAGGTAACAGGCTGCGTCTTGTTGGCAGCTATTTTTTTGAGCGGATCGTTAGCGAGATAACCGCTCATCCTCGGCCCGCTTCCCCTGGCGTGGCGTCCGAAGTCGAAACCGGTCACCCCCAGGTTCAGACACCACCACCGCGGACGCGATCATCGTGCCTTGGCGAAGGTGGTTCCCACGCCCATGCCCGCCTTGCGGCAATGCGTTGACCGTGGGTGTCATACCGTGCTGTGCAGTTCAAGAGGAACAACGAGCCCGAAGGCCCTGGTGATCGAACATACCCTCGGCTCGTCCGCCCGGCAAGTTCGTTTCCACCAGCAAGTATAACGCTCGCCAGCCGGGCTTGTTCCCGCCCCGGCGCCGCGGTGTGCCACGCACCCCGCACCCGCACCCATGCCGTGCCCCGAGCGCCCAACGCTCAGGGCGGACGGACGCGGCCGGTGGCGACCTCCAGCGCGACGACGACGGCGAGCGCGGACGCGAGTGCGAGCGGCACCGGTACGCCGCCCGCGCGGTAGGTGGCGGCGCCGACGAGCGCGCCGCTGAACATCACGACCGGGGCGGCGGAACGCCGCCGGGCGCTTCGTCCCAGCTCACCGGTGCGCCAGCCACCAGCCGCGATCATGGTCAGCTGGGTCGTCAGCACGTTGGTCGGAATGTCCGGCATCGCCAGCCGACGGCCGGCCGCGTTCTGCATGCCCATCGCCAGTCCCAGGACGACGATCATGACGTACCGCATCCGGCCCGCCTCGGCGTCGAAGACCATGGCGATCACGAGGCCGATGACGAGCAGGCCGGCGTAGGCCGCCGCCGCAAGCGCCAACGGACGCCGCGCGGCCCACGTCGCGTCGTCCGCGTCGTCCGTGCGCATCGCGCCGTCCGTGGGGCCGGGTCTGGCGGGTGAGCGCCGGGGCGGCGCGCCGACCACGGCACCAACGAAGAAACCGGTCACCGCGGTCGCGAGCTGCGCGGCCGAGTGACCGGGCGCTCCGGCCAGTGTGAAGCCGAGGAACATGATGTTCCCGGTCACCATCGCCACGAACAGATGGCCGATGGCGAGGAAGACGACCGCGTCCACCAGCCCGGACACGAACGTCATCGACAGCAGGGCACCCGCCGTGGCCCGCGGCCAGTGCGCGACCGGGCCACCGGCCCGGCCACCTCGCCAGCCCCGAACCATCACCAGCCCCCGCCAGGCGCACCGGCCCGTAACCAGGCAGTCGGGTGCGCGGCGTCCGCCACCCAAGGGCGCCCCGCGCCCTCGTCACAGTGTCGCCCGGACACCCGGGGATTGGCTGGCGGCGGGCGCTGGCGCCGCCCCCAACCAACGTTCGCCGTGGCGATCATGAACGATCGTGGGCCGGGGCCGATCTTCGGCGTCGGCGGCGGAGGGCTAGAGGCGCAGCGGGCGGATCGGGGCCGCGACCAGGGTCGGGTCGTTCTTCCAGTCGACGCCGGCGACGTCGATGTAGAGCTCGATCTCGTTGCCGTCCGGGTCAAAGATGTACAGGCTGTGCGTCACCGTGTGGTCGGAGGCGCCCGCGATCGAGACGCCCGCCTCGGTGATCTGGGCGAGCACCTCGCGCAGTTCGTCGTCGGTGTCGCCGACCTTCAGCCCGAAGTGGTACATCCCGACGCGACGGCCGCGCGGCAGCTCCGCCGCGTCCTCGCCGACCTCGATGAGCAGCAGTTCGTGGTGGGTCCGCCCCGAGGAGAACCCCGCCGCGGGGAACGGCAGCGGGCCGTCATTGCCGGGATCCGGAAAGATCTGCCGGAATCCGAGAGTGTCCCGGTAGAACGACGCCGATCGTTCGATGTCGTGCACGTAGAGCACCAGGTGCCCGAGTTCCTTGATTTCCATCGTCCCCGCCGCCTCCGGTCGTTGGGCCTGGTCACTGGGCCGGCGGCGCCGACCACGCATCCGACCTCAGATCCGGCCCTCACCATATTGTTGCCAACGCAACCATGCCGGATCGACGTCTGTTCCATCACTCTGCCGCACCGTCACCGCGCCGCGCGGCCGCCCGGCGCGGCTCGGGCGGCCTGAATGGCCGGGCCGCTCGGGGCGCCCGGTGGCTGGGGCTCGCTGGGGCGGTGCAGACGAAGGCCCAGGGACGGTCGTGGTGGCGCGTCATGACGACGGTGACGGCCGGACCACCCGCGACCAGGTCGCGACGGGCGGGAAGCAGCCGCCGGCGCAGGGCGTCGACGTCGCCCGCGAGCCCCCGGCGACGCAGGTCCAACGCGCCGATCCCCATGCCGCGCAGCAGGACGGTCAGCCGGCGTACGTCGAACGGCAGGCTCGCCTCGACCCGCAGCATTCGGGCGAACGGCGTCGGGACCGCCCGGTCGGACGTAAGGAAGGCGATCATCGGGTCGATCTGCCACGCGCCGAGCCGGCGGGCGAGCTCACCGACGAGCCCAGCCCTGGTGACGGCCGGGCTCGGGTCGTACAGATAGGTGCCGGGCTCGCCGAGCCGGCGCGCGCCCACACCTTCCTCACCGTCGTCGCCAGGCTCGCCGTCGGGTTCTCCGGCGAGCGTCACGGCCACGACGCTCTGCCGGCCCAGCTCGGGCGAGATCCCAGGCAGGRCCTCGGGTGGGGTCCCGGGCGAGATCTCCGGCGGCCCTACCGCCGCCGTCGGTCCGTCACCGCTCGGCGAGCCGGCATCCTCGAGCGGAACGTCGTCGAGCCGGACGCCGTCAAACTGGACACCGTCGAGCAGGACGCCCTCGAGCAGGAGGCCGTCGAGCAGGGCGCCGTCGAGCAGGACGGTCGCGCGCCGCGGCGTCCCGTAGGCCAGGGCCGGCGAGAACAGCACCGCTTCCTTCAGGTCGCGGCCGTCGGCGACGAACTCGATCTCCCAGCCGGGCGGGACGAGCGCCGTCGGCAACCCCGGTGCCGCCTTCACCGCGACGGCGGGCACCCGCTCCGCGAGCGCGAAGCACCAGGGCAGCGGCGGCTCGCTGGTACCGGCGGCGAACCGGCGGCCGTCCGCGCGGCGCGCCGGGTCGACGAACACCGCCTCGATACCCGCCAGCTCCACGTCCCGGACGTCCGCTCCGCGCGCGTCGAGATCCGCGTCTGGCGCGTAGACGCGCGCGTTGTGGACGGCGATGCGCAGGTGCAGGGGGTCACGGTCGACGGCGACGAGTGGGTGGCCGGCGGCGGCCAGCGCGAGCAGGTCCCCGCCGATGCCGGTGCAGAGGTCGGCGACGCGGCCCAGCCCGGCGAACCGGGCGGCGCGATGGTGGGCCGCGGCCTCGGCTGTCGACTGCTCCAGCCCAGCCCTGGTGAACAGCATCTCGCCCGCGCGGGTGAACGTGCCGGCCGCCCGCAGGCGCAACTCCGCCTGGGTGAACGCGGCGGCGACCAGCTCGGGCGGCACCCCCGCGGCGCGCAACCGGGCACCGGTCCCGAGCTCGTCGCCGGCCTCGAGCGCCGCGGCCGCCCGCGCGAGCAGCCGCCCGCCCCGCGTCGAGGTCAGCTCGCCCAGCCAGTCAGACCCGGCCGAGCCCGACTGGCCGGCCTCGCCGGGCTCGCCGAACGAGCCGGACTCAGCGGGCGAACCGGACTCGGCGGGCGAGCCAGAGCGGCTGGACGAGCCGGACGGACCGGCGGTCTCGCCGTCCACCAGCTCGTCTGACTCGTCCCGCGGCGGGCGCTGGCTCAGCTGTGACGGCCCTTCGCCTGGCGGCCCATAATGCGGGCCATCTCGCGCTTGGCGTCCTTCTCCGCGAGCGCGGCGCGCTTGTCGTAGTTCTTGCGACCGCGGGCGAGCGCGACCTCGATCTTCGCCCGGCCGTCCTTCCAGTACAGGACGAGCGGAACCAGGGTCAGGCCGCCCTCCTTGGTCTTGCCGACGAGCTTCTCGATCTCGTCGCGGTGCAGCAGCAGCTTGCGCTTGCGCCGCGGCGCGTGGTTCGTCCACGTCCCCTCGGTGTACTCGGGAATGTGGACGTTGTGCAGCCAGACCTCACCGTTCTCGACCTGCGCGAACCCGTCGACCAGCGACGCCCGCCCATGCCGCAGCGACTTGACCTCGGTGCCGGTGAGCACCACGCCGGCCTCGTAGGTGTCGAGGATGTCGTACTCATGCCGGGCACGCCGGTTCTGCGCGATCGTCTTGCGACCGGTCTCCTTCGGCACCGTCTTCCCTCAACCGTCTTCCGTCTTGCGTCGTCTTCTGACTGGCGTCGTCTTCTGACTGGCGTCGCCCTCTGGCTGGCGTCCGCCTCGCGCGTCCGCGAGACCGCGTTCTGTCTCGCGTTCGCGAAGCCGCGCCCAACCCCGCGCGGCCAGCACCCCAAGGTCACGAGGGTACCGCCACGCCCGCCGCTTCGGGCGCCGCCGAGCTTCCCGTGATCGTTCGGACGACGGCGACGGCGAGCGCGGGGGCGGTGCCGCCCGCCTCGCGTCGCCTCGCGGCAGCTCTGCGGGGCTCGCTACGCCCGCAGGTGACGATGGAGAGCCAGGCTGCCCATCGCGGCCGCGGCCAGCGCGCCCAGCGCCATGACCGCGCCGCCGGACACCCACACCGCGTCCCAGCCGAACAGCGGGAACGTCGTCTGGTGCGCGAAGCGCCCGTCGACCAGGAATGCCTTACACATAACCAGCGCGGCCGCCGCCACCATTCCACCCGTCAGTCCCGACAGGGCGCACTCCAGCACGAACGGCGCCCGGATCGTCGCGTTCGTCGCTCCTACGAGCCGCATGATCGCCGTCTCCCGGCGGCGGGCATGTGCCGAGACACGGATCATCGTGTAGATCAGCGCGCCGGACGCGGCCGCCTGCACGGCGGCGAGCGTGAACGCGGCGACGCTGAACCCGTCCAGCACCCGGTAGAGCGGCCGCAGCAGCGCGCGCTGGTCGCGCACGGCCTCGACGCCGTCGCGGCCGGTGTAGCCGAGGACGATCTCGTCACCCGCGCGCGGGTCGACGAGCCGCAGCCGCAGCGCCGCCGGCAGGTCGGCCGGCCCAACCCCGGCGACGACGTCGGGCGAGGACCGGAAGTCCCGCTTGAAGCGCTCGTAGACCTGCTCTTTGTCCTCGTAACGGACGGCCAGCACGGCGGGGTCGGCCTTCAGGTCGTCGGTCAGCGCGGTCCGCTGGGCCGGGGTGACGTCGTCGGTGAGGTCGATGACGACCTCCAGCTGGTCGACCAGGTAGCCGTCGATCGTGTGGACCTCGGCGCGCAGCAGCAGTCCCGCGCCCAGCATGCCCAGACACACAGCCGCGGTGATGACCACGGCCGACGTCACTGCCAGGTTGCGCCGCAGGCCGGCGCCGAGAATCGCGAGCAGTGGCCCGATCCGCACCTAGTCCACCCCGCCGCCCGCGCCCGCGGGAGTGCCCGCGGCGGCCGTCATGCCGGTCGTGCCCTGGCCCGGTGTCGCGGCGGCGGTGCCCGTCTCGTCCGCCTCGTACGCGCCGCCGTGCTCGTCGCGGACGCAGGCGCCGTCCGCGAGCTCGATCACCCGGCGGCGGCGCGCGTCGACCAGCCCGGCGTTGTGCGTCGCCATCACCACCGTCGTCCCGGTCCGGTTGACGGCGTCCAACAGTCGCATGATTCCCTCGCTGGTGGCCGGGTCGAGGTTGCCGGTCGGCTCGTCGGCGAGCAGGACCCGCGGCCGGCCCACGAACGCCCGCGCGATCGCGACCCGCTGCTGCTCGCCGCCGGACAGCTCGTCGGGGTAGCGGTTCTCCTTGCCGGCGAGGCCGACGAGACCGAGCACCTCGGGCACGACCGCGCGAACGACGTGCCGCGGCCGGCCGACGACGTCGAGGGCGAAGGCGACGTTGCCGGCGACGGTGCGGTCGGGCAGGAGCCGGAAGTCCTGGAACACGCAGCCGACGGCGCGGCGCAGCAGCGGCACCCTCCGGTCGGGGATCGCGGCGAGATCCATCCCGTCGAGGGTCACCAGCCCGCTGGTAGCTCGTTCCTCGCGCAGCAACAGCCGCAGGAGGGTCGACTTGCCCGAGCCGGACGGGCCGACGAGGTAGACGAACTCCCCCTCGTCGATGCGCAGGGTGAGGTCACGCAGCGCCGGCCGGGTGCCCGCCGGGTAKGTCATCGTCACCGCGTCGAGCCGGATCATCCCGGGCCCCTTCCGGGCGGCCGGTGCGGCGGCGCCTGAACCGCCGCCGCCCCGACCATCCCAATCCATCACCGTCCGAACTGCTCTCACCACTGTAGGTGACTAGATGGTCGTGACCGGTAAGCGGGCGTACGGTGAACAGACAGCGTCCGACAGTGTGGTCTTAGGATCATGGGTTCTTAAGGATCATGACCTCAAAGAATCACGACGGGGAACTTGGTGGGCAAGAGGCCCTCGCGGCCTGGTAACCCACCGGCGGATCCGGGAAGAACGCATCGTGGGGCGGCGCCCGCCCCGGCGGACGGTAGAAGGGACGGCGGCTATGTGCTGTGACGACCTGGTCTGCGCGCGGTGCGCGAGCCCAGTGGCCGAAGGCCGTTGCCCGACCTGCCGGGCCGCCCGCGCCGAGCTCCACCACCAGTCCGGTGGGTTCACGGTTTCCCCGCAGCTGGTCGCCCTGCTGCTCCTCGTCCTGACCGCGCTGGCGCTGCTCGCCGCGCATCAGGTCCAGTAGGCACCAGATCCAGCAAGGCGGGCACGAATACGGGCACGGGGTTGGGATTTCGCCCGTCGGAATTCGGATAGGTCGGGTCATTCCCGGACCAGCTGACCGTGGCGGATCCTGGAACCATGGCATCTGGTCTGGACCGGCGTTTCCTGAGGACAGCAGGCCGGCCGCGGACACCGCTGATCATCATGGCGGGGGTCGTGGCGATAATCCTGGCCGCCGTCCTGAGCGCATGCTCCGGCGGCACGCCCGACGACACCGGCCCCGGGACGCCCGGCGGGCCGACTACCGCGACACCGCTCGCGCCGGGCGGCGTGCCCGCGTCCGCCGCGCCGGGCGACGACCCGCGGGCCGACCGGGTGATAGCGACCGGGCTGCGCTCGCCCTGGGGGCTGGCGTTCCTGCCGGACGGCGACGCGCTCATCGGCGAGCGTGACAGCGGCAAGATCCTGCTCATGCCGGCCGACGACGGCGGAGGCAAGGGCGGCTACGGCACCCCGGTGGAGATCGGCGCGCTGCCCGGCGTGTACCACGTCGGCGAGAGCGGCCTGCTGGGGCTGGCGGTCTCGCCGACCTACCCGTCCGACCACCTCGTCTACGCCTACTTCACGACGCGCACCGACAACCGGATCGTCCGGTTCACGCTCGACGGCACCGGCGACGGCGCGGGCGCGGGCGCGACGCCCAAGATCGGCCAGGTCACGACCATCCTCACCGGTCTCGCCTCCGCGCAGTTCCACGACGGCGGCCGGATCGCCTTCGGCCCGGACGGGATGCTCTACGCCGGCGTCGGGGACGCCACGGACCGCACCCGGGCGCAGAACCTGGCGAGCCTCAACGGCAAGATCCTCCGGATGCGCCCGGACGGCTCGGTCCCACCGGACAACCCGTTCCCGGGGTCGCTGGTCTACAGCCTCGGCCACCGCAACGTGCAGGGGCTGGCCTGGGACAGCGCCGGCCGGCTGTGGGCCACCGAGTTCGGCCAGGACACCTGGGACGAGGTCAACCTGATCCGGCCGGGCGCGAACTACGGCTGGCCGGTCGTCGAGGGCGTCGGCGACACCGACGGCGGGCGTTTCACCAGCCCAGTGGCCACCTGGCCGACCGACGACGCCTCACCGAGCGGCGCGGCGATCGCGGGCGACGTCCTCTACGCCGCCGCGCTGAAGGGCGAGCGGATCTGGACGATCGACCTGCGCCCGGGCCTCGCCCAGGGCACCGCCTCGCCGACCGCCCCGACGACGGGCGCGCCGACGGCAGGCACGCCCAGGGCGGTGCGCGCCGACGTCTACGGCCGCCTGCGCACGATCGTCACCGCCCCCGACGGCACCCTCTGGGTCGCCACCAGCAACACCGACGGCCGCGGTCAGCCAGCCCAGGACGACGACCGCATCATCTCGCTGCGCTAGCCGCGTCATCCGGCCGCCAGCGGTGTCACCTCGCTGCGCCGGCGGTCGTTGGCTCTGTTCGTCTGGCGGCGGAGCCGGCGTCAGGCGGCGGAGCCGGCGTCAGGCGGCGGAGCCGGCGTCAGGCGGCGGAGCCGGCGTCAGGCGGCGGAGCCGGCGTCAGGCGGCGGAGCCGGCGTCAGGCGGCGGAGCCGGCGTCAGGCGGCGGAGCCGGCGTCAGGCGGCCACCGGCCACCTGCTGGCTTAGTCCGGGATCCGGTAGGAGCCGATCTCCGCGCTCAGGGTGACGACCTCGCCGATGACGATGATGGCCGGAGAGCCCAGGCCGGCGGTGGTGACCGCGGCCGCGATGTCGCCGAGGGTGCCGGTCACGACCTGCTGGCGGGTGGTCGTGCCGGCGTGGATGACGGCGACGGGGGTCGCCGCGGGTCGACCCCGCTTGACCAGCTCGCGGCTGATCTCCGCCAGCGCCGCGACGCCCATGAGGACGACCACCGTTCCAGGCCCGGAGGCAAGGGCATCCCAGTTGGATGTCGATCCGGGGTGAGAGGGGTCGACATGCCCCGAGACGATGGCGAGGTCCTGGGTGACGCCGCGATGCGTGACCGGTATGCCGGCAAGCGCCGGCACCGCGACCGCGCTGGTCACCCCAGGCACCACCTCGCAGGGCACCCCGGCGGCGGCGCAGGCGAGCGCCTCCTCGCCCCCACGGCCGAACAGGAACGGATCCCCACCCTTGAGCCGGACGACGCGCCGGCCGCGCAGCGCCCGCTCGACGAGCAGCACATTGATCTCGTCCTGGCTGAGGTTGTGACCATGCGGCCCCTTGCCCGCGTCGACGATCTCCACCTCGGGACCGAGGTCGGCGAGCAGCTGGCGGGGCGCCAGCCGATCGACGACGACGACGTCCGCCCGGCGCAGGAGGTTCAGGCCGCGAACGGTGATCAGATCGGCGGCGCCTGGCCCGCCCCCGACCAGCGCCACCCAGCCGACGCCCGCGCCCGCCGTTCCCACACTCGACTCCACCGTCAGGTCACCTTTCCGCCATCCGGCCGCCGGCGCGGCCATTGTCAGCCTCCACGCCCGCGTCAGGACCAGGTCAGTCCGCCGGCGGAGGCGGGGTCCCTCCCGGCTCGGCGGTGTCGGCCAGCTCCAGCAGGTCGGCCAGGTCCGAGAACTCCGCCAGACCGCCCAGTTCCGTGAGGTTCGGGGGGTCCGTGAGATCGGGCCCCGGCGCTGGATCCGCCGGGTCGGGAGGGTCCACCGGTTCGCCGAGCTCGGCCAGCAGCTCCAGCAGCCGCGCCCGCTCGGCCCGCAGTTCGGCCGACCGCCGTCCCGGTGCGAGCCGCGCCGCCGACCAGGACCACGACCACGAACCGTGCGGACGCCCGGCGGGCGGACGACGTCGTCCTGGTGAACCGGGCGGCCGGGTGCGCATCGTGAGTCGGCGGCGTTCGCTAGTTGGCGCCCGACTCGGCCGAGCGCCGCCAGCGCACCTCGGCGTCGATGAACTCGTCTATCTCGCCGTCCAGCACCGCGCCGGTGTTGGACGTCTCCACGTCGGTCCGCAGGTCCTTGACCATCTGATATGGGTGCAGAACATAGTTACGGATCTGCGACCCGAACGAGACGTCCTGCGGGCCGCCGGTCAGCCGCTGCTTTTCGGCTGCTTCCTCGGCCCGTCGTCGTTCCAGCAGCTTTGCCTGCAGAACGACCATCGCGGCCGCCTTGTTCTGCAACTGGCTGCGCTCGTTCTGGCAGGTGACGACGATATTGGTCGGCAGGTGGGTGATACGCACGGCCGAGTCGGTCGTATTGACGCCCTGCCCACCAGGGCCGGATGACCGGAAAATATCGATCCGAAGGTCCTTGTCGTCGATGTCGACGTGGTCGGACTGCTCGACGACCGGGGTGATCTCCACCCCGGCGAAGGACGTCTGCCGGCGGTTCTGGTTGTCGAACGGGCTGATGCGAACCAGCCGGTGCACCCCGTGCTCGCTGCGCAGCGTTCCGTACGCGTATGGCGCCTTGATCAGGAAGGTGGCCGACTTGAGCCCGGCCTCCTCGGCCTCGGACGAGTCGTACACCTCGGTGGTGTAGCCGTGCCGCTCGGCCCAGCGCGTGTACATCCGCAGCAGCATCGCCGTCCAGTCGGCGGCGTCGACCCCGCCCGCGCCGGCGGACAGCTGGACGATCGCGTCCCGCTCGTCGAACTCGCCAGACAGCAGGGTGCGGACCTCCAGCGCCGAGATGTCCCTGGACATCGCGGGCAGCTGGTCGGCGGCCTCCGCCATCAGGTCCTCGTCGTCGAGGTCGAAGGCGGCGATGAGGTCGTCCAGCYGGCGGCGCAGCCCCTCGACGCGGCCGATGTCGCCACGCACCGACGACAGCTTGCGGGTGACGGCCTGCGCCCGGTCCTGGTCGCTCCACAGGTCCGGGTCAGCGGCTTCCTGCTCCAGGCCCTCGGCGCGCCTACGCAGCCCCTCGACGTCCAACACGGTCTCGATACCGGTCAGAGTCGCGTCGAGGTTCTTGAGCTCCTCAGCGAAGTCGGCGGCCATGCCCTCAACCTTACCGGCGGCCATGCCTCCCCGACGCCGGCAGTGATCGCGCGCCGCTCGCCGCCGGCCCGGCCGTGCCCGCCGACCGCCGCCGCCCGGTCTCCACCCGCGCGCGAGCCGCGACCGTGGACCGCCATAACGGCGGCCGCGAGCCGACGAGGCAGCGGCGACCGCGGCCGGCGAACGTGCCCGCCAGCCCGACCCAGCCCGGTAACATGCAATTGCACGAAGATACTTCCCGGAAACATTGTCGGCGTGTCCCGTAATGCAATTGGGCGATCGCCCACATCGCTTCTTCAGTCGAGACGCAGGCCACACCGCTGTCGAACCGGGAGCCGGCTCGACCCTTGGATCGAACGCTATCTTGAATCAAAGGTCCCCGCTACGCCGTGAGGTACTTCGAGATGCGATCACATCGCGGTCTGCCGGCTCTACGGGCTCCCGCGGCGACGGCCGGGGCTCATCTCCTCCTTCGCTCGTCCCCCGTGGGCAGCGGTCCCGACGCCGCCGAAGCGCCCCCCCGGCGATCTGCTGGCGCCCAGTCGGCGGGAACCCCCGCGGTGACCATGGCGGAGCCGCGCACGGCCACCGGCCCACAGCCAGTACCGGCCGGAAGCGGATCACGGAGGTCGTCGCCGTGCCGTACGTCCTCGACAGACGTCTCCTGCTACGCGCGTTCAGGGCCTCGGCGGTGGTCGCGGTGAGCTTCGACCACCAGCCCAACCTTGAACCGTTGCGCAGCACGACCGATCTGCACCAGGCCTGTTCCGCCGCCCTCATCCAGGCGATCGACGGCTACGAGACGTCCGACCTGACCAGCACCGCGTCCTCGATGCGCCCGCTGGAGAACACCACCCGCACCATTCCGCGCCAGCGCCGGCTGCGCGGGCGGGACGCTCTCGACTGGATGCGGCTGCACGCCGCCGTCACGGTGGTCTCCGCGGGCACCGACTATGACCGAGGTCTGCATTCCGACGCCGCCGCCCGTTCCGACCGGGCCGCGAGCCTCGCCCGGGCGGCCGGCGACGGCCCGCTCGCGGCGCGGGCGCTCGCGCTGCGGGCCCGGCTGGTGCGCCAGCACAGCCCAGCGGTCTCCCTGCAGATCGCCGGCGCCGCCGCCCGGATCGCCGGGCACAGCCCCGCCCGCGCGATGATCGCCGGCAAGGTCGTCGCCGGCGCCTACGCCGCGGCGGGCGACCTGGCCGGCGTCCGCGACGCGGTCGCCCGTGCCTGGCGCACGATGGAGCTGCTCGACGACAACGCCTACGGCCGGCCGGGCTTCGCGCTGGAGACCTACTCCCCCGCCGACCTGGCACTCGCCTCGGCCGAGGCGCTCACCACGGTGGGCGCGGCCGAGGAGGCCCGACCGTACCTGGAGAAGGCGTACGCGCTGATCAAGGACAGCGGCCAGACCGGTATGATCGTGTCCGTCCTGATGGCGCAGGCACGGGCGGCGGTCAGCGGTGACCGGCCGGACCACTTCGAGGCGGCCGAGCACGCGGCGGCGGCCGTGGCGCTGGCCGCGGACCGGCCCGCCGAATGGGTCGCCCGCCTGGTCCGCGACGTCTCGAACCTCGCCGAGACGCACACCGGCCACGCCCTGGACGACCTGGTCGCCGCGACCGCGGCCTGGGTCTGAGGACTTCCCTCCCGCCCGGCGGGGCTACCAGGGCTGTCAGGACTGTCAGGGCTCCACTTGCTGCTGGCGCACGATGGTCTGGGCATCCGCCGCCGCGTGGACCGTGACCGGGCCGATGCCGAGGAAGCCGACGAGAGGCAGGTCGACGACCCGGCTGCCCTGGACCTCGACGGTGTCCTCGTCGAGGAGCGACCCGGTCAGTACGGTCGCCCCGCTGGGGTCGGCGCGGTCCTGGTAGTCGGCGACCGTCGTCAGCACGTCCGACAGCGGCAACCGGTCGAGCTGCCCAGTGGTCGTGTAGACGGCGTTCTCGTCGATCCGCTGCGCCGCGGCCAAGGCCGCCCCATCGGCCGCCGACGCGACCGAACGGCGGGCCAGGTACACCGCGGAGACGTCGGTTACCACGATGGCCAGCATCGCCGCGATCATCACGTAACCCAGCGTCAGCATCATGATCGACCCGGCATCGGCCCGCCCACCCGAACGGCGCACCGATGGGCGAACTCGCATMCACGTGGACACAACGGCGCGAACCCCTGTCACCCGTCCATTGTCACGTACGGCGCCCAGTCAGGGACAACCCGCCCAACCAACACGCCACATCCATCATCGAATCCGCGCCACACCTCCTCACGGCCAACGACCTCGCTACCGGTCAGCGCTGGTTACCGGTGCTTCCGACCGGTCGGGCGGCGTGGCCGTGCAGCGGCGCGGCCAGACGGCGGCGCGGCCCGTCAGCGGCGCGGCCCGTCAGCGGCGCGGCCTGACACCTCTGGCGGCGAGCACTCCGCGCGGGTCGACCTCCCACGAGGTCAGCTACTTGCCCAACCGACAATGTCGCCGGTTCCCGTTCTTTGGACGCCAACAGCGATGTGGTTCTCTGGACGTAGGTTCAGGACTCGCCAGGAATCGGACACAGGCAGGCAAGCGCACGGGCGGCCGGCCCGGCGGTGCCGCCATCGGCCAGACGGCCAAGGCCGCCTCGCGGCCGGGATGGGAGACACCGTGCGCAGGCGCGAGGCCGACACGCTACTGCGCTTCGTACGGGTGGCCCGCCCGGTGGCGGCGACGGCCGTCAGCGTGACCACCGCCGACGACGGGGAAGACGGCGGCCGGCGAGCCCAGGCTGACCGGATCGTGCGGCACTGGCGCAACGAACTCGTTCCGCTGGCCGCGTTGCCCGGGGTCGGCGGCCGGTTCACGCAGCCGATCCGCGAGGTGCTCGCCGGCACCGTGCAGGGGCTGCTGGTTCTGTCGCTCGCGCAGCTGTGCGGCGTGACGGACGAGGGTGAGCAGGTCCGGCTCGTCGCCGCCCTGATGCTGCGCGAGGACCTGCCCGCCGGTTGGACACCGCCGGTGCCCGACCCGGCCCACAGCACTGTCGCCACCGACGACGCGGCCACCGCCACCGCCACCGACGACGCGGCCACCGCTGAGGTCGCTGACGTCACTGACGACGACGCCCGGTCTGACGGCGGCGGCGCGGGCGGTGGCGGCCCAGCCGCCGGCGGCGCCCTCGACGCCACCGAGGCCGCTCCGAGTCCCGAGGCGGCTACAGGCACGAGCGCGGACGCGGGCACGAGCGCGACCACAGGTACGAGCGCGGTCGCGGGCGGGACCGTGGACCCCCGGGACGCGGACGAGGAGTCGGCGACCTGGCGACTGGTCGCGCGGCAGATCCCAGTGGCCGTCTACCGCGCGGCTCGCGAGCTGTGGACGATCCACAGTCTCTCCGGCCAGCGCGCCGAGGGACGCCTATGGCATCGCGCGCTCGGCAACCTCCCCGCGGTCGGCGTCGTCGGTGCCACCCTCGGCGAACGCCACGCTCTCGCTGACATCGCGGCCGCCGCCTACATCGAGCTCGGCCTGACGGCCGTGGAGGCTCCGGGGCCGTCGGTGGCCGCGCGCGCGGCCACCGCCGCCAAGGGCGTCGCCGCCCAGCTCCCCGCCCTAGGGCGCGCCGTCAGGTCCCCGTTCCGCAAGCCGTAGGGGCCGCCCGAGGCCCCGGCGGGTCCCGCCGGGCGATGTCCCATCGCGCAGGTTCCCGCCGCGCAGGTTCCCGCCGCGCAGGTTCCCGCCACGCTGGCTCGAGGCCGCCCGGCCAGATGCCCGCGCCGCACCGGGCACCCTGACCTCGAACACGTAAGGGCCCCGCACACGCAAGGGCCTCGAACACACTCTGCCTCGCCCGCGATGACCCCGCCACGCAAGGGCCCCGAAACGCGCGAGGACCCAAACCCGCGAACCGTTCATGATCTGGCGGGATCCTCGGAGCCCCAGCTCCCAAAATCCCACCAGATCATGAAACATGGCATCAGCAGCACCGACCCGTCACATCGCAGGCACGCCGGAACCTGCATGGTCGCCCATCGCGGCGATCACCGAAAGGACGGTCCGGTCACAGCCAGCACAGATCGGCCACCGTCAGGACGGATCGGCCATCGCAAAAATGCGCCATTCACCGCCGCCAAACCTTCAACCGGACGCGCTCACGCGAATTATCTCTTCTCAATGCCGGGCGCACGTTCGATGTTGCGTGACGACGCGTGTTCGCATGCCGGTCAGGTGGCCGCCGTTTTGGGAGTCCAGGCTGGGGCAGGCTGTATTGGCTATTAGCTGGCCCGGTCGCCGAGCAAGCCGACCTCGCCGCGGGGTTCCGGGTCGTTAGTCCCGGGACGTTCGCCCCCGGGGACGACCGGGATAGCCGGAGGAGGCGCCCGTCGTATGCCGATTCTCTGCCGTCCGGCCGTAATGGTGCCGGAACATACCATCACGATGGGCGAGACGCTGGACCTGGCGCGTCAGCTGCATGCAGACCATCCGAAACTAGATCTCGTTCTCCAGCTCATTGAGAACACCGGCGTGCATAAGCGCCACCTGGTGCGCCCGCTGGACCAGACACTGCGCCATCCCGGAGTCGAGGTACGCAACCTCGTCTACGAGGAGGAAGCCAGGCGGCGAGTACCGGAAGTCACGCTCGCCGCGCTCGCCGCGGCCGGGGACCTGGGCGCCCAGGACATCGACGCCATCATCTTCGTCTCCTGCACCGGTTTCCTCATGCCGTCGATGACGGCATGGATGATCAATAATCTGGGATTCCGGAACGACACCAGGCAGATTCCGATCGCCCAGCTCGGCTGCGCTGCGGGCGGCGCCGCGATCAACCGGGYGGCCGACTTCTGCAATGCCTACCMAGGGACGAACGTGCTCATCGTCGCCTGCGAGTTCTGTTCACTGCTCTACCAGCCGTCCGACAGCGACGTGGGCTCGCTCCTGTCCAATGGGCTGTTCGGCGACGCGGTGGCCGCCGCCGTCGTTCGTGGACGCGGCGGGTACGGCGTGCGGCTCGAACGCAACGGCTCCTACCTCGTGCCGGATACGGAGCACTGGATCTCCTACGCGGTCAAGGCAACCGGTTTCCATTTCCGGCTGGACAAACGAGTCCCGACGACGATGGCGATGCTCGCGCCGGCGCTGCGCACACTCGCGGACAGCCACGGCTGGGATGCCGCCGCTCTCGACTTCTACATCATCCACGCCGGCGGTCCCCGCATTCTGGACGATCTGAGCGACATCCTGGGAGTGGACACGGAGTCCTTTCGCTACAGTCGGGCGACCCTCACCGACTACGGCAACATCGCGAGCGCCGTAGTATTCGACGCTCTCCGCCGCATGTTCGAGGAAAACACGCTCGAACACGGCGCCGCCGGGGTGATCGCCGGTTTCGGTCCTGGCATCACGGCCGAAAGCTGCGTCGGCACCTGGGCGGTCCCCACGGGTCAGCCTTCCCCCCAGCCGTCCCAGTCGCCCCGAATCGCGACCGCGGAGAGCGGGATGTCATGACGATCGAGACCAGGAGAGCGACGGGAGCCAGGCAAGGAACAGTCAGGCAGGAAACAGAGCGGCGGATCGTGCACTGCCCGTTCGACCATGCGACCGCGCTGGAGTTCGACCCGTTGTTGCGGCGGCTGCGTGAGGAGGCGCCCATCGCGCGCATCACCATGCCCCACGGCCAGGGCTGGGCCTGGCTGGTGACGCGGTACGACGACGTGCGTACCGTCGTGAGCGACCAGCGGTTCAGCCGCGCCGCCGGAATCGGCCGCGACCTTCCCAGGATGACGCCCGAGCCCATCGCTCAGACCGACGCGATCAACCTGATGGACCCGCCGGCGCACACGCGGTTGCGCCGGCTGGCCGCCCAGGCGTTCACCGCGACCCAGCTCGAACGCATGGCCCCGAGAATCCACGCGATCGTGGACCGGCTCGCTGACGGCCTGGCCGCCCATGGGACTCCCGCCGACTTCACCCGGCTGTTCGCGACCAGGCTGCCGCTCGCCGCCACCTGCGAGGTCTTCGCCATTCCCGAAGCCGACCGGCCACGGATCCGGCGGCTGGTGGTCGCGCTCATGTCCACCGACCGGGGGGCTCAGTCGACGCGGGACGCGAAGGCCAGCCTGCGCGCGTACTTCGTCGATCTCGCCGCCGGCCGCCGCGAGCGGCCGGGCGACGACCTGGTCAGCGCGCTCGCCATTGCTCGCGATGGTGGCGGCGGCGAGCCCCTAGGCCTCACCGAGCTGGCGATGCTGGCGATGACCCTCACGATCGCTGGCCATGACACGAGCACATACCAGCTCGGCAACATCCTCTACACGCTGCTCACCCACCCCGAGCAGCTGGCGCTGCTGAGGTCACGCCCCGATCTCCTGGAGCCGGCGCTGGAAGAGCTGCTGCGGTTCATCCCGTTCCGTCAGGGCGTTGGCATCGCCCGGGTCGCCACCGAGGACGTAGAGCTCGGCGGCGTGACCATCCACGCGGGCGACGCCGTCCACGTCTCCTACCTTGCCGCCAACCGCGACCCCCGGATGTTCCCGAACCCGGACGAGCTGGACCTCGAACGTCGGCACGGGCCGCACATGACCTTCGGCCACGGCATCCACTACTGCGTCGGCGCCGGCCTCGCCCGGATGGAGCTGCGTATCGCCTTCGAAACCCTGCTCGCCCGCTTCCCGGACCTGCGCCTGGCGGTGCCCCCCGACGAGATCCCCTGGCATACAGGTTCCATCTGGCGCTACCCCGAACAGCTCCCCATCGCGTGGTGATCCGGCGCGATCCGCTGAGTGGCGAAAGCCCAGCCTGGGCTGGATATCAGACCGGTCCGCTCGGCGCCGGTCGATGACGACCGCGCGCTGACGGTTCACCGCTTGAGCGGTCCGCCGCAGACCAGCGGCACCTCCCTTGATCTCAGCCCGCAATCCGGCTGCTGGCGGAGATCGGCTCGCCTTCCGCGTCGTCGTCGCGGCACGATGGCGAATAAAGGGCACAAAGAGCCTAAATGAGTGCCGATGGTCATCGACCGGGCCGGCGATCTGCAGTTTGCCCAGAATCTGGTACTTCGCGCACGTCCCCATGCTCGACGACCCGCTCCAGCCAAACCAAGCAAGACAGATCAATCGATGAACACACGGAACAACCGCGAACCTACGGACCAGCGCGCCAGAACGGTTGTAAATGACGAGTCACGACCTCCCGTCGGCTCGCCCTGCGGCCCCCCATACGCTGCCTGCCTCACCAACAGGGGGGTTGGAGATGACCTACGGGGGACCGTATCCGCCACAGCCGCAGCCACAGCGAAACTGGCGGCGAATCGCAAAGATCACAGCAGCCATCATGGGCGGACTGTTTCTGTTCTTCCTGATCCTCGGTCTCGTACTGCCGAAGTCGGACAAGAAGGCCACAGCCGCGGACATTCAGACGGCAACCCCGACGGCGACGTTCTCTACTGCCGAGCCGACGCCGTCAACACCAGCACCGGTTGCCACGCAGGTGGCTGCGACCACACCAGCGGCGGGGCTCCTGGCACCGGCAACGACATCAGCCGCCGCGCCGGCGCAAAGGACGACCCAGCCGGCAGTACCCGCGGCCACGCAACCAGCACGTACCGAACCGGCACAGGCCGCTGCCCCGCCCCAGCAGCAGGCCCCGCCGCCCCAGCAGCAGGCCCCGCCACCTCAGCAGGCCCCCGCGCAACCCGCCAGCGTGTACTACGCGAACTGCTCCGAGGCTCGTGCCGCCGGCGCCGCACCCCTACATCGAGGCGATCCGGGATACCGGAGCGCTCTGGACCGGGATGACGACGGCGTGGCCTGCGAGACCAGCTGAGCGGACATAGCAGCTAAAGCGGACATGGCAGCTAAGCGCGCATGACCGCTAAGCGCACATGGCAGAACGGCCCCGGCATCGGTCGGGGCCATTCTGTACCCGGGGCTGGCGCCGAGAGGGGTCCGACCCATACCGCCCGATAACGGGCACATATGGAACCGGTACAACCCCATCGGGGTCCGGGCCGGGCTGGACCAGCCGCACGGGAGCGATGAAAAGTCGCCGACGACCGGCAACGCGCGAGGCCCACGGTGATCTGGTGGGATTTTCGGAGTTCCGACTCCGAAAATCCCACCAGATCATGAACCAGACCATGATCTGGTGAGGTTTTTGGCACCGGCCGACCAGAGGTCGCGCCGTTCTCCCGCTAGGGCTCGGTGTCGGTGCCGGACCGGTCCGCGCGGTACTGGTCGATGACGACGGTGAACGCTCCGTTGAGCGTGACGTCGGCGAGGCCGGAGCCGAGGACGCTGACTCCGGGGAGTGGGGCGACGGTGCGGACGCAGACGACGAAGACTGCGCCCGGTTGCAGGGTCTCGGCACCGTCGCCGGGGTCGGACGCCCCGCAGTTGGCGCCCTGAGGCGCGAACCGAAGCTCGGGAGCGGTGTCGATTCCCTGGTCCTGAAAGGCGAGCTGGGCGGCGAGCCGTGCGCGGGTCAGGCCCTCTTCCTCGTTGGCGGCCGTCGAGTAGGCCCGGCCCGCCTCCCTCGCCGCCTGCGTGACCGCGAACGCCGAACGCTGCACGGAGAACAGCGCGAGGAAGAAGTAGACGAACGGGATCAGCAGCACCACCGAGAGCCCGACGAACTCGATCATCGCCGAACCGGCGTCCGGCCGCCGTGCCCGCTCGTCGCGCCCATCCCGGGCACCACGACCCGCCAGGCCAACCGGACGCGGACGCGTGCGGAGAGCCAAATCCGCCCGCCACCGGCGGAATCTCTCTGCGCCGGGCTTCCGCGCCTCGACAGGGCGCGCCGTCGCCACAGGCGCTACCACCGGCGACAAAGCCCGCGCCGACGCCCCCGTGCCGTCCACGGCGACGTTCACCCAGCCCGCGCCTCGAAGATCGCCAGGACTGTATCCGGATCCGAACTCCGAGCCCTCGCTGGTTCGGATCCGGGTACAGATCCGCTGATCAAGTTCACGGCGCGGCGGCGTGGCCGGRCCGACCTTGGCTGAAGCGGCACCAGGCGGCGCATGCGACGACGACGGGGATGACGACGGGGACGACGGGGATGGTGTCCGCGGGAGAGCGGCCGGCCTCTGCGGATCCGGCGTCGTCGTCATGGGGTCTCCTTCACCGCGTGGCCGGTGACGTGCACGGTCACGCCGCCCCCGAACGGGAGCAGGCTGAGGGGAACGCGGACCTCGCAGGTCACCTGGACCAGCGGCACGTCGCCCGGACCGTCGATCTGGGCGCCCGTGCAGGCCGTGTCGGACCGGCCTGGGATGGACTCGGCGATCAGTCGCTGCGCGTAGGGGCCACCGTCGGCCGGGTCGACGCCGAGGTTCGCGCCGTGCCGCGCGCCCTCCGCGGCGTTCGCGGCGAGGGTGTTGCGGACGTGCAGCACCAGGCCGACCTGGATGATCCCCAGGAAGAGGAACAGCAGCAGGGTGCTGACCAGCACGAATTCCACGATCGCCGACCCGGCGTCGGCCCGGCGCGGACCAGCCTGGCGCACGCCGACCCGATGCACGCCGACCTGACACGCACCGGCCCGACACGCACCGGCTCGGCGCACGCCGACCCGACACGGTCCAGCCGAGCCCGCGTCGGCCCGGTACCGGCCGTGGGCCGGGTGTCGGCCGTGGGCCGGGTGTCGGGCCGACCGGCCCGGAGTTCGGGGCTGTCGCGCCTCGTGATCTCCATCGGCCCCCGCCGGCTGGCCGTCGCGGACCCGGGCGGGAGCCCGGACCACGGCGGCCAGCCGGCGCCGGCGCGGGGACTCAGCCGCCCGCACCGCCGCCTCCGCCGTCGCCACCGATGCCGGTGACCTTGCTGATCGCGGCGGTGAACATGTCCTGCAGTGCCGGAGTGGCGATGGTGGCGATCGCGACCACCAAAGCGGCGGTCATCACCGTCACCATCACCCAGCCCGGCACGTCGCCGCGATCCCCGCCACGGTGGGCCGCGGCCGGGTGCCGCCGTTCCCACCAAGCGAAGTAGCCGACGACCAACGTCGTCGCCATCCGTGCCATCTCGTCCTCCCAGTCCGGCTGACCGGCGACACGCGACGATGGCGAAGCCTCGCGCGGCCGCGGGCCTGCCTATTCGCAGCAGAACCCCTGGCCCCCTCGACCCCCTCTAACCGCTGACCCCCCACTCACGGAGCGACCCCTCAGACGCTCCGCGACCCGGCCGCCGCCGCGCACTGGCGGCGACCCACGCGCCTCATCGCGCGAGACTCACGGGTGTCACCACACCCGATGCCATGACCGGACCTCCGACGGCGCCAGGCTGTGCCCTGATCGCCGCGAGGAAGGCACCTCGGCCGGATACCAGCGCGTCATTGCGCGAAGAACGTGAAGCTCACGAGCGCCGGATAGAAAGCGAAGATCACCGTCGTCGGCAGCACCAGGAAGACGACGGGAATCATCATCGCGATCTCCTTGCGCCCGCCGGCCTCCAGCAGCTGGCGCCGGCCGGCCTCCCGGACGTCGACCGCCTGCGCGCGCAGCACGTCCGCCAGCGGGGTGCCGCGCTCGATCGCGACGGCCATTCCGTCGACGAACCGCGCGAGCGACGTCAGCGTGGTCCGGTTGGCGATTCCTTCCAGCGCCTGCACCAGGGTGGCGCCGGCGCGGGCGTCGGCGAGCGCGAGCCGCAGCTCATGGCCGAGCTCGCCGCGGGTCAGCCGGGCGACCCGCTCGAGCGCGCCGACCGGCGACTCCCCGGCGGTGACCGCGAGCGCGAGCAGCTCGGCGACCGTCGGGAACTCCGTGAGCATCTGGTCCTCACGCTCCCGGATGGCCCGGGTGAGGTACCACTCCCTGGCGACCACACCGCCCGCGACCCCGGCGACGATCAGCGCGACGCCGACGGCGGGTGGCGGCCCGATCCCGGCGGTCGCGCGCAGAACCAGCAGCAGCGCCCCGACGAGGCCGCCGACCACCGCCCAGATCACCTGCTGGGCGCGGAACTCCTCAACGGACGTGCGGCCACCGGCCTGGGTCAGCCGGCGCGCGAGGCCCGCCCTGCCGCCGAGGAACCGGTCGAGCCGGCGGGCCGCGTCCGTGAGGAACGGCCGGGCCAGCGCCTCGACCGCGGCGAGTGGAGTGGGTGCCGCGCGCCCGGCCCGGCGAAGCTCGCGGGCGGTCCGCTCGTCGAGCAGCCGGGACGGCGCCGGGGTGTCGCGCAGGTAGGGCTCGACCCGATCGGCATAGCGGATCCGGCGCGCCCGCGGCGAGCGCACAGCAATGATCACCAGGCCGGCGCCGGTGAACAGTCCCAACAACGCTCCGGTGGCGGCGAGGCTCATCGCTGACCCGTCCCCTCGTTCCCGGCTTTCTGGATCATGTTTGCCTGGGTCATGACTGTCTGGGTCATGACTGTCTGGAGCACGGTCGCCTCGGTCACGGTCGCAGCACCCGTCCCTCCTCCGGCAGCCGGCCGATCCGTTTCATGAGCAGGTAGGCGAGCAGCGAGACGACCCCGCCGCCGACGAGCACCCCGACCCCCGTCGGGCTGTCGTAGGCGGACACGTTCTGGCCACGGGTGGCGAGCAGCAGCAGCACCACCCAGGGCGCCGCGAGGGCGAGCCGAGCCGCGTTGACCGTCCAGCCCTGCCGCGTCTCCAGCTCGGCGCGGGTGCGGGCGTCCTCGCGCAGGAAGGTGGACAGCGTGCGCAGCAGCCGGCCGAGATCCGTACCGCCGACCTCCCTGGCCAGCCGCAGCGACTCGATGATCCGGTCGGCCACCGGATCGGCGAGCTCGTCGGAGAGCCGGTCCAGGCAGGTGCTGAACGAGCCGGTCGCCCGGTACTCCTCGCCAAACCGGGTGAACGCCCCGCGCAGCGGCGCCGGCCCGCGCTGACCGACCGCGGCGAGTCCCTCCGGCAGCGACATCCCGGCGCGCACGGCGCTGGCGAGGTTGTCGACGACGTCCGGCCACATCGCCCGAAGGTCGTGCATCCGGGATCGGCGGCGGCGAACCACCAGCGTGCGCGGCAGGAACGCGGCGAACACGAAGAACGCCGCGGCGAGCGAGACGGTCGACGTGAAGGCGAAGATGATGAAGCCGACGACCACGCCGACGACCACGCTCACGGCGACGAACTGGCTGGGGCTCAGCCCTCGCACCCCGGCCTGGGCGAGCAACTCGGCGGTGGACCGGTGCCAGTTCGCCTCGGGGCTCGCCTCCCGTGACCGCTGCCGGCGCGGGCCGACGATCAGGAAGAGCCCGAGGCCGAACAACAGCCCGACGAAGATTCCCATCAGCCCACCCCCGTGGCCGTCCGCTGGGTCCGCTGGCGTATCTGGCTCCGCCGGCGAGTCTGGCTCCGCCGGCGGATCATCGGTCGACCGCGATCTCGGGCCAGCCGCCGCGCTCCGGCGGGGCGAGCACCGCGGCGAGGTCGTAGCCGGCGCGGGCGAACCGCTCCGGGTGCGGCGGGTAGCCCTCGGCGCGCACCAGCGTGTCGCCGTAGGCGCGGAAGATCTGCGCGACCTCGACGACGTCGCCCTCGGCGCGGCCCGGCAGGGCGACGATCTCGGTGGCGCGTCGCCGCCCGTGCGCGTCCTTGGCCAGGTGGACGACGATGTCGACGCTGGCGGCCACGGTCGGCACCACGAAGTTGTGGCTGACGTTCTCACCGGCCAGCAGCGGCAGCGTGCACAACTTCGTGACCGCCTCGCGGGCGGAGTTCGCGTGCAGGCTGCACATCCCGGGCAGGCCGGAGTTCAGCGCGATCAGCAGGTCCAGCGCCTCCTCCTGGCGGACCTCGCCGACCAGCAGCCGGTCGGGGCGCATCCGCAGCGCCTCCTTGATCAGCCGCCGCAGCCGGATCTCTCCGCTGCCCTCCAGGTTCGCCTGCCGGGTCTGCATCGCCACCCAGTCCGGCGAGCGCAGCCGCAGTTCGAAGACCTCCTCGCAGCTGATCACCCGCTCCCTGGCCGGGATCGCCGAGCCCAGGCAGTTGAGCATCGTCGTCTTCCCCGCCTGGGTGCCGCCGGCGACGATGATGTTGAGGCCGGCGACGACGGCGGCCTCGAGGAACGCGGCGGCGGCCGGCGGGAGTGTGCCCATCGCGACCAGCTCGTCAAGGCTCGACGCCGAGAGGATGAACTTGCGGATGTTGACCGACCAGTGCTGGCGGGTCACGTCCGGGATGACGACGTGCAGCCGCGAGCCGTCCGGCAGCATCGCGTCCACGAACGGCGTCGACAGGTCCACCCGCCGCCCCGACGACTTGAGCATCCGCTCGACGAGGTCCTGCACCTGGTCGGCGGTGAGGATCGTGTTGGTGAGCTCGCTGCGGCCGTGGCGGGCGATGAACACCCGGCCCGGCTCGTTGATCCAGATCTCCTCGACGGTGGGGTCGTCGAGGTGGCGCTGCAGCGGGCCGAAGCCGGCCACGGCGTCGTAGACGAGCCGCGCGGTCAGCTCTCGGTCCGCGACGGCCGGCAGGTCGCTGGTGAGGACCCGGTCCTCATAGTCGGTCAGGACGTCGTCGACCAGGCGGCGCACGGCCATCGGCTCCCGCACCGGGTCCAGCGAACGCCGCCGGACCAGCTCCCGGACCTCCGCCTCCACGAGAGAGCTCGCGTCGAGCCAGCCGCCCGGCCCCGGACCGCCCGTCAGGCCGCCGTTCAGGGAGCCACCGCCCAGAGGGCCCCCGCCCAGGGGGCCACCACGTACAGCCGCCACGAGAGTCCGCCGCTCCTCGTCCAGGCGCACGTGTCACCACCTCGCGTCAGCGGGCAATCGCTACGAAGGGTAGGAACGTCGCCACATCCCGGCAACCCCTGATGAAGGGGGCGCACGGAACCAACATTCGCACAATCCCCGTCGGCTCGTGGTGGCGGGGTATGTTCGGCTTGGCGCTTTCCGTGAGAACGTCATCACTTGAGCAACGAGGGCGATGACGAGAGGTGATGTTCATCGGCCCGACGGATCGCCGACCCTCGGCACGGGTCCGGGTCGACGCGACCGGCGCAGGTCGGGCGGTCCGGGTCGATGCCCCAGATCACGGCGGTTCCGGCTCACAGCTCGCGGCTCCCGCCACATCGCCGCCTCGGACCCGCCGCGTCGAGGCAGCCGGCGAGTCACGAAGGAAGCCAATCCGGACAACCCGGTACCGGGCGACCGGACCCGTCAACGGCGACAGGCCACAGCCATGTACCTGATGGCACCTTCACCCGGCGCGCGCTAACCTGGCGACGCTTAGCAACCTTCCACGTTCGCTCAGTCACGAGCCGTTCGGCGACGGACCTTCCCCCCACGTCCACCGCCTTGTCGGACCGCCGTGGCATGCCTCCCGGGGGTGTCAACTGTGGGCGTTCCCATGCCCGACCAGTCCGACGAGTGGGGCGCCGAGGGCAGCCTCGGCGAAGCGGCGCTCGGCGAGGCGTCCCACAGTGCGGCCGGCGAAGGCACTGATGACCGCGACGTCACCACCGACGCCCCCCTCAGCCGCGCTCCCCATGGCCGGCACGGCGACGGCACGAACGCCGTCGCCGGCGAACACGACGCCGCCGCCGCGAACGACGCTGGCGGCGCGAACGACGGTGCCGAGACCGCCGGGTGGGACCTGTTCCGCCGGATGGCGATGAGCTGCCCACTGCCGGTCTTCGCCACCGACGCGGTCGGCCGGCAC
Source organism: Pseudofrankia sp. EUN1h (assembly GCF_001854645.1). Taxonomy (NCBI): domain Bacteria; kingdom Bacillati; phylum Actinomycetota; class Actinomycetes; order Frankiales; family Frankiaceae; genus Pseudofrankia; species Pseudofrankia sp. EUN1h. The sequence continues at coordinate 60,681 of NZ_MBLN01000047.1, read as the reverse complement.
GTCTTCGTCAACCCACGATGGAGCGAGCTGACCGGCGTCGAGCCCGACGAGGCCATGGGCTGGGGCTGGGAGCGCGCGATCCACCCGCACGACCTGCTGGTCGTGACCAACCAGTGGGGACGGGCCCGGTCGGGCGGCGACGGGCTGTGGGTCCGGCTACGGCTGCTGCGCCCCGACGGACTGCACCGGGCGGCCATCCTGCAGGCGGTACCGACGGGAGTCGAGGGAGGCGTCCCGCGCTTCATCGGGACGCTCACCCCGCTCCCCCCGCTGCCGGCCTCGCTGCCGACTCCCCGCCACGGTGCCGGCGCGGCGCCCACGCCCCTGCCACCGCCGCTCGCGGCTCCGCCCGGGCCGGTCCCGGCGGAGCAGGCGACGGCGAAGGAGACGACCACGAGGGAGACGGCCACGGGGCCTCACGACGCGCCGGGCCGGGATACGCCGGAGAGGGACGGTGCCGACGACCAGGGCCGTACCCGCGAGGACGACGGCCGCGCGACGATCCCGGTCCCGGTGCCACGGCCACGGACCGGGCAGGAGCCACCGTGGGTGACCGCGGCCGGTCGCGGCACGCCGGAATCCGAGGGTCGGGACGACGTGGCGCCCTGGAGCGGCGACGACCTGCCCGCCTGGGAGGCCGAGGACGGCGGCGACGGCGAGGTTGGCGAGACCGCGGGCAGCTGGTGGGACGAGGCAATGAACCTGACCGGCCGGGACGACGTGGGGGCAGCCGGCCTGAACGCCCCGTTCGACGAACGTGGCCCGGGCCGCTCCCGACGTGACCATCTCGCCTGGGACGGCAACCGCCGCCGCGCCGCCGCGCCCGATGGCGGGGACACCTGGCCGGGCAACACGGAGACGAGGACCGCGCCGACGCTGGGGGGCGAGTGGCGCGCCGCCATCGCGCTGCACGGCCGGGACGCCGGCAGGCACGACGTCCAGGACCGGGATCCGGCGGCGGCCCATCCGCACCCGCACGACAGCCGCCAGCACGCCCGGGCGCACGCCCAGGCGGGCGGCCAGGGCCGCGGCCCGGCCGGCGGCGACGGCCAGGGCCACACCGGCGGCAACGGTTCCGGGCAGGGCGGCGGGCGCGGCTCCGGCATGGGCGACAGCGGGCGCGGCCAGCCCGACCGGCTACCGCCGGCGGAGTGTGGATGCCTCTATGGGGAGCTGACCCGCGCGGAGGCGGCCTGCCGCGACCGGGAACGCTGGCTCACCAGCCTGCTCGCCGAGCTGCCGGCCGCGGTGCTGCTCGCCGACGCGCACAGCCAGGTCGTCGGGGTCAACCAGGCGTACTGCGACCTGTTCGACCTCGCCGAGGCGCCGGTCGACCTCGTCGGCACCGACTGCCGCCTGCTGCTGCGTCCGCGTACCGGCCTCGTCGACGACCCGGCCGGCTTCGCCGACCGCCTCGACACGCTGCTGCGGCGCCGGCGCACCCTGCGCCGCGAGACGGTGATGTTCGCCGACGGCCGGGTCTTCGAACGCAGCCACCTGCCCCTGGTCAGCCCGGACGGCTACCGCGGCCACCTCTGGCTGTACGTGGACGTGACCGACCGGCGCATCCTCGACGCGGAGATCGAGGGCCTGATCTCCGAGCTGTAGCCGCCGGAGACCTACAGTCCGCCGTGGTAGCGGGCCTCCAGCTCGCGGGCCTGGCCGACCCAGTCGTCGGAGACGATCCGGGTCCCGAACCCCTCCAGCAGCGCCACGAGGCGCTCGACGTCGGTGTCGCCCATGGTCGCGAGCTGACGGAACGAGGTGACGCCGAGCCCGCGCAGCCGCGCCTCGATCACCTGGCCGATGCCGACGATCTCCTTGAGGTTGTCCGCCGAGGCCACCGGCTCCGCGAGGCCGCCCCAGGACGGGAACGTCTCCGCCGCCGTCCTGGGCTTCGGCCGCGCACCGGCGTTGGCCGGCGGCACCTTCGCCGCCTGAGCGGCCGGGGCCAGGGGCGCGGCCACCGGGGCGCCGGCCGCGGGAGCCCCAGGGGACGCGGGGGCCGCCGTCTCGCGGCGGGGCTCGCCGGTGGCCGGTGCGTCGCCGTCCRCGCCATCCATGCCAACCACGCTCGCCATGCCAACCACGCTAGCCACGCCGATCGGGACGTCCAGCCCGTCAGCCGTGTCCCGCGGGGCCTCGGTCGCGGGAGCCCTGGTCGTGGGGACCGTGGGGGCCTCGGTCGCCCGGGTGGTCGCGGCGCTGGTCGCCCAGGTGGCGGCGAGCGCCTCGACCTCGGCGATCCTGCGGAGCAGCCCGGCGCGTTCGGCGGCCCACTCCGCCTGGCGGACCTCCAGCCGCTCGGTCAGCGCGGCGGTCTGGTGGGCGGCCTCCTCGGCCTCGGTCCGCACGGTCGCGAGCCGCGCGGAGAAGCTGGCCGCCCGGGTCTCCGCCTCGGCGAGCGCGGTCCGCAGGTGGGCGGCCTGGCCATCCCGCCCGTCGCCCTCGCGGCGCAGCTCCGCCTCGATCTGGGCGATCCGTGCCTGCGTCGCGTTGACCTGCTCGGCCGCGTTCGCCGCCCGCCGCTCGGCCGCGCTCACCCGGCTCTCCGAGGCGGTGGCCCACAGCTCCGCCGCCGCCAGGCGGGACGCGAGATCCGCGTTCTCGACCGAGCTGCGTTCCTCCTGCCGGCGCAGCCGTTCGGTCAGGGCCGCGATCCTGTCCTGGTCGAGCGCCGCGAACTCGGCGTCCGTCCCGGCATCGCCGATGGCGGCGTCCTGGGCGGTGTCACCCTCGGCCACCTCGGCCACCTCGGCCTCGGCCGTCTGGACCTGCGTGATCTCGTCTTCCGCGGTCCCGGCCTGCGCGATCCCGGTCCGGGCGATCTCGTCCTCCGTGATCCCGGCCCGGGCGGTGTCGCCCTGCGCGATCCCGTCTTCCGTGATCTCGGTTTCCATGATCTCAGCTTCCGCGATCTCGGCTTGGGTGGTGTCGCTCTCGGCGGTCAGGTCCCGCACGGGCTCGTGGATGGCCCGGTCCGCCTCCGGGCCCGCCGCCCGTCCGCGTCCGGTTCCGCCAAGAACCGACACGTTGGTGGTCGCGGCCAGCACCGCCGGGCCACGCGGCCGGCCGGAGGCGGGCATCGCCGCGGCGGCACCCATGCCGGCGAGCGCCGGCCGCTGCCGCCGGATCGGCCCGATCAGGAAGACCCATGCCAGCGCGGCACCGAGAACCAGCGCCACCAGCATGAACGCCAGGATCTGCTCGGCGAGGTAGAGCACGGGAACCAGCCTCCMTCCCTCGCCCGGATCCCGGGCGAGGGCGGTCGAACACGGACATCGATCGATGAGTGACCGGAGTGAGCGACCATCAGCACAAGATCGTCACGGGCCGGTGAATCTGGAGCCACGGACCACCGACCACCAGCCTCGGCCCACGTGCGGGCGAGGCGATGATCGCTTGTTGAGAAAAACCTCTGGTCGGGCAACGCGCCACGACGACCGACTCCGGCCCCGCGTTGCGTTGTCCGATACGTGCTCGTCTGGCACGGGACAATAGCGCGCCAGCCACGCCAGACCAGACAGCGACCCGCCGAGCGACACAGCCCGGACACACCGCCCCAATCACCTCGCGGGCCGGAGGGCGGGAGCGGGGTCGGCGGCGAGGACGAGCCGATCCTGGCGACAACCCGCGCCCACGGCAAGGCCCGGGCCGGCGGCAAGGGCCACGCCGGGCCGGGCCGGGCGGGCCGGGCGGGCCGGGCGGGCCGGCGGAGCGTCCGACGAACAGGGACGACCCGAGCCGCGCGCCGTCAGAACAGGTCTGCGATCTCCTGGGTGGCGTACCAGAGGAGCTCGTGGCCGTCCGCGCCGTCGACGATGAACGCGGCGTCCTCGCTGCCCAGATCGGCCGCCATGACCGAGTCGGCCGCGGCGGCCACGGCGGGCTCGGCGTCGGCGGCGTCCGCGTGCACCGCGCGGACCCTGGCCAGCGGCACGGCCGCGGTGACCTCGACGACACCCCGGTCGAGGTCATCCCTGACCCGGACACCCGCGTCGTCGACGTCGACGGCGAACACCACCCGGCGTCTGGGCGCATCGGCGTCGGCGTCGAGCAGGCGGAGGCAGGCCCGCGCGGCGGCGAGCAGCGCCGCGTACTCCATCTCCTCCGTGTCCGACCAGGCGTACCACTCCCGGACAGCCGGGGTGACCGCGAATCCCAGTCCGGCGGGCACGGCACGTTCGTCGATCACTGCTCGCGCAGCCGTCGGCGTTGACGGCAGGTAGACACGCACGCCGTCAGTCTGCCCCTTCCGTCGCGAACCCGTGAACGGGGGTCGATAGCAGCGCGTGACGGGGGGTTACGCGGAGCGATTCGCGGGCATCGACACGAGCAGTGACGGAGGCATTCGCCACCGCCAGCCCAGCGGGGTTTCCCCTCGACCCGCTCGCAAACAACGAGGGGAGCCCACCACTCGCCAAAGGGGGGGCACGCCGATGGCAACGGGTAGTCAGCAGTGTCACCTTTGATGGCGTTTTGTCCGATATTAAGCGCAAGATCGATACCTAGAGTATTTTCGATCTAGGTAAGATGGTAAACGGACTCTTTCGGCAGCGTTACTACCGCTGCCGCGTCTGGTGATCCCGCACGATGCCGACGGTAGGCCTGACGATCAAGAGGGGTCATGGCGACGTTACGGAGGGTTCGGATGCTCGTTCGAGGCTGGGGGTGAGTCGGGTGAGCCGGGAGTACGCGAAGGCCGTTGGTTCTCGCCTGAGGGCGATCCGTATTCAGCAAGGCCTCTCGCTGCAAGGCGTGGAGCAGAAGTCACGCGGTCGGTGGAAGACCGCGGCGGTCGGCTCCTACGAGCGCGGCGACCGGATGATCAGCGTGCATCAGCTCTCAGAGCTGGCCGGTTTCTACGGGGTACCGGTCTCGGCGCTGCTGCCGAACGAGGATCAGCTGCCTCCGCGCGAGCGGCGGCCCAGGACCGTGCTCAACCTCGAGAAACTGGCCGCGGCCCCGACAGACACCTCCGCCCTGGTGCGCAGGTGGGTCGCGCAGATCCAGCGGCAGCGCGACGACTACGCCGGCCACGTCCTGTCCATCCGAGACGGCGACCTGCGCGCACTCGCCCTGCTGCACGACACCACTCCGCAGGAGTTCGCCGACCGGCTGCGTTCCTGGGGAGTTCTGGAAACCACCTTCCCGGAGCCCGACGAGCCCGAGTGAGGCGAAGGCGCCACGGCGCCCTCGCCGTCGGCGCCGCACGCCCGGCCAGGAACACACATACCGAGCGGTACGAGCGGTCAATGCGGACCGTGGACCGGAACCTCGGTGACCTCAGCCGACCCCGGAAGGTGCCACCCGGCGGGTGGCCGGCTCGAGAACACCCCGTGTGAACGGCCCACGCGGACGTGGCCGTGGCCCGCGCGACCCGCACGACCCGATCTTCGTCGATCGGAGCCGTCGCGAGCCGCCGCAGATCGACGCGGAGATGCCGCGCCACGCACACCCCGCCAGCAGCCCAGGCCATCGGCGGCGGACGCGAGGCCGGTCGCGCGGGCTTCGGTCGCCGCGCTGGGAGGTGGTGGCGATGCCACGCAAACAGGCTCCGCGCCGAGGGCTGGTCCTCGGGGCCGGTGGAATACTCGGCTCTGCCTGGATAATCGGCGCTCTACGGGCGTACCAGGCCCAGACCGGCGACGATGCCCGGTCCTTCGACCTGATCGTGGGCACGTCGGCCGGTTCGGTGGTCGCGACGCTGCTCGGCCTGGGTGTCGACGTCGACACGATGGCTGACTCCGAGCGAGGACTGTACGGACCGGGCGCGCCCATCCTGGACTACCGGGACCTCGGGGCGTCATTGCCGCCGCCGCCCAGAATGCGGATGGGTTCGCCGCGCCTGCTGACCAGCGCGGTGCTGCACCCCCGCCGGACGACGCCGATGGTGGCGCTGGCCGCACTGCTGCCACAGGGCCGTGGCACGATCGCCGCCGTCGGCGACCTGATCGCGGGCGCCGCCGCGCGGCACTCGGCGAGTGCCACCACCTGGCCACGCCCGCTTCGGGTCGTCGCGATGGACTTCGACACCGGCGCACGCGTGCTGTTCGGCGCGAGCGGTGCCCCCAAGGCCATGGCTTCCCAGGCCGTGATGGCCTCGTGCGCCATCCCCGGCTGGTACGCCCCCGTCACGATCGGCGGCCGGCGGTTCGTCGACGGCGGAACCCGCTCGCCGACGTCGCTGGACCTGTGCGTGGACGCGGGGCTCGACGAGATCCTGGTGCTGGCGCCGGCCTGCGCCTTCGACGGCGACCGGCCGCGGCACCCTGTCGCCATCGCCGAGCGCCAGCTACGCCGGGCCGCCACCCGGCGGCTCGCCAGGGAGATCGCGCTGGCGGAGGCGACCGGGACGAGCGTGTGCGCGCTGGCCCCCGGCCGGGAGGACCTCGAGGTGATGGGCGGCAACGTCATGGACATCACCCGGCGCGCCGAGGTGTTCGAGACCGCGCTGCGCACCTGTGCCGCCGCGTTCGCCGAACGGGCCGCCGGCGCGGCCGAGCCGGCGGCGGTGCCGGAACGCGCGGCCGCGGTGACGGTCCAGCCGACGAGGCCGACGAGGCCGACCACGCCGAGGAGACCCACCGTGCCGACGGTGGCGCCCACGGTCACCAGCACCGCGCGCCTCGCGGCGACGCCCACCCGCCGCACCGGGCCGGTGCGGCGCCCGACCCTCCGGGACGAGCCCGAGCTCACGGTCCGCGAGGAGCCCGGTCTCGCCGGCTGACCGGGCCGCCGGGGAGGGGTCCCCGGCGGCCGTTCAGCGGCGGGCCGGCAGGCGGCGGCGCTGGCGCTGGCCGCGGGGCGTGCGGCCGGTCAGGCGGGTCGCGAGGTCGCGGATCGCCGCTCGCGCGGGCGACGCGGGGGCGATGTCGCGCAACAGCTGACCGGCGGCCTGGGCCGCGTCGAACGACGCCAGGTCGTACGGGACCAGCGCCATCGGCTCGGTGCCGGTGTGCCGGTTGAGCGCCCTGGCGATCTCGCGGCGCGGGTCGCCGCCGGCCACGGAGGCGCGCAGCCGGTTGACGACGACCAGCGGCTCCACGCCGGGGACCAGCTCGCGCAGGTCCGAGAGCCCTCGGACGAACCGGACCAGGGCGACGGGCTCGGCGGAGGTCACCGCCACCACAGTGTCGGCGTCCGCCAGCACCGTGAGCGTGGCTCCGTTGCGCCGCGGGGCCGACGTGTCGAAGCTCAGCTCCTCGTCGGCCTCGAGGCAGAAGCCGCAGTCGACGATGACGAACTGAGCGAGCCGCCGGGAAAGGTCCAGCACGTTCTCCAGCGCGGACGGCCGCAGCTCCGGCCAGCGCGACGGCCTGGCGATGCCGGGCAGCACCCGCAGGCCGCCGCCGAGGTCGCGGCACAGCACGGCGAGCCGAGGCACGTCGAGCGTGCCTTGGTTGGCCGCCCGCGCGGCGGCGGCGAGGCCGGGCGCCTCCTCGAGCAGGCCGACGAGCTGGCCGATGGACCCACCGTAGGAGTCCGCGTCGATGAGCAGCGTGGACGCGCCGAGGTCCGCGAGCTCGGCGGCGAGGCTCAGCGCGATCGTCGTGCGCCCGGGGGCGCCGGTCGGGCCCCAGACGGCGACGACCCGCCCCTGGCCCACCGGCGCGTGGGCACGCTCGTCGTCGAKGTCGTTCGTCTCGTCGAGGACGGGCGGCAGCATGGCGCCGTAGCCGACGACCGGCTCGCTGAAACCGTGGCTGATCGACACCGGGCCGATGGCCGGGCGGGTGGTCAGCGCCTTGGTGGCCTCCACGACGGCGGCGGCCACCGTGTGGGCGGTCGCGTCGGCCGTGATCACGGCGACGACGCCGAGCTGGCGCAGCCGCCGGTCACCCGCCTCGTCGCCGGGCGCGATCAGGCCGACGACGGCCACGTTCGCCTGCGCGAGCCGGGCGAGTGCCTCCCGGTCGAGGCGACGCAGGTCGGCCGAGAGCAACGCGGCCCGCGCCGCGCCCGTCGTCGCGGCGGCGAGCAGGTCCGGAAGGTCGACACAGCGACGGACGACGGTGACGCCGAGGTCATTGCGGTCGAAGGCGGAGACCAGTCCGGCCTCGACGACCGAGTCCGTGACCGCGGTCAGGATCGGCAGGCTCACCGGCCGTACCCCGGCGCCGCCGTCGGCCCGGTCTCGCCCACCTGACCACGACCGTCACGTTCCAGCTTCACGATGTCGACGCGCTCGCTCTGCGACGCGGCGACCGCCCGGATCGCCGCGTCCACGGGCACTCGCAGCGTCAGCGACCGGTCGCCTGTCGCGATCCGCAGCTCGCCGAGGAACTCGACGTCGTGCAGGACCATCACCTCGGCGCCGGCCCCGCCGGCCGCGGGGGTGCCCACGCCGTCCGACTGTCCCTGCCCGTCCGGGGTGGCGGCCCCGCCGGAGGTGACCGTCGCGTCGACGGCACCGGCCGGCTGGTAGACGTACACGTCGACGTGGTCACCGGGAACCAGGGTGGGAACCCTGCCGGCCTTGACCACCACGGGCACGATCCGGGTCGCCGCGGCGTCGGCGGCGGCGAAGTCTCCTCCGCTGAGGAGCTCGCCCTTGCCTACCGGGCGGGCGAGCGTGCCGCCGACGACCTCCTTCGACCGTCGCCCCGGGTAGTAGCGGGCGGCCGTGGCGTCGTCGAGCTGGGCGCGCACCGTGACGAGATCCGCCGCGGTGACGACGTGACCGGCGGGCAGATCGGCCCTGGCGGCCACCCAGGAGGCYGTCTGGTCCGCCGTCGCGAACAGCCGGGCGCCGATCACCACGGACACCAGCACGAGCAGCACGCCGAACAACAACCGGGTGTCGCGCCAGCCGCGGCGGCCGATCCGGCGGGCCGGCGGTGACGGCGGGGTGATCGGGTCCGCCCGCCTGCCGGATGGGCGACGTCCATCCGGCGGGGACCCAGGGCCGAGGGCGGGCGCCAGGTCGGTCACCGTGGTCTCCTCATCGTGCTCGATCACCCGCGGGCGGGTGCCCCGGAGTGGCGGCGGTTCCCACGACGGGACTCGTGCCCGACCGGCGAGCGACCGCCGGTCGTGGTCGGACCGTCGCGCCGTGCGCTTGACGGGCGACGCGCACGGATATGCGGCGTTGCACAGCGTACGCGCCGATGGACCACATCGTGGCACCTGTGGGGATCTCCCACTGGACACCGAGTTGGACGCTCCAGAAGGCCCACGAGATGTCCTCGGAGCAGCAGTTCCCGCGGCGTTCTTGGACTTGGCGCGCGGTATCCGCGAATCGGTCACCCGACGCGTACGGACGGGGCCGGAATGTCGCCGGCCCGAGGTCTTAGCGGTCTGACCGGGCGCGATCGAGGGCAGTTATCCACAACCGAAGGCATCCGAGCGCATCCCGGCGAGAAAACCTGGTACACACGTCGTAGACACCGGTCGGCCTCCACGGAGCCCTTAAGCGCTCAGAGCCCTTAAGCCTGCAGAGCCCCTGAGCCCACAGAGCCTCTGAGCCGCTCCAGGGGCGGCCAGCCGCACCTGTCCGCCCGCGCGCCTTCCCGGCAGCGGGCGGCCGGGCGGTGGCGACACCCGGGGCGGGGCACGCTGGTCGCTGGGATGGAGCCGAGGGGCACACGCGGTCGCGACGGGGGCCGTGCGGGCGGTCGGCCGAACGGATGTCGGACGGGCGGCKGAGGGGATAGAGGTCAGCTCGATGAACGAACGGTTCCTGCAGCTCACCGACGTTGCGGAGATCCTCAACATCTCGGCGTCACAGACCTACGCGTTGGTCCGCAGCGGCGAGCTGCCCGCCATCAAGATCGGCGGGCGCGGCCAGTGGCGGGTGGAACGCAGCGAGCTGGAGGCCTACATCCAGCGCGCCTATGAGCAGACCCGGGCATTCGTGCTCGCCAACCCGCTGACCCGCCACGAATCACTGCCAGACGACTGACCGCCGCGGGCGCCTGGTCGGCGACGGCGGAGCGCCCGGCGGTCAGGTCCCGCGGAGCAGGACTCAGGTCCGGCGCAGCAGGACGATCGCGGCCAGCGGAACGGTGCAGCCCTCGACGGCGCGCGGCCGGCGAAACTCGCCCGGGGCATGCTCGGCGAGGTCGACGAAGTCGGCGCCCACCCGGTCGATCGTTCCGCTGACCGTCCGTCCGTCGGCCAGCATGACCAGGCAGCCGGACCGGTCCCTGGCGACGCCGCGCAACGCATGCCGCAGGTCGAGGCGGGCGCCCACCCGGCCCTCGTGCCCCGGGTGCGCCGCCTCGCCACGCAGCCCGCGCACCGCGAGCAGGGACCGCACCGGGATCAGGGCCTCGCCCCCGCCGGCATCCTCGGCGAGCAGCCAGTCCGCCCCCAGCGCGAGCAGCCGACCGGTGATCACGCCTCGTTCCGGACCGGGCTGGCCGAGGATGTCGAAGCGCATCCGGTGCCCGACGGCCGGGCGTAGCCGGTCGACGAGCCTCAGGTAACCGATCTCCAGGCGACTACGGTCCGCGACCTCGGCGGCAAGCTCGGCGGCCTCGGCCGCGTCCCACTGCGCCTCAAGATCCGCGAACAACGCCTCCCAACGCAACCTGGCACCCCCTTTGGCCGTCCCGACAATACGGACCGATCGGGTCCGCCCAGGCAGCCGGCACCAGACCGCCGGGCACACCCGCCGGCCGCCAGGCAAGCCCGGGCGGGCCGAGCGCCGTCAGCCCGTACCCGGCCAGACAACCAGGATTGACACTTTGCCGCCAGAGGGCTACACAAGCAAACAGAAGCAAACGAAGTACTCCATGGCTTCGCTGCCGAGCAGAAAGGGGTCGTACCGAACGGGGCCCACCACAAGCGGACCCGACGGAACTGGCTTCGGCGAAGCAGCTTGTCCGCCACCTCGGGTGGTCTCCCGGTGACCCGCCGCCGTGGAGACGGTCCCGCCCTGGGTGGCGCCGGAGGCGGCGGGCTGACAGGCGAGTGCCCGTTCGGGGGGATGACCCCCCGAACCATCCGGGGCGGGCCCAGCGTGTTCGCTGCCCACAGGGCGGCCACGCGACGGCCCACGGCGCGAAGCGAGGCGCGATGAGATCGATCCGGCGCGTGTTTCGGGCCGTCCTCCCGATCGCGTTGGCGGGTGGCGTCGCCGCGATCCTGCTCGTCGCCGGCCCCGGGCTCGCGGACCTGCCGACGGGCGTCGGCGACGTTCCGCGCTGGTTCTCGGACGCGCCCGAGCAGGCGCTGGTCACGGCGGTGGCGGCGGCCGCGTGGGCCTGCCTGCTGTGGCTGTGCCTGGGCGTCGTCATCGGGTCGCTCGCGGCGCTGCCCGGGGCGGCCGGGCGTGGCGCCGGACGGCTGTCACGCTGGATGCTGCCGCGCGCGCTGCACCGGCTGCTCGAGGTCAGCCTCGGCCTGACGATCGTCGCGAGCAGTGCGGGTGGGCTGATCGCCGCGACGCCCGCGTCCGCGAGCGTGCCCCGCGACTCGCCGACGGCCGCCCAGACCCACGCGTTTCCCGACGTCTCCGCGCCCGTCGTCCCGGCGCCGGCGCAGAGCGGGGCCCCGGGCTCCTTCCCAGATCTGTCGGCTCCGGTCGTCAACCCGAGGTCCCCAGATCTCTCGGCCCCGGTCGTCAGCTCGGGGCCGGGCACGAGCTCGCCTACCCGGGGAGGTCCGGCGCCAGCGCCAGCGCCGCCGCCGGCCGCGAGCAGGGCACCGGCCGCACCCACCCGCAACCCACCCGCGCCCGCGACCCGCCCCCCGACGACCCAGCCCCCGGCTCCGGCGCCGGCGCCGGCCACCACCGCACCCGCCGCACCGCCACCGGCTCCGGCTCCGGCTCCGGCCACCACGACACCGGCCACGCCACCGCCGGCGGTTCCGGCACCGGCCACCACCCCACCAGCGGCTCCGGTCACCCCGCCGGTCCTGGCACCGGTCACCGCGACGCCGGCCCCGTCGGCCCCGACGACCGGACCGGCAATCCCGCTCACTCCGAGTGCTCCCGACGCCTCCGGCCAGCCGTCCGGGTCGCCCACCGCCCCGGCGTCCGCCTCCCCAGGGGGGCCACAGCCCGGGCTGCCCGCGGGCACCCCGATCGTCGTGCTCACCCCCAGGGACCAAGGCGTCCCGCCCTCAGCCACTCCTCAGACGGGCGCCCCTGCCCCCGGCGCCCCGTCGTCCTCCCCCAGCCCGACGGCGGCCTCGCCCTCGCCGACGGCGCTCCCGGCCCCGCCGTCCCAGCCGGTCGACCCGACGTGGACGCCCGCGGCCACACCAACGCCGTCCATGAGCCCGACGCCCTGGACGCCGACGATGCCCACGACCGCCCCACCCCCGTCCACCGTCCGCCCGGCCGGAATGCCGGCCGGGGGCTTTCCTGACCTGACGGCGCCGACGATTCCCTCCCCCTCGCCGGGCCTCGATCCGCTGGGCGGCTCAGCGCCACGTGGGATCGGCGAGCCACCCGGGAGCGGCTCGTCGGCGGAGGTGGTTGTCCACCGGGGCGACTCGCTGTGGACGATCGCCGCGCGCCACCTCGGCCCCAGCGCCACCGATGCCCAGATCGCGGCCGAATGGCCACGGTGGTGGGCAGCCAACCAGGACGCGATCGGCCCTGACCCCGGCCTGATCCTTCCGGGGCAGCGGCTCCGGCCGCCCGACGGGCCCTGACCCCGCCCATACGGCCCGGCCAAGGAGGCACGCCAGATGACTCTTCCCAACGCTCGCGCGGGGCGGCCTGACCCGCCCGAGTCGCGCCCGGCCGCCCCGTTGCGCGGGCTCCGAGCGTTCGTGACCGAGCCGCCCTATGACGATGAGGCGCGAAACGCCGACGACGATGAGGCGCGAAGCGCCGACGATCACAAGACCTCCGGCGCGCACGACGACGAGACCCGAGCCGTGCGGGGCGACAAGACCCGAGGCGCCGACGACGCGGTGCGGCATACCGGCGACGACAGGCCGGGCGGCGCCGGTGAGGACCAGGTTCGGCGCACCGGCGACGACGAGATGCCCCGGACCCGCGTCGGCCGACGCGCTCTGCAGACCGGCGGGCGACGCGGCCCCGGCACCGCCGGCTCGTCCCACGGCCGGAGCGCGCGGCACGGCGCCGTCGCCCATCGTGGCCCTGGCGACGTTCGGCTTCCGCCGCCAACACCGTCCCCGGCCGTCACGGTCTCCCACGAACTCTCCCGGACGACGGACGACGTCTCGCTGCGCACCGCCTCCGGACGGTCGAACCTGGCGGCGCACCCGACGGCGCGCCGGGCGCCACTCCGGATACCCGCGCAGGCCCGGGACAGCCGTTTCCGGGAGAACCCGGGCCCGGCCGCGACGATCTTCGTCCGGGCCGTCGTGGAGGTGCTCGCCGGCGTGCGGCCGGTCTCGCACCTGGCCGGCTGGGCCACCCCGCGGCTACAGGCCGCGCTGGAGAAGGCCGGTGGCCAGTACCCGGGCCGCGGCTCGGTCCGCAGCATCCGGATCGGCGAGCCGCGGCCAGGCGTCGCCGAGGTCGTCGCGGTGGTCAACCGTGGCGACCGGGTGGCCGCCCTCGCGCTGCGCATGGAGTCGACGGGCGGGCGCTGGCAGGTGACCAACCTCCAGATCGGCTGACGCCCAGGGTGGGCCGCCACCCGAGGTGGGCTGGAGGCCACAAAAGCCCGGCCAGGTAGATCGTGGCGTCAACGGCCACGTCAGGAGGCGGGAAGCCGAGCGGAGATGCGCCAGYCGGCCGCGGTCCGGACCAGCGTGACGTCATTGCGCTCGGGGGCGCCCTGCTCCTTACGCAGGACCACCTTGCCGCTCGCGTCCAGGATCTCGTAGGCGCCCAGCTGCTCGGTGACCCGTAGCACCACCCGGTCCTGGGTCTGTTCCCGGATCTGCAGGTCCCGGACACGCAGCGACAGCCCGGAGACATGCCCGCCCTGACGGGCGACCTGCCGCAGCAGGGCAAGATCGGCGGCGTAGACCGCGCTGCCGGCCTCGTAGACGTCCCCCAGCGCGGACTCGTCGACCTGCTCGAACGCGCGGCCCCTGGCCGCGTCCAGACCGGCGAGCACCGTCTCCCAGGCCTTCTCCGGCGGCTGGCTTGGAGAAGGCCGCGTGCTCTGGGTTCCGGGGGTCGTCGGCTGTGACGTGGATCCGGCTGGCTGGGACGCGGATGGCGTCGCGCCGTCCGGCCCCGCTGGGTCGTCACCCGTTGACGTCAGAAGCAGGATGACGGCCGCCATGACCGCCACGAGCACGACGGCGCCGGTCACCACCCACCACGGCCGGGTGAGGGTTCCCAGCCGCGGTCGCCGCCCCGTCGCCTCGCGTCGGTCGGGTGCCCCGCCCAGCCGGGTAACTGTGGACGCCGCGAACTGCCCGTCGCCGGGTACGTCAACCGGTTGCCGCCACGGTGGCGCTTCCGGTACCAGCGAGACCGGCGGCGAGGGCGCTGGCGAGGCCGCCGGTTCGGCGTTCTGATCGGCGCCGCGACGGCCGGCGGCGCGAGCGGGTTGGCCGCCGCTCCCCAGCGGCTGGACAGAGCCGCCACCCGACCGGCCCAAGAGCGCGAGCGCCGATTCGGACGGCGCCGGCGGAGCCGCGTCGGCGGCCGGCGAGGCGTTGGGCACGAGCAGGTTGTAGAGCTGGGTGGCGGTCGGGCGGCGGTCCGGGTCGGGGTTCATCGCGTCGGTGACGAGGGCCCGTAGGGACTCGGGTACGCCCGACAGGTCGGGCTTCTCGTGGACGACGCGGTAGAGCAGGGCATGGATCGGTCCGATGCCAAAGGGCGGGTGCCCCGAGGCGGCGAAGGCGACGACACCGCCCCAGGCGAAGATGTCCGCGGCGGGGCCTACGCGTTCCCCCCGGGCCTGTTCCRGCGCCATGTATCCGGGGGTCCCCGCGTCGTGCTCGCCGGGAACCGCGGTGCCGTCCAGCGCGACGGCGATACCGAAGTCGATGACGAGCGGGCCGTCGGCGGACAGCAGCACGTTGGAGGGTTTCAGGTCGCGGTGGATGGTCCCCGCCGCGTGGATCGCGGTCAACGCGGTGGCGACCGCAATGGCCAGGCGCTCCAGCCGTGGGAGCTCGAATGGCCCGTTAAGCTGAACTTCCTCCGCCAGCGTGGGACCGTTGATGAACTCGGTGACCATGTAGGGAACACCGTCGGCGGTGCCGACATCAATCACGTCCGCCGTACAGAATCGGGCGACGCCGCGGGCGAGTTGCGCTTCACGCTGGAAGAGCCGTACGAACTGAGGATCGGCGGCCAGGTCTGGGCGGACAACTTTGATCGCGACCGCTGGCCCCGATGGGGCGCGGGCAAGGTAGACGCTTCCCATCCCACCCCGGCCGAGCACTCCCTCGACCCGGTACTCACCTACCTGAACCGGATCGTGCTCGGCAAGCGGCTTGAGCCAGCCGGGTGCCCGCGACACCGGCGACGCCAGCGGTGCCGACGGCGCGGGGGTTCGCCACCGCGGGAGAGACTCGCCGTCGGTCGGMGTCACMATGGCGGTCCCGCCCACGCGTATGCGGACATGTTTCGTTTCCGCATACGCGGCCCCCGCTGCACCGACGTCTCCCACGAACCGTCGAACGCCGGATCATCCGGCCCGCCTGACCATACCGCGCGAAACGTGACGACGCCGGCACGTCCGCCGCAATGCGGCGGACGTAGTTCGGTGTCAGCCGTCAGGTGTCAGGTGTCAGGTGTCAGGTTACGAGGGAATTCCCAATTTAGGGCTCTTGACGGCCCATTGATCCCGCTAACTACCTGACAATGGGCCTAACCCCGGCGGGCGGGGTCGCCGTGGCAGCGCTTGTACTTGCGGCCGGACCCGCACGGGCACGGCGCGTTGCGGGCGGTGCCCTTCGGCTCGCCGCCCAGGCCGCCGGCCGCCGCACCCCCGCCGGCTCCGTCGCGCCCGTACGCCGTCACCGGCTCCGGGCCGCCGTCGACCGACGGTGCCGAGTACTGCAGGCCCGTGCTTGGCCGGCGAGGCTCCAGGCCCTTGACGAACACCGGCGGCGGCGTGGGCGCCGTGGGTACCGGCGGGGTAGGCGCGGGTGCGGCCTGGCGGGCCGGGGCCTGGCCAGCCCCCTGCGCCCGCCGGTTGGTGCGCGCGCCGCCCCGTGCCAGCGGAGCGGTCTGCGCGGCCGGCGGCACGTCGCGCTCCGCGGCCGGCGGGTTCACCGCGGCCAACGGCTTCGGCGCGCCCAGCGTGGGAGCTGCCCCCGCCGCCGGYTGACCGCCCTGTTCCTCGTCGCGACCCGTCACCTGGACCTCGACGTTGAACAGCAGCCGGACGGACTCCTCCTTGATCCCTTCCATCATGGTCTGGAACATCGAGTAGCCCTCGCGCTGGTACTCCACCAGCGGGTCACGCTGCCCCATCGCCCGCAGGCCGATGCCCTCCTGCAGGTAGTCCATCTCGTAGAGGTGCTCGCGCCACTTCTTGTCCAGCACGGCGAGCACGACCCGCCGTTCGAGCTCACGCATCACGGGTTCGCCGTCGGGGCCCGTGCCGAGCTCGGTCTCCCGCCGGTCGTACGCGTCCTGCGCGTCGGTCTGGATGTCCTCGACGAGCATGTCCGTGCTCAGGCCGTCGCGGTCGTCAGGCGACGGTGCCTCCACCCCGACCKGGTAGAGCTGGCCGAGACCGGTCCACAGCGTGTCGAGGTCCCACTCCTCCGCGAAGCCCTCGGCGGTGGCGCCCTGCACGTAACCGGCGATCGTGTCGTCGACGAAGTGGCGGACCTGCTCGTGCAGGTCGGCGCCCTCGAGAACCTTGCGGCGCTCCTCGTAGATGACGGTGCGCTGCTTGTTCATGACCTCGTCGTACTTCAGGACGTTCTTGCGGATCTCGAAGTTCTGGCCCTCGACCTGGGTCTGGGCCGACCGGATCGCGCGAGTGACGATCTTCGACTCGATCGGCACGTCCTCGGGGATCTGCAGCCGGTCCATGATCCCCTCGACCGTGGACGCGTTGAACAGCCGCATCAGGTCGTCGCCGAGCGAGAGGTAGAACCGGGACTCGCCGCTGTCGCCCTGGCGGCCGGCGCGGCCGCGCAGCTGGTTGTCGATCCGGCGGGACTCGTGCCGCTCAGTGCCGAGCACATACAGCCCGCCGAGCTCGCGGACCTCGTCGTGCTCGGTGGCGACCGACGACCTGGCCTTCTCCAGGGCCTCCGGCCAGGCGGCCTCGTAGTCCTCGGGCGTCTCGAGCGGGGACAGCCCGCGGGAACGCAGCTCCCCCTGGGCGATGAACTCGGGGTTGCCGCCGAGCATGATGTCCGTACCGCGGCCGGCCATGTTCGTCGCCACCGTGACGGCGCCGCGCCGCCCGGCCTCCGCGATGATCATCGCCTCGCGCTCGTGGTGCTTGGCGTTGAGTACCTCGTGCTTGACGCCCTCTTTGGTGAGCTGCTTGGACAGGTACTCGGACTTCTCGACGCTGGTCGTGCCGACGAGGACCGGCTGGCCCTTCTTGTGCCTGGCCACGATGTCGTCGACGACCGCGGAGAACTTCGCGACCTCGGTCTTGTAGACGACGTCGGGCTGGTCGGCCCGGATCATCGGCTTGTTCGTCGGGATCGGCACCACACCCAGCTTGTAGGTCTGGTGGAACTCGGCGGCCTCGGTCATGGCCGTACCGGTCATCCCGGACAGCTTGTCGTACAGCCGGAAGTAGTTCTGCAGGGTGATCGTCGCGAGGGTCTGGTTCTCCTGCTTGATCTCGACCTTCTCTTTGGCCTCGATCGCCTGGTGCATGCCCTCGCTGTAGCGCCGGCCGTGCAGGATACGGCCGGTGAACTCGTCGACGATCAGGACCTCACCGTCGGTGACGATGTAGTCCTTGTCCAGCTTGTAGAGCTCCTTGGCCTTCAGCGAGTTGTTCAGGTAGCCGACCAGCGGGGTGTTCACCGACTCGTAGAGGTTCTCGATGCCGAGCTGGTCCTCGACCTTCTCGACCCCGGACTCCGTGATGGCGACGGTCCGCTTGCCCTCTTCGACCTCGTAGTCGACGTCACGGATGAGCAGCGGGGCGATCCGCGCGAACTCCGTATACCAACGGGTCGGCTGGTCGGCCGGGCCGCTGATGATGAGCGKGGTACGCGCCTCGTCGATGAGGATCGAGTCGGCCTCRTCGATGATGGCGAAGTTGTGGCCGCGCTGGACCAGCTCCTCGCCGCTCCACGCCATGTTGTCGCGCAGGTAGTCGAAGCCGAACTCGTTGTTGGTGCCGTAGGTGACGTCGCAGGCGTACTGCTCGCGCCGCGCCGAGGGCGGCATCTGCGGGTGGATCACGCCGATCGAAAGGCCGAGGAAGCGGTGGACGCGGCCCATGTTCTCGGCGTCGCGCTGGGCCAGGTAGTCGTTCACCGTGATCACGTGCACGCCCTTGCCCGCGAGCGCGTTCAGATACGCCGGCAGCGTGGAGACCAGCGTCTTTCCCTCACCGGTCTTCATCTCGGAGATGTTGCCGAGGTGCAGTGCCGCCCCGCCCATGATCTGCACGTCGAAGTGGCGTTGGCCGAGGGTGCGCCGGGCCGCCTCGCGCACCGTGGCGAACGCCTCCGGCAGCAGCGAGTCGAGCGTCTCCTCATCGTCCGCGAGGCGCTGGCGGAACTCGTCGGTCATGCCGCGCAGCTCGGCGTCCGAGAGGCCGACGAAGTCGTCCTCGATGAGGTTCACCTGCTCGGCGATGGCATGGAGCTTGCGCAGAATCCGTCCTTCGCCGGCGCGCAGGATCTTGTCTAGTACCACGGGCGAGACTCCTCGGGCTGGCATGTCGACGGGCGGGCCGACACCACGATGCTAGCCCTTCAACGGCCCTCGATCGGAACCCACGACACTCCCTGGCGCCGACTCCGCGAGATGTGTTGGGTGTCGGTCCCTCACCGGCCGGGCAAACGGCCGCATGATCGACGGGCGGAAAACCGGAAGCCCTGCGCGCAGGACCCTGCAATCGTGTGAGGCGCGGGGCGGCGACGGTACRCACCGGCCGGTCCGCGCCCGTCCCCCTAATTCCGGAGGAACACTCCATGTCCGTCCTGGAGCCGGTAGAGATCACCGCCGGCGCGCTGCACCTGCGCCCCTGGCGGCCGGACGACGCGGACGCCGTGTTCGCCGTCTGCCAGGACCCGGAGATCCAGCGCTGGACGAGGGTGCCGGTGCCCTACCGGCGCGAGGACGCGGTCGGGTTCGTCGCGGCGATCACCCAGGTCGGGTGGCGCACCGGCACGGGCGCGCACCTCGCGGTCGTCGACGCGACCACCGGTGGCCTGCTCGCCTCGGTCGGTCTAGCCGACATGCGCGACGCGGACGGGCTGCCGGGCGTCGCGCCGGGCGGGGACGCCGAGGTCGGCTACTGGTGCGCGCCGGACGCGCGCGGACGCGGCGTCACCACGGGCGCCGTGCGAGCGTTGTGCCGCTGGGGTTTCGGCGGACTGGGCCTGGCCAGGATCCGATGGATGGCGCTGACGGGCAACGAGGGCTCGCGACGGGTGGCGGTCAAGGCCGGGTTCGCGATCGACCCGACCCCCCGGCCGCTCCCGCACCCCCGCGACGCCGGCACCGCCGAGCACTGGACGGGCCTGCTGCTGCCATAGGGCTGGTGCCGCGCGGTGCCCCGCCTAGGTGATCTCGAGGAGCTTCTCGCGGACGGCGTAGACGACGGCCTCCATCCGGGAGTGCAGCTGGAGCTTCTCCAGGATGTTCCGGATGTGGTTCTTGACCGTGTTCTCGCTGATGAAGAGCTGCTTGGCGATGTCGCGGTTGTTCATGCCCTTCGCGACGAGCCGAAGCACCTCCATCTCCCGGTCGGTCAGCCGTGGGGTGGGCAGCTGCGGCCGGTCGTCCTTGTTCTTGATCATCGAGGCGAACTCGCTGAGCAGCTTCGACGCCATCGACGGGCTGATCAGGCTCTGCCCGTTGTAGACCGCACGGATGTCCGCCGCGACCTCGTCGATCGAGATCTCCTTGAGCAGGTAGCCCATCGCGCCGGCCTTGATGGCGTCGTACAGGTCGGCCTCCTCGTCGCTGATCGTCAACATGACGATCTTCGCGCTGGGCACCGCCTGCTTGATGGCGCTGGTCGCGTCGATGCCGCCCCGCCGCGGCATCCGCACGTCCATCAGAACGATGTCCGGAGCCATCTCGCTGGCCATCGTCACCGCCTCGGAGCCGTYGGCGGCCTCGCCGACGACCTCGATATCCACCTCCTGCGCGAGCACCATCTCCAGCCCACGCCGAAACAGCGCGTGATCGTCGACGATCAGCACCCGGATCGGGTTCTCCTCCGATGGCGCCCGCGGCGTCTCGGGCGAGCGCTGCTCGTCCACCGTCATCTGGCCTCCCTTGACCGCTGCCCCGATATACGGATGGCGGCGCGGCCAGACCCACGCGCGGACACCGCCCGTCCACGCACCGGCCCGGCAGCCAGACAGGGCCGAACTTCTCTCATCGGCCCATGGCGCCCGCCACCCGACGCCGATGATCCCACGTCGGTGAGCCTTTCCCCCACCGATCCGCGTTCCCCACCGATCGGCCAACATCGGACAAGGCACCAATTTCCAGGTTCGGCCTCATTCGGGCCCGGCGCGGGGGCCCACGGGGATCGCTGTGATACGTGGTCAGAGGTACATCGAGCGGCCGAAGCTGGAGGGCCGCCGGGAGTCGGACAGCGGCCGGCCCCCTGGGAGCCCGGTCGGGCTCCCAGGGGGCCGGCGCGGTGGGCCGGACAGGCCGGCTCTCACCGCGGGTGTTCCCTGAGACCTCCTATGACGCCGTTCCCACCCGTTCGCGCTCCTCGTCCGAGGCTGTCGCCGGGTCGTCCGGGTCGATCAGGTGGATGACGCCGTAGTCGTAGCCGTGCCGGCGGTACACGACGCTCGCCCGGCCGGTCGCCACGTCCTGGAAGAGGTAGAAGTCATGGCCGACGAGCTCCATGTTCGACAGCGCGTCGTCGAGCGTCATCGGCGCTGCCCGGTGCGTCTTGGTACGCACGACCATGGGTGAACGGTCCGGCTGCTCGTAGCGGTCGAGGTCGAGGCCATCGAGGTCCGGCTCGTCGATGACCCGCGCGCCGTTCGAGGCACCCGCGGGCCGCTGGCCGGCGCCGGTCGTGCCTCGGCGCCCCAGGGCGGCCGCGACGTCCGCCGGAGTGGCCACGCCACCACCGCCCGAAGGGGCCAGCCCGTCCGCCGCTGCCAGGCCCTGCTCGGGCGGGGCGGGCGCCGCCGAGCGCCCGTTCTGCTCCGGCGCCGCGGGGGTCGGGCCGCCACGGTCCACGATCGGTGGCCCGACGTAGGCGTGCCCGTGCCCCTGGCCGTGGTTGCCGTGCTGGTGGTCGACACGACGCTCGGCCGCCCGGCGCAGCCGTTCGGCGAGCTTGTTGGTCGCGCCGTCCAGCGCGGAGTAGGGGTCCGCGGCCGCGGCCTCGGCCCGGATCACCGGCCCGCGGCTGTAGAGGGTGAGCTCGACCCGCTCGCGGACATCCGCCAGGCGGGGGTTGCGTTCCCTGGAAAGCTCGACGTCGACCCGGATGACCTTGCCGTCATACCGCTCGAGCTTCGCGAGCTTGCTCTGGACGTGCGTACGGAACCGTTCTGGAACCGCCGTGTGCCGGCCCTTGACCACGATCTCCACGCGATCCACCTCCAGTTCGCCGGCCGGGTGTCCGGTTCGTGGTGCGGCGGCCTAGCCCGCATCCGGACGGGAGCCCGGCGCCCCGGTGCTGGCTCGAACCCGGACGGGCCCGAACGAACCGGGTCTAGTCGTCAGTACTGGCTGTCCCCCATCTCGTAAAACGCGCGCGCCTGCGGCCGCTTTGTGATCTCGATCGGTCCTGCCTGCCGGTTCCGTCCTCTCCTCTGGCTTGGGTGTCACGGATGTCGGCGCCCGCCCACCGGGGAGCGGGTGGTCGGACGACCCGCCCGTTCACCGGTAGGCCATCTAGTTTCACCCTTCCGGTACCCGCGTGGTGGGCAATCGGACACGTGGGCGCGCCGAGGTGCCGTCGACCGCCGCGATGACGGCGGTCGCCAGCACCGGTACCCCTGCCCGGCGAAGCGCCCGCACCGCCTCGGCGAGCGTGGCGCCGGTGGTCGCCACGTCGTCGACCACCACGATCTCGATCCCGCCGCCGCGGCCCGGCTCGCGGCCGGGCTCCAGGAGCGCCGCCGCCACCCGGGCCGCCGGGGCCGGGCGGGCCGCGAACGCCCCGGCGACGTTGCCGGCCCGCTCGCGCGCGCCGAGCCCGGCCTGGTCGGCCGTCCGGCGGACCTGGCGCAACAGCGGCGCGACCCACGCCGGCGTACCGGCGCGCGTCACGATCCGGGCGGCGGCCGCCGCGACCCTGCCGACATGGTCGAACCCTCGCTGGCGCCGCGCCGCCCCGCTGGCCGGCACCGGTACGAGCAGGACCCCACCGGCGCCCGGCCCGCCGGGCGGGCGGGCGACGGCGACGGCCGCGCTGACCGCCGCCGCCAGCGCGCCGCCGAGCGGGCCGGTGAGATCCAGGCGGCCACGCTCCTTGTAGGCGATCACCAGCGAACCGGCCGGGCCGGCGTAACGCGCGGCCGCGACGCACGGCGGCGGGCCTCGCCGCCCCGGAGTGGCCGCACTGCCCGGGGCGGCGAGGATCGGAGGACCGGTCAGCGCCACGGCACACGCCGCGCACACGGCGGCGCCGGCGCGCCCGCAGCCGGCGCAGGCCCGTGGCAGCACCAGATCCGCCAGGGTGCCGAACGCGGCGTGTGCCCGCCCGCGAGCGGCCGAGTACGCCCACCCGCCGCGGCGCTGTGATCCGGTCACCCGCGCAGCATCGGCCAGCGCCCGGTCCCGCGCCAGGCCCGGTGCCCGCCCTGTGGACAACCCACGGTGGCGGGCCGCCTCGGCCCGATTCCTGTGGACGAACATGGAGGGCCCGCGACGTCGGCCGCCCGACGGCGCCGATACCGGCCGCACCGGGCTCTGAAAGGATGTGACGGATCATCCGGGACGACGGGAGCGCGCATGGCCGTAGGTGGACCGGTCGCCGGCCCGTATCCGCCGCCGCCCCCGCCCGGCCCCGGCCAGCCCGTACCCGGCCCGTGGGGGCCCGGCCTGTGGGGCCCCGGTCCATGGGGCCCGACCGCGCCGGCAGGCCCGCCACCCGGAGCGGGGGGCTGGAGCCCAGTGCCCGCCCCTGGCCCGGACGGATGGGGGCAGAACGCCCCGGGAGCCCCGGGAGCTGGCTGGTCGGCGCCGGGTTCCGAGCTCGTCGGCGGTGACGGCGCGGACGGCGCCCGCCGGGGCGCGTTCCGCCGGCCGGCGGGGCGCCCGGCCAGCGCCGCCACGGGCGTGGTGCCCCTGCGCCCGCTGAACGTCAGCGAGATCCTCGACGGCGCGTTCGTGACGATGCGGACGAACCCGGGCGCGACGCTCGGGCTCACCCTCGTCACCGGCGCGGTGTTCGAGACCATCGGCGCGATCATGGAGCTCCTGGCCCAGGACACGTCGTTCGCCTTCTATGCGCTGCTTCAGGTCGTTCTGCGTGGGCTCAACGTCATGCTGGTGATCCTGCTGGCCGGGGTGCTGGCGGTCGTCGTCGCCGAGGCCAGCCTCGGCTCGGGACCCGCCGGCGGGTCCCGGATCAACCTCGGGGCAGCGGTCCGTCGGGTCGCGCCCCGGTTGCCGGGGCTGGCGGGGCTGGCCCTGCTGGTCACGGTGCTGATGATTCTCGGCCTGGCCACGGTCGGCGTGGTGTCGGTCTGGCTGGGGGTGCTGTTCTGCTTCGCCACCCCGGTGTACGCGCTGGAGGGCGGAACGGTCACGGGGGCGCTGCGCCGCTCGCGCTACCTGATCCGGGGCGCCTGGTGGCGAACCTTCGGCATCCTGCTACTCGCCGGGGTGATCGCCGGAACGCTGGTACTCGTCGTGAGCGTGCCGATCGCCCTGTTCACCGCGCCCGCGTCGTCGTCGCTCGGCGAGTCCTCCGGGCATCCAAGCGTCGCCGGCCTCGTCATCCAGGCCCTGGGGAGCCTCCTGGTCGTCACGATCGTCACCCCCGTGCTCGCCGGCGTCATCGCGGTCCTCTACATCGACCGGCGCATCCGCCGGGAGGCCCTCGACGTCGCCCTCGCGCGCGCCGCCGCCACCGGTGCCACGGACGTCGTCGCAGCGGCGGCCGCTCCGCCAGCCGCCGGCTTCCCGACCGCCGGCTTCCCGACCGCCAGCGTCCCGGTTCCCGGTGCCCCATTTCCCGGTGTTCCGGTTCCCGGCCTCCCGCCGGCCGGTGCCTGGCCGCCGGCCCAGGCGCCGGTGCCGGGCCAGAGCGGGTGGCCGCACCACGGTGGGTGGTCCTGATGGCGACGCTCGGCGGCCCCGTCACCCGCGAGGGCGCCCAGGACGAGGCGCGCCGGGAGCTCTCGCGCGACATCTACGGCCGTCAGGACGGCCGCCACTCGCCGAACTGGCTGCACCGCCTCGTCGACTGGATCAACCACAAGCTGGGCCAGATCTTCGACTGGCTCGACCCCACCGCCCACCAGCCCGGCGGTAGCAACTACACCGGGCTCGGCATCTTCGCGGTACTGCTGGTGCTGGTCGCGCTGGCGGTCGTGCTGCGGCTGTGGCTCGGCCCGGTCCGCCGCGCGGCCAGGAACCGCTCGGACGAGACCGATCTCGCGAGCACGCTGACCGCCCGGGCGCTGCGCGCCGAGGCCGAGGAGCACGCCGGTGCCGGCCGCCACGCCGAGGCGGTCCGCTCCCGGCTGCGCGCCGTGGTGCGGATGCTGGAGGAGAAGGGTGTGCTCGACCCGAGAGCCAGCCGCACCGCCGGCGAACTGGTCATGGAGATGACCGCGGTCACGACGACCGGCATCGACGAGCTGCGGGTCGCGGTGGCCGTGTTCAGCGACGTCTGGTACGGCGGCGGGCCGGCGGGCCCCGAGTCGTACCAGGCCGTCGTCCGGGCCGACGACGCGCTCGCGAACGTCCGCCGCCCGGCCCACGACGACCACCCCTCCGGCCCCACCCACGCGGTGCCCGCATGACCGCCCCGACCGCCCCCGCCTCGCCTCCGGCGCGGCGGGCCCAGCAGGACGGGACGCCTGGCGCCGGCGGGCCGGGCGGCCCCTCGGCTACCGGCTCGACGTTCCAGCCGACCGGGCCGCGCCCGGCCACGCGGCGACGGGTGACGATCGCGCTCGCCGTGGTCGGCGTGGTCGTCCTCGTCTACTCCCTGATCGCCGTGGCGATCGGCGGGCCGGCCGGCGGCAAGGAGTCCCTCGACGCCAGGTCGCCGGCGCCCGCCGGCACGATGGCGCTGGCCGAGATCCTGCGCCACCGCGGGGTCGACGTCACCTCCCGCGACGACGTGATCGACGCGCTGAGCGCCCCCGGCGAGGCCGCCGACCTGACGATGGTCGTGATCAGGCCGGGCCGGCTCGATCGTTTCACCCTCGAGAACCTGCGTCGGCTCGCCGCGGACGGCGCTGACGTGGTGCTGGTGGGGGCCGACTCCGGCGTGCTGGCCACGCTGGACGTGCCCGTCGACACCGTCGACGGGATCACCCTGCCCGGCGCGAAGACCCCGGCCTGCGAGCTCGCCGAGGCCCGTACCGCCGGCCGCGCGACGATCTCCGGCTCGGTCCTCTACGACCGGCCCAAGGAGGCTCCCGACGGGCGCGCGGCCGGCGTCGCGGCCACGTTCTGCTACGCGTCCTCCGCCGGCGGTGCTCCGCTGGCCGTGATGACGGCGCCGGGCTGGGCCGGACGGCTCGTGCTGCTCGGCGGGGCGGGTTTCCTCACCAACGCCGATCTCGACCGCGAGGGCAACGCCGCGCTCGCTCTCGGCCTGCTGGCCCGCCACCCCCACCTGGACTGGGTGATCCAGGAGCAGGTCCTCACCGACCCGGCCGACGGCGACGGTGTCGCGGACCTGCTCGGGCCCGGCTTCTGGCTGACCTGCCTGCAGATCCTCATCGCGCTCGTCCTGCTGGCGCTCTGGCGCGGACGGCGGCTCGGCCCACCGGTGCCGGAGCCGCTGCCGGTGGTCGTGCGCGCCGCCGAGACCACGGAGGGCCGCGGCCGGCTCTACGCGGCGGCCAGGGCGCGCGACCTCGCCGCCGAGGCGTTGCGCGCGGGCCTGCGCGCCCGGCTCGCCGACCGGCTCGGCCTGCCGCCGCACGGCGCGCCCGGCGCCGGCGGCACGGTGCGGGCCGGCGCCGTGGCGAAGGAGATCAGCGGTCCGGACCCGGCGACCCTCGTCGCCTCGGTCGCGCAGCGGACGGGTCGCCCGGCCTGGAAGATCTGGGCGCTCCTGTACGGTTCGGGCGGGTCGCCCGTGGCCCAGAGCGCACCGCCGCCGCAGGCCTGGCCGGCACCCGGCGGCGCGTCCGCCATGCCGGACACCCGGCAACCGGACACCGGACACTCGGACTCCGGACAACCAGAACCGCGGGACGACGCCGCGCTGCTCCGGCTCGCGAAGTCACTCGACAAACTCGATCGGCAGGTGGGTGGAAGGTGACAACTCCGTACCCCGGCGCCTTTGCTCCCGGCGCTGCGACGCCGGGTCCTGGCACGGCCGGCGACCAGGGCTACCCCGGCGCCACCAGGCCATCCGAGGACCCGGCGCCCGAGGACGAGGCGGCAGGCGAGGTCACCATCGTCGGGGGCCGCGCGCCCCAGGCACCGTTCGGGTCCCCACCGCTGGCCGGGCCGCCCTCCGGTCCGCTCGCTGGTCCGCCAGCCGGGCCGGCCGGGCCGCCGTCACCCCCGCCACCGCCGTCGGTGCCGCCGCCCCCGACCCCGCCGGGATGGCCGGCCACGCCCGTGCCGGCCTCGGGCCCGGCGCTGTCCGTCCCGCCACCGCAACCACCACCGTCCCCGACCCCTGTGCCGCAGCCCCAGCCGGTGCCGCAGCCCCAGCCGGTGCCGCAGCCCCAGCCGGTGCCGCAGCCCCAGCCGGCGGCGTGGCCGACGCCCGTGGCCACGGCGCCCCCCGGCCTGCCGTCCGCGCAGGAGCAGGAGGCCGCGAGGGCCGCGCTGATCCGGCTGCGTTCCGAGGTGGGAAAGGCCGTCATCGGCCAGGACGCGGCCGTCAGCGGCCTGGTGGTGGCGCTGCTCTGCCGCGGCCACGCGCTGCTGGAGGGCGTTCCCGGCGTGGCGAAGACCCTGCTGGTGCGCACCCTGGCGAGGACGCTCGCGCTGGAGACCAAGCGGCTGCAGTTCACCCCCGACCTGATGCCCGGCGACGTGACCGGCTCGCTGTTCTACGACAACCGCAGCTCCGAGTTCGCCTTCCGCGAAGGCCCGGTCTTCACCAACCTGCTGCTCGCCGACGAGATCAACCGCACCCCGCCGAAGACCCAGGCCGCGCTGCTGGAGGTCATGGAGGAGCGCCAGGTCAGCGTCGACGGCAAGCCTCGGCCGCTGCCCAGCCCGTTCGCCGTGCTGGCGACGCAGAACCCGGTCGAGCACGAGGGCACCTACCCGCTGCCCGAGGCCCAGCTCGACCGGTTCCTGGTCAAGGTGACACTGCCGCTGCCGTCCCGCGACGACGAGGTCCGGGTACTCGCCCACCACGCGGCGGGCTTCGACCCCGGCGACCTCGACGCGGCGGGCGTGACGGCGGTCGCCGGCCCGGCCGAGCTCGCCGTCGCCCGGGCGTGTGCCCGCGCTGTGCAGGTCCGCCCCGACGTGCTCGCGTACATCGTCGACCTCGCCCGGGCGACCCGTTCGGCGCCGTCGGTCCTGCTCGGGGTCTCGCCGCGCGGGGCGACGGCGCTGCTCGCCACGTCGAAGGCATGGGCGTGGCTGTCCGGCCGTGGCTACGCCACCCCGGACGACGTGAAGGCGCTCGCCCGCGCGACGCTGCGGCACCGGATCAGCCTGCGCCCCGAGGCGGAGCTGGACGGCGTCACCGCGGACGTGGTGCTCGAGCAGGTGCTCGCGACCGTTCCCGTCCCCCGCTGAGCAGCCGATGGCGATAACCGGGCGGGCGGCGGCATGCGCGTTCCTCGGCGCGGTGGCGGTGGCACTCGCGCCCGTCCCCGGCGTCGTGATCCTGATCGTCGACCTGCTGATCGTCGGGCTCGTGCTGCTCGACCTGGCGCTCGCCGGCTCGGTCCGGGCGCTGGAGTTCTCCCGGAGCGGGCCGCGCGGCGCCCGGCTCGGCCAGCCGGTGCCGCTGGTGCTCACCGTCAGCAACAACGGCCCCCGGGCGGTACGGGCCAGGATCAGGGACGCGTGGCCGCCGTCGGCCGGCGCCCGGCCGCTGACCTACAGCGTGACCATCCCGGCCGGCGAGCGGCGCTTCCTGGAGGCGACCCTCTACCCGACCCGACGCGGTGACCGCGAGCCGTTCCGGATCACCGTCCGCTCGCTCGGCCCGCTGGGCCTGGCCGGGCGGCAGGGCCGACACTACTGCCCGTGGCGGGTACGGGTGCTGCCGCCGTTCCACTCCCGCCGGCACCTGCCGTCGGCGCTCGCCCGGCTGCGCGAGGTCGAGGGCCAGGTGGCCATCCGCGGCGGCGGGGCGGGCTCCGAGTTCGACAGCCTGCGCGACTACGTGATCGGCGACGACGTCCGCAACATCGACTGGCGTGGCACCGCCCGGCGCGGCGCGGTCGTCGTGAAGACGTTCCGCCCGGAACGCGACCGCCGGGTGGTCTGCGTGCTCGACACGGCCCGCACGTCGGCCGGCCGGGTCGGCGACGCGCCCCGGCTCGACCACGCGCTCGACGCCGCGCTGCTGCTGACCGCCGTCGCGCTGCGCGCCGGCGACCGGGTGGGGCTCGTCGCGCACGACAGCGAGGCGCGCCTGGTGCTGCCGGAGTCGAGCGAGGGAAACCTGCTGTCGCGGATGAGCGAGGCGATGGCGACGCTGGAGCCGGCACTCGTCGAGGCCGACCACGAGGGCATCGTCTCGACGGTGCTGCGGATGACCCGCCGGCGCGCGCTCGTGGTCATCTTCAGCGAGCTGGTGCCGGCGGTGATCGAGGAGTCGCTGCTGCCGGCGCTGCCCGCGCTGACCGCCCGGCACACGGTGCTGGTGGCCGCGCTGCGTGACCCCAGGCTCGCTGAGCTCGCCGCCGGCCGGGAGACCGTCCGCGACGTCTACGCGGCGGCCGCGGCCGAGCAGACCCTGCTGCGCCGCCGCCAGCTCACCGAGGAGCTGCGCAGCCGCGGCGTCGAGGTCGTCGACGCCGCCCCCGACCGCTACGCCCCCGCCGTCACCGACGCCTACCTCTCCCTCAAGGCCCTCGGCCGCCTGTAACTCGCCGCGTTCGCCGCCCGAGGCCGCCGAAAGCCGCAGCGAGGCAGGCGATATTGGGTCAGGACTGCCGGTTCGGCCCCAATATCGCCTGCCTCCACGCCGGGCTGGGCGCAGGCGCCGACCCGGTCCTTGCTACGCCTGCTCGCAGCGGGCCTTGAGGCTTTGGGCTTCGGTGTCGACGTAGCGGCGGGTCTGACGGGCGGTGAGGAGGCCGACCACCGAGGCGAGCGGGCCCGACTGGCGGATGCTGAGGGTTACGGTCACTCCCAGCTCGGCCGCTCCGATTCGGGGGGTCTCGCTCTCGGCGTCCGGGGCGTCCGGGGCGTCCTCGATGCGGTGGTCGGCGACGGTCCGTACGCCACCGCTGGAGGACGCCCAGGTGAACGAGCGGGCCGGGATCCAGTCGACGATGGTCCAGGTCAGTGTCGGTAGCTTCGGCTGCTTGATGCTGACGACATCGCCCTTCGTCAGCTCACCGGCCGGGCCGTCGGCGCCGGGGACGTACTCGGGCGCGGACTCCACCCGCAGCACCTGGCTGACCGTCGGAGTCCATTCCGGCCAGCGCTCGACGTCCCGTAGCACCGCCCAGACCTTCGCCGCGGACGCGGCGATCCTTACGGATGTCTCGTAGTACACGGCGTCCTCCTGTCTCACTGCCCGCCCGGCGGACGGCCGGTGCCGCGGGGTAGGCGACGTCGCGCCGTCGATGATCGATCGTCGACGGCCACGGTGCTCCTAGGTTGCTCGGCCGCGAACCGTAGGTAGACGGCCGCCCGGTCGCGGAAGGGTTGCAAAAAGCCTCGAATCGAGGCGACCTACGCTGGTGGCCATGAGCCACGCATCTGTCGCGGACCGCGACCGCGCRCACGACGCGACGGTCCGATGACCCGCGTCGACGTCGAGTACCGCACCGGCGTGCACCGACGGATCGCGGCGGGGGCTCGGCTGGTCGGGAGCTGGGACGCGGCCGGCCGGCCGAGCGACACCTGGGCCTCGGTGCCGATGACGGCGGCTGTCGGCCCGGATGGCGCCGCGGTGTTCCGGGCCAGTGTGACTCTCGATGTCCACACGCCTAACACCTTCCGCTGGGGTGTGTGGCTGGTACGCGACGACGGGTCGCAATTCTGGGGAATCCCCGGTGAAGTAGCGGACCCAGCCTCCACGGACCAGGTCCGCACGCTTGCTCTCGGGCCGGACGCCCTGGCGGAGGTGAGCACCACCTTCACACTCAGCAGCCATCACTTCCTCGGCGCCGTTCCGGAGTCGGAGTCGGAGTCGGAGCGGATCCTGTTCCGGGTCTGGGCGCCACGTGCCCGGGCCGTCGAGGTCGCGTTCGGCGGCGAGAGCGGCTATATCTCCGACGACGGCCACGGCGAGGACCCGACCATCGCCCGCCTGCCGATGCGACCAGGGTCGGACGGCGTGTGGGAGGCCTCGACGGCGGGGTTCGCCGGCTGGACCGGACGGCGCTACCTCTACCGGGTCACCCGGGAGGACGGCTCGGTTGTCTGGCGCACGGACATGTACTCCCGGCAGCAGTCCGGTGGCGGCGACGTCAACCCGCGCGGCGCGCACTACGACGGGACGGCGGCCGACCTGGACGGAACGGTCAGCTGCTCGGTGGTCGTCGACCCACAGCCACCGTCGGGGGACTTCTGGGCCGACGAGTTCGATCCGGCTCACCCGGTGCCGCGCCGCGTCGAGGATCTGGTCATCTACGAGCTGCACGTCGGCGCCCTCGGCTTCGGCCAGACGCGGGCGGGCACGTTCGCCGACGCGATCGCCTTCGTCGACTACCTCGCCGACCTCGGGGTCAACGCCGTCGAACTGCTGCCGGTGCTCGAGTTCAGCGGTACCCGCTCCTGGGGATACGGCACGTCGCATTTCCTCGCCGTGGAGAAGAGCGCCGGCGGCCGCGACGGGCTCGCCGAGTTCGTCCGTGCCTGCCATCGCCGCGGCATCGCGGTCCTCGTGGACCTCGTCTTCAACCACTACACCCAGGACGCCGAGCGGGCCGCCTGGATGTATGACACCACGACGCCCAGCCACAACGCGTACTACTGGTACGAGGGCTCGGACGCCGACCACACGGATTTCCCGGACGGCGGTTACGTCGACAATCTCTCCTCCGGCTACGCGCCGCGCTACCTCGAGGAACAGGTACGCGCGCTGTTCGTCGCGAGTGCCGTCGCGCTTCTTGACGAGTTCCACGTCGACGGTTTCCGGCTGGACCAGACGACGTCGATCCACCTGTACAACGCGCTGCACGCGGACGGCCAGCCGGTCATGGCGGCCAACGTCGCCGGCCGCAAGTTCCTGCGCGAGCTCTGCCAGACGCTGAAGACCATCGCGCCGGACGTCGTCCTCGTCGCCGAGGACCATTCCGGCTGGGACGCGGTGACCCGCCCGGCGCCCGCGGGCGGCCTCGGCTTCGATGCCAGCTGGTACGTGGACTTCTACCATCACCTGATCGGGGACAAGGGCGAAGGGCCGGAGTACGCGCGGCTCCTCGACACCGCCGGCCGGGATCTCACCGGCCCGCTGGCGATGGGTCTATTCGCCGGGGCGCTGGTCGGCGCCGCGAACAGGACGGTCGTCTACCCGGAAAGCCACGACGAGGCGGGGAACGCCGAGCACTCGGAACGCAACATCCTGGTCGCGGTGAACAACGCGCCACTCGTCGGAGAGACCCGCTGGTACGCCGAGGCGAGAATCCGCTGCGTCACCGCGTTGGCCCTGCTCGCCCCGGGCACGCCGATGTTCCTGATGGGCGACGAGGTCGGTGCCGCCAAGGCGTACACCTACAACCATTTCACGGAGGACAAGGAGGACCTGTACGGGCTGCGCGCGGGGACCGGCGCCGGCCTGTTCGCCGCCCACCGCGACCTCGCCCGGCTGCGGCTCGCCTCGGCCGCCGCGAAGTCCCGCGACGTCGAGATCCTGCACACCAACGACCCGGCCCGGGTGATCGCCTTTCGCCGCTGGTCCGGCCCGGCCGGTGACGCCCAAGGCGGTGACGCCCCAGGCCAGGAGATGCTCGTCGTCGTGAGCCTGAACAACGCCCCGTTCCCGAGTTACCTGCTGCGGCACCCTTCGCTGGCGGGCGCCGCCCCGTGGCGTCTGCGGCTGAACACGGATGCCGCGCCGTACGGCGGCCGCGGCGGTCCGGCGGGCGAAGAGACGCTCACCCCGGCGGCCGATGGCACGGTGGACCTCGTCCTCCCCGCCGTCGCCGCCCTGGTCTTCGAGCGGAGGAGCGCCGGCTGAGGCCCGGTCAGCGATAGGACGAGGTCAGGTGACGGGGGCGAGGTCCGCGCGGAGGGAGGCCTCCAGGTCGCCCTGCTCACCATGGGAAGCGGCGCGGGAGCCGTAGATCCAGATATAGGCCACGAACAGCGCCCAGGCGAGCACGCCGATGCCGATCCGGACCGCGGTCGGCAGGCCGGACGGCGTCACGAACGCCTCGATCACGCCGGAGACGGCGAGCGCGACCGCGAGCCCGATCGCGATCGACACCGCCGCGCGGCCCTCCGCCGCGAGCGCCTCCGACCGGCGTCGGCCACCCGGCGCGATGATCGACCAGCCGAGTCGCAGGCCGACCGCTCCGGCGACGAAGACCACGGTCAGTTCCAGCAGCCCGTGCGGCAGGATCAGCGAGAAGAACTGGCCGCTCTCGCCGCARCTCGACATGTAGCCGCCGACCACGCCGAGGTTCAGCGAGTTCTCCAGCAGGACGACCAGTGTCGGCAGGCCCAGCAGCGCCCCGAGGGCAATCGCCTGCGCCGAAACCCAGGCGTTGTTCGTCCAGATCTGGCTCGCGAACGAGCCCGCCGGGTTCTCGGTGTAGTAGGACGCGAAGTCGCTGCGACACAGCTGGGCCACGTCGTCCGGCGGGACCAGCCTCGCCTGCGCCGTCTGGTCGTAGACGACCCACAGCGCGCAGGCCAGGGCGAACAGCACGCAGAGGACGGTCGTCGCGATGGCCCACCACCGGCGCGCGTAGACCGCCGCGGGGAAGGTGACGGTGAAATAGTGGGCGACCACGTGCCAGCCGGGGTCGACGGTGCCGGTGACAGCCGCGCGGGCGCGGATCACCAGTGAGGACAGGTCGTCGACCATGGCCTGGTCGCGGGAACGACTCCTGATCACCGACAGCTGGGTGGCGACCCGCTGGTAGAGCTCGACCAGCTCTTCCAGCTCCTCGCGCGGCATCTTGCGGGGCCGGTTCGCCCGATCGACGAGGTAGCGAAGCCGAAACCACTCCGGCCGGTGGACAGCGACGTACGCGTCCAGGTCCATCAGCCCGCCCTCTGCCAGCCCAACCTCTGCGCCTTTTCCATCCCCACTCCTCGAAATACTCTCAGACCGCTTGCCGCCCCCGACGTCCCCCGTCGCAGACCCGACCCACGGGCGGCGCGGCCAGGCCGGGAAGGCGGTAGAAGGCCAGAAAGACGGTAGCGAAGCCGACCCATGAGGTCGCGGGTGACGTAGATGGACGACGATGGACGGGCACCACCAACGACACGGCGGTTGGCGAAGTAGGCGATTGGCCCAGTAGAGGGGACCCCAGATGGGTGAGCACCGGGGCGCGCGGGACGCGGCCGGATGAGCCAGGTCGTCACCGGCGAGGCGGTCGCGATCGACCTGCGCCCGGCCAGGCTCGGCTCCCGCATGATCGCCGGGCTGGTCGACCTGTTCATCCAGCTGTTCGTGCTCTACAGCGTGCTGGCGGTCACGGTGCTGGCGGTCAACCCGCAGGACGACGCCCTGGCCGTCGCGATCGTCATCGTCGTCTACGTGGGGACGATGCTCGGCTACCCGGTGATCTTCGAGACGTTCCTGCGTGGCCGGACCGCCGGCAAGATGCTGATGAAGCTGCGGGTCGTGCGCGACGACGGCGGCCCGGTCCGCTTCCGGCACGCGTTCGTGCGCGGGCTCATCGGGGCGGTCGTCGAGCGGCCGGGGGCCCTGTTCGGGCTGCCGGCGGTGCTGGCGATGCTGTTCTCCCAGCGCGCCAAGCGGCTCGGCGACCTGTTCGCGGGCACCGTCGTGATCCACGAAGGGGTGCCGACGATGACCGGGGTGGTGCCGGCGGTGCCGATGCCGCTGGCGGCCTGGGTCACCAGGCTGGATCTCACCGGCCTCGACGACGAGCTGACCGGCACCGTGCGCGGCTTCCTCGGCCGGGTGCACGAGCTGTCCCCCGAGGCCCAGCAGCGGATCGGCGCCGAGCTGGTCGCCCAGGTCCGCGCCGCCGTCACGCCGCCGCCTCCGCCGGGCACCCCCGGGTGGGCGTACCTGTCGGCGGTGCTGGCCGAGCGGACCCGCCGGTCCTACCGGCGGCTACGCACGGTCTCCCGGGCCCGGTACGGCCCAGGGGAGATCCCGGGCGTGCCCCTCGAGTACTACCCGAGGCACCTGCTCACGCCCGAGGTCCTCGCCCCGCCCCCGCCCGTCTACGTCGGGCCGTCACCGACCGGCGGCTACCAGGCTCCCGGCGGCTACCAGTGATCCGAACTGGAAACATTGACATCGTCAGGTGAGGTTTCCAGTCCTCCCGGAGCCGGCGAGCGCGGCAAACCTGACGAGTCGATGTCAGGAACCCTGCTGCCAGGAGTTCAGATACCGCACCTGGGTCGGCGTGAGCGTGTCGATCTCGAGGCCCATCGTCTCGATCTTGAGGCTGGCCACCTGCTTGTCGATCTCCACCGGGACGTCGTGGACACCCGGCGCGAGCGACCGCGCGGCCTTGGTCAGCCACTCGGCGGTCAGCGCCTGGTCCGCGAACGACATGTCCATCACCGCCGCGGGGTGGCCCTCGGCCGCGCCGAGATTGACCAGCCGGCCCTCGGCCAGCARCAGCAACCGCCGGCCGTCGGCGAGCACGTACTCGTCGGTGCTCGGCCGGACGCGGCGCGGCCCGTGGGTAGCGAGCGCGGCCAGCCCGACGACGTCGATCTCCACGTCGAAGTGCCCGGAGTTGGCCAGGATCGCGCCGTCACGCATCAGCTCGAAGTGCTCGGGCCGGATCACGTCCCGGTTTCCGGTGACCGTGATGAACACGTCGCCCACCGCCGCCGCCTTCGCCATCGGCAGCACCCGGAAGCCGTCCATGGCCGCGTCGAGCGCCTTGGTCGGGTCGATCTCGGTGACGACCACGCTGGCGCCCATCCCCTTGGCCCGTGACGCCACGCCCCGGCCGCAGTAGCCGTAGCCGGCGACGACCACCGTCTTGCCCGCGAGCAGCGTGTTCGTGGCCCGGAAGATGGCGTCCAGGGTGGACTGACCGGTGCCGTAACGGTTGTCGAACATGTGCTTGGTGTCGGTGTCGTTGACCGCGACCACCGGGAAGCGCAGGGCGTCCTCGGCGGCCATCCGGCGCAGCCGGATCACCCCGGTCGTGGTCTCCTCACAGCCGGCGAGCACGCCGTCGAGCACGTCCTGGCGGGCGGTGTGCAGGGTGTTGACCAGGTCGCAGCCGTCGTCGAAGACGTAGTGCGGGGCAAGGTCGAGAGCGGCGTCGATGTGCGCGTAGTACCCGTCGCGGTCGACCCCGTTGCGGGCGTACGTCGACACGCCGTACTCGGCGACCAGCGCCGCGGCCGTGTCGTCCTGGGTGGACAGCGGGTTCGACGCGCACAGCACGACCTCGGCGCCGCCGGCGACCAGGGCGCGCATCAGGTTCGCGGTCTCGGTGGTGACGTGCATGCAGGCGGCGATCCTGGCCCCGGTGAAGGGCCGCTCGCGGGCGAAGCGGGCGCGCACCTGGCGCAGCACCGGCATGGCCCGGTCGGCCCACTCGATCCGGGCGACGCCCTGCTCGGCCAGCGAGAGGTCGGCGACGTCGTGCCTGGGCAGGCCGGCTGCCGGCGCCGCCGGGGTGGGGGTGGTCACGGTCATGGCGCTGCCGCCTGTCGGTCTCGGTCGTGGGGCCAGGTACCGGTGGGTGAGGTACGGCTGGGTCAGGTACGGCGCCGGCCACGCCGGCACGGCTGGCACGGCTGGGCACGGTGGGTTGTGGCGCGGCGCCGTACCGAGAACGACGATCCAGCCGGCAGGCGGGCACTGTCAACGAAGCTGACAGAGAGCTGTAAGCTTCCGTGCGAACGAAGGCTCGCTCCGGCTACGCTTTCCCCGTGATCGCTCCCAAAGCCGGCGCAAATCGGACAGCTTCGTGGCTGGCCGGGCCGCGACGGGCCTTCATGGAGGCCCAGGTGCGGGAGGAACGGTTCGTGCGCGAGGTGCTCGATCGGCTACGAGGGCGCATCCGGCTGCGGCCGGAGCAGCGGCTGCCGATCGCCAAGGCAGCCGACGTGCTGGACACGACGCCACGGATGCTGCGGTACCGCGAGTCACTTGGGCTGGTGACGCCGGCTCGCTCGCCAGGTGGGCACCGCGAGTACGGCGAGCGCGAGCTGCTCGCCGCCGCCTACGCCGACGAGCTGGAGCGCCGTTACCAGATCAGTCCCAGTGACCTGGCGTTCGCGGTGCGCGTGCTGGCCGAGCCGGCGGTCGCGGCCGACGTGCGCCGCCTCGGCGAGCTCACCCGCCGTATCAGCTCGCCACCACCGATGGCCGCCCTCGACTTCGAGGCCCAGAAGGCCCGCCGCCTCCTCGACCTGCCCTGAGGCGGCAGACACACCGAACAGCCTGGTAGCAATGGAGGATCATCGCGTGGGCAACCCCGCAACTCGCGGCTAGGCACTTATGGTGACACGGGTACAGCCTTCCGTAGTCAACAGGCCCGTCCGGTACGGTTGTCCTTGCTCGCGACGAACCATTTGCGCGGGCGCGGACCGGTCAGCGGGCACCAGCCCATCCACGCGTCGGCCGGCCGCGGACCTGGCCAGCCGCCGAGGCCGGACCGGTCAACGGCCACCAGACCGGACGCCGTACGGCGACCTTCCGGCGGCTCGCGCATGCTTGACAGGTCCACCCACACGTCCCCGGCCTCGCCCGGCCGGGCCGACGTCACTGATCTCCTGCTGGGGGTGACGGCCACGGCTGCCGGACGGGACACGCAGACTCCGGTCACGCCGACTGGACGGGCCGCGCGGCGCGCCGCGGGCACGACGCCAGCGCGGCGGCACGCGGGCCACTCCGCCCAGAACGGCGACACCGGGCCGAAGGGCCGGCCCGCCCGGGCCGCGGCCCGGGGCGGCGCGGCGGGCGAGTCGAGCAGCCTGAGCGGCCTGCTGGAGGATCCGGGCCCGCCGGAGCCACCGCGCCGGAGCCGGGCATGGTTCGCCAAGCGGGGCGYGGTCCTTACGCTGTCGATCGGCCTGGTCATGGCGCTGCTCGCGCTGCCCGTGGTCGCCGGCGCCGGGCTGTTCGCGAAGGCGTCGGCTGACCACTTCATGGGCCTGCCGGCCGAGTTGCTGACGCCGCCGCTGCCGCAGAACTCGCAGATCCTCGCGGCCGACGGGAGCGTGATCGCCACGCTGCACGGCGAGCAGAACCGGGTCCTGGCCAAGCCCGAGGAGATCCCGCAGGTCATGCGGCAGGCGATCGTCGCGATCGAGGACTCCCGGTTCTACGAGCACGGCGGATACGACTCGAAGGGCATGCTGCGGGCGCTGCTCCGCAACAGCGAGTCCGGCGACGTACAGCAGGGCGCCTCGACGCTGACCCAGCAGTACGTCAAGAACGTGCTGCTCCAGAACGCGCGCACCCCCCAGGAGCGCGAGGCGGCGATCGACACCTCCGTGTCCCGCAAGCTCCAGGAGCTGCGTTACGCGACCACGCTGGAGAAGGAGCTGTCGAAGGACGAGATCCTCGTCCGCTACCTCAACATCGCCTACTTCGGCGACGGCGCCTACGGCGTCGGCACCGCCGCGCAGCACTACTTCGGCGTCAACGTCTCCCAGCTGACGCTGGTGCAGGCGGCGCTGCTCGCGGGCCTGGTACAGAGCCCGTCGCGTTACAACCCGGTGCTCAACCCCAAGGACGCGATGAAGCGTCGCAACGACGTCCTCGACCGGATGGTCACGTCGAAGTTCATCTCCACGACGCAGGCCGAAGGCGCCAAGCAGATGCCGATCACGCTGAACATCACCAGCGGCAGCTCCGTCGACTCCTGCGCCGAGGCGTCCGTGATCGCGCCGTTCTTCTGCGACTATGTCCGTACGGAGCTCCTCGCGAGCAAGGCGCTTGGTGACACCCAGGACGAGCGCGACCGCCAGGTCTACGAGGGCGGCCTGCAGATCCACACCACCCTGGACCCGAAGGTCCAGGCGGCGGCGCAGGCCGCTGTCGACGCCACCGTCGGCAAGGGGAACCGGGTCTCGGCCACCGAGGTCATCGTCCAGCCCGGCACAGGCAACATCCTCGCGATGGCGGTCAACCGGGACTTCGGCGACGACGCTTCCAAGTTCCAGACCAAGCTCAATCTGGCGACCCACGCCGGCTTCGAGCCCGGATCGACCTTCAAGGCATTCACGATGGCCAAGGCGCTCGAGGAGGGCTACGGCCTGGGGACCCAGTACTACTCGCCGGCCTGCGTCATCGTCGAGGAGTTCCCACTCGGGGGCCGCGGAGAGGAGGGCGGCGACCAGTGCGCGAACGAGGGCTACTCGAACGCCGAGGCGAACGAGGCCGGCACCTTCGACATGAGCGAGGCGACCTGGAAGTCGGTCAACACCTACTTCGTCCAGCTGCTGGCGGACGTCGGCGTCATGCCGACAGCCGAGCTGGCGAAGCGCCTCGGTATCCCGGACAGCACGTATGACGGTCTGCAGAGCGGGCTGGGCCCGTCCTTCGGCGGCCTGACGCTCAGCCAGCAGATGAAGATCTCCCCGCTCGTCATGTCGAACGCGTACGCGACGTTCGCCGCCGGTGGGAAGTACTGCACGCCCAGGTTCGTGACGTCGGCGACCGACTCGTCCAACAAGAACGTGGACATCGCGCCGCCACCGAACTGCACACAGGCCATCGACAAGAGGATCGCCGATACCGTCGCCAGCGTGCTTGCCGGCGTCGTCACCAGGGGCACCGGCACGAAGGC
This sequence comes from Pseudofrankia sp. EUN1h, assembly GCF_001854645.1. NCBI lineage: Bacteria > Bacillati > Actinomycetota > Actinomycetes > Frankiales > Frankiaceae > Pseudofrankia > Pseudofrankia sp. EUN1h. The sequence continues at coordinate 21,486 of NZ_MBLN01000047.1, read as the reverse complement.
GGCGATCGGTCGGCCCGCGGCTGGCAAGACCGGAACGAACGACGACTTCACCAGCGCCTGGTTCATCGGCTTCACCCCGCAGATGGCCTCCGCGGTGGCGGTCGGCGACCCTCGGGGCAACTCCTCCGACTACGCGCTCACGAACGTCCAGGCGGATGGAAAGACGTGGACGCACGTGTACGGCGGCGACCTGCCGGCGATCATCTTCAGCCGCACGCTGAAGCCGGCGCTGCAGGGCGTACCGGTGGTGCCACTGCCGAAGGCGGACCCGAAGACCGCGCAGGGCACGAAGAGCGGCCTGCAGAACCCGGACAAGGTGCCGGCGCCCACCGTCACCCCCGGGGTCATCCTCGGCCCGGACGGCCAGCCGCTCCCCGGCCAGACCCCGATCACCCCCCAGCTCCCGGGTCAGCCCGGCGACGGCCAGACCAACCCCTTCGACCAGAACCCGGACCAGGACGGCAACGGTCAGGGGCCGGGCCCCCAGTGACCCCGTCGCCCAGGCCTGGGCGTCCCACCCACTGACTCAAACGCGCCGGGCCCCCGCCGGACAGGCGGGGCCCGGCGATTCGTTCCACTCGCTGACGAACTCAGACTGGAACTGTCGAGGGAAAAGACGTCTGTCTCGGCCGGGTCGAGGCAGGCCCCGACGACGTCGCGGACCTTCTCCCTGAATCGGAAGGCTCGATCAGCACGGCACGCGGGACAGCGTCGCTCCCTGACGAACAGCCGAGCGAGCCGTTAGCGGACCCGGTCGAGGTCGTGGATGGCGGGCTCGAGGCTCGGGTCGATGCCGATCAGCATCGCCAGGTAGACCGCGGCGTAGTCGAGCAGGCCGACCAGGGACGCCAGCCGCTCCACCGGGTGGGAGCCGGCCGCCGAGAGCTCCGTGACGCCGACCCCGCGCTCGGCTGCGACCCGGACTCCCGCGTCGGCCCGGCGGCTCACGTCCGGATGCTCGTTTCCCGGGTCGCGCAGCAGGATCAGCCGCAGCCGGGTGCCCAGCTCGTCATCGACCCGGTCGCGGAAGAAGTCGTCGAGCTCGTCGTCGCCGCCCGTCGCGGCGGCCGCGCGCGCGCCGAAAACGCCGTCGAAGGCGGCGATCTGGTAGATCGCCGGGTGCGGCAGGCCGCCGTGCAGCACGGGGTACTTGGCGGTGACGGCGAGCTGGGTGGCCGCGCGGCTGGCCGCTGCGGCCGTCGCTGGCGACGTGCCCCAGATCATCGGCAGCGTGCCGGCGAGCTCCAGGGCGAGCAGCTTCGCCGGGTTGACGAACGACTCGCTGGACGGGCGGCTGCGGGTGGCGATCTCCTCGAGCCTGACCGCCGCCGCCTCGACACCGACGGCCGCGTCCCGGCAGACCCCTAGGGACGCGGCGGCCACCAGCAGCGGGGTGGCCAGGGCCCACAGGCTGGCCCGTTCCGGCCTGGTGCCGTCGATCGCGACGAACGGGGCCCTCGCCCGCTCGGCGAGGTACTGCAGTGGCGTGTCAGCCGGGCCGACGGCCACGATGCGGCAGCCGCGCCGGTCGGCCTCCTCGACGGCGTTCAGCGTCAGCGGGGACCGCCCCGAACCGGAGACGGCGAGCACCACGTCGGCGACACCGACCCAGCCGGGCAGCCCGTGGTCGTGATGGCCGATCACCGGCACCGGGCTGGTCGACCCGGCCGCGGCGGTGAGCACGTCGGCCGCGCCGGCGGCCGCGCCCGTGCCGACGACCAGCACGGCCCGCGGCCGCCCGTCGGCGCCCAGCCGGCCGGCACCCGCCTCCTCGGCGAGCCGCCAGGTCTCGCGGATCTGCCGCCCACCGGTCGCCAGCTCCCGCAGGAGGCCACCCGGGTCAGCGGCCGCCAGCCGTTCCGGTTCGTCCAGGACACGCTCGTCGACGTACATGTTGGTCGTCAACCGCCCGCGTGTCCCCAACAGTCCGGGGAGACCCGCGACCCGGCGAACCTGGCCTCGCCGCCCATGTCAGGACGAGGCTGGCGTGGCGGGCTCGGGGAACGGCGTCGCCTCATCGAGGAGCATCACCGGAATGTCATCACGCACCGGGAAGGCCAGGTTGCAGGCGGTGCAAACGAGCACCGGGGCACCGGCCAGGGTGTCCTGGCGCAACGGCGCGTGCTGCGGGCACGGGCACGCAAGGATCTCCAAGAGCAGCGGATCGAGGCTCATCTCGGCAACTAGTCCCTTCCACCACGGATGCTGGCCAGGACCTCGTCCCGGAGCCGGCTCATGGTGTCATCATCCTCCGCCTCTACGTTGAGGCGGAGCAGCGGTTCGGTGTTGGACGGCCGCAGGTTGAACCAGGAGCCGTCCGCGAACGACATGGTCAGCCCGTCCAGGCGGTCGATGTCGGTCGCCTTGTCCGCATAGGCGGCTTCGATCGCCTTCATCGACGCGGTCGCGTCCGCGACCTCGGAGTTGATCTCACCGGACGCGGCGTAGCGGGCGTAGCCGTCCAGCAGCGTCGACAGTGGCCGGTCCTGGCCGCCGAGCGCGGCGAGCACGTGCAGCGCGGCGAGCATGCCCGAGTCGGCCCGCCAGAAGTCGCGGAAGTAGAAGTGCCCGGAGTGCTCGCCGCCGAAGACGGCACCGGTCCTGGCCATCTCGGCCTTGATGTACGAGTGCCCGACGCGGGTGCGCACCGGGGTGCCGCCGAGCTTGGTGACCAGCTCGGGGACACCCCGGCTGACGATCACGTTGTAGATGATCGTGCCACCCGGGTCACGGGCGAGCTCCCGCTCGGCGACCAGACCGGTGATCGTCGACGGGGACACCAGCTCGCCGCGCTCGTCGACGACGAAGCAGCGGTCGGCGTCGCCGTCGAAGGCGAGGCCGATGTCCGCGCCGCTCTCCCGGACGGCGGCCTGCAGGTCGCGCAGGTTCTCCGGCTCGATCGGGTTCGCCTCGTGGTTGGGGAAGCTGCCGTCCAGCTCGAAGTACATCGGGACCAGCTCGATGGGCAGGCCGGCGAAGGTGGCGGGGACGGTGAAACCGCCCATGCCATTGCCCGCGTCCACGGCCACCTTCAACGGCCGGATGCCGGACAGGTCGACGAGGCCGTGCAGGTGGGCGACGTAGGCGTCGCGCAGGTCGACCTCCCGCACCGTGCCCCTGCGCCCGGCAGGCTCGGGAACGCCGTTCGCGACCATGTCGCGGATCTCGGCGAGGCCGGTCTCCTGGCCGATCGGCGCGGCGCCGGCGCGACACATCTTGATGCCGTTGTACTTGGCAGGGTTGTGCGACGCCGTGAACATCGCGCCGGGGATGTTCATCGAACCGGCGGCGAAGTAGAGCAGATCCGTCGAGCCAAGGCCGGCGAGCACGACGTCGGCGCCCTGGCTGGTCGCGCCGTCGGCGAACGCGGCCGACAACGGGACGGACGAGTCCCGCATGTCATGGGCTATGACGATCTCGGTGGCGCCCAGCAGCCGAACGAACGCGGCGCCGGTCGCGCGCGCGATGTCGGCGTCGAACTCGGACGGCACGACTCCGCGCACGTCATACGCCTTGAAGATCCGGGCGAGGTCAAGCCCCATTGCCCTCCACCTTCCGCACCCCGTCTCGCGGTCGGCGCTCCGCCGCGGCTGGCTGTACCTGTCTGCAACGCGACCGACCCTATCGGGCGCACCCGGCCGCTCCGCCAGGCACCCACAGACCGACCACGGCCACGTGCCTTTCGTCGCACGGGTGGCCAGCCGGAGCGCCTGCTCCCGCCGGGCGGGCAACCCGCCGTCTAGGACGTCGGTACGGCTCGCAGGTGGCCGCGGCGGCCCCCGCCGGGATCCTCACGCGGGGGCTCCTCGGATCCGGCCTGCACCGGGCCGTGGCCGGGCACGGGACCGTACCCGGGAACGGGGCCGTAGCCCGGCGCCTCGCCAGGCAGCGGGCCGGGCCTGGCGACCTCGCGGACGACGTCCGCGAGCGCTTCCAGATCGTCGGTGGCCGGGTTGCGCGGGGGTTCCGGATCGATGCGCACGACCGCCCAGCCCCGCGGCACGGTCAGCCGGTCGGCATGCGGGCCGCACAGGTCGTACGAGTGTGGTTCCACGTACGGCGACAGCGGCCCGAGCACCGCGGTGGACTCCGCGTAAGCGTAGGTGAGTGTGGCAACCGCGACCGCGGAACAGGCCGAGCGGGAGCAGCGCCGGGGCTTCACGTTCCGGACGGTAGACCCCGGAACGGGCGGCGGCCACCACCGCCCGCCGTGTCGCGCCCGAGACGGCGGGACTGTGACTTAACCTGACCCGGTCCATCACTTTCCGTTGCCCAACAGCAACTTCGGGCAATAGCTGAAGGTATTTAACCCATCACCACGAGTGCCGATCAGAGTCTCGATCCGATCCGGCGGAACTTTGGCACCGATCCGGCGGGACCCCGGGCGTGGCGCTCCGTGTTCCGACCCGACTACGCCGGGCCGTACGCTGGATCGATGGTGGACGAAGCGCCGGCGTCCGAGCCGTTGCCCGTCGCGCATTTCCCGACGGCCATGCGGCGGCCGATACCCGCGCGCCGCCGGCGGGACCGGCGAGGCCGCGGAATGCGGGGCACCCTGTTCCCGCCGGACGTGCCGGCGTACTCGACCCGCGGCGAACGGTTCGACGACCTCGTGCTCGACGCGGTCGAGCATCTCGACCTTCGCTGGTCCGACCAGCTCGCCGGGGTGGAGTTCGCGGTCGAGGACGTCCCGCCCGTCGGCGTCTCCGACGACGTCGTCCCGCTGGCCCTCTACCAGCCGGCCACCGGCCGCGGCCGGTCCGCGACACCCCGGCGCATCGTGGTCTACCGCCGCCCGCTGGAGGCCCGTGCCGTCGACACCGAGGACCTCGCCGAGCTCGTCCTCGACGCGATCATCCACGAGGTCGCTGACATGCTCGGCGTCGACCCGGCCGTCATCGACCCCGAGGGYCACGGCTGGGGCGAAGAGGACTAACAAGAAGCGCGGCAACCTACGATGACGGCGGATCCGCCCGCATTCGCCGACGTAGCGGCGACCCGACCTCCGGGAGAGCCAGCACGATGAGCGCAGACGCCCACCCCCAAGGCGCCGTCGTGGCGGGGGCTCGCGTTCCCGCGTCACCCGAGCCCAGGGCCGCGAGCGACTCCCGGACCTCCCAGATCGGCTTCGCCGATCCGGCAGGGACCCCGTCCGCGAGCTCCCAGACCTCCCCGATCGGCTCCGCCGACCGTGCAGGAACCCCGGATCCGGCAGGGACCCCGGGCGCCGGCCCGGCATCCCGCGGCGCGGCGGGCGGCGCCGCGCCGGCCGCGCGGCTGCTGCCGGTGTACGGACAGGTGCAGCACTACGCGTGGGGCTCGCCGGCCGCGATCTACGACCTGCTCGGCGAGGTGCCCACCGGGCAGCCGGCCGCCGAGCTGTGGCTCGGCACCCACCCGGTCGCCCCGGCGGAGGTCGACGACGCCGGCCGCCGCCGCCCGGCCGCCGAGCTGCTCGGCGCGCTGCCGTTCCTGCTCAAGGTGCTGGCGGCCGAGAAGGCACTGTCCCTCCAGGTCCACCCGGACCGGGCGCAGGCCCGCGCCGGCTTCGACGCGGACGAACGGGCCGGCATCCCGCTGGACGCGCCGGGGCGCCGCTACCGCGACCCCAACCACAAGCCCGAGCTGATCGTCGCGCTCACCCCGTTCCGGGCGCTGGCCGGCATCCGCGAGCCGGCGCGAACGCTCGCCATCGTTCGCGCGTTCGGCGTCGCGGAGCTCTCGGCCGCGTTCCGGCCGCTCGCCGCCGACCCGGCCCGCGGCGCGGCCACCGTCCTGCGCGCCCTGCTGACCCTGCCCCGCGAGCGCGGCCGGGCACTGGCCGGCGAGCTCGCCCGCGCGGCGGCGACGGTGGCGGCCCGTGGCGACGGCGACGAGGACGTCACCCGGGCGGCGGACCTGGTCGGCCGGCTCGTCGCCGCGCACCCCGGAGACGTCGGCATCGTCGCCGCGCTGCTGCTCAACGACGTCACCCTCAACCCGGGCGAGGCGCTGTTCCAGCCAGCGAGGCTGCTGCACGCCTACGTCCACGGCGTCGGCATCGAGATCATGGCGACCTCGGACAACGTGCTGCGCGGCGGTCTCACCCCCAAGCACATCGACGTCGACGAGCTGCTGCGCCTGCTGGACCCGACGCCCTCGGACGCGCCCGTCCTCACCGCGAAGATCCTGCGCGCCGGCGCGGGCGGGCTGGTGCGCTACTGGCCGGTGCCCGTCGACGACTTCGTGCTCGCCGAGGCCATCTGCGCCGGCGGCGAGGTCACGCTGAACCGCCCGACGGTGCTGCTCGCCGTCGACGGCGCGGTGGACGTCCACATCGCCGGCGACGATGACGGCGACGGCGACGGCCAGGCCGCCACCGGCGCGTCGATCCGGCTGGCCCGCGGCCAGGCCGCGGTGCTCACCGCGCCGGCCACCGTCACGCTGCGCGGTACCGGTCGCGTCTTCGGGGCCCGCCCCGGCACCCGGCCCACCCCCCGGCCGGCCTGAACCCCGGCCGGCCTACCTCGCCGCCGACGGGTCCGCGACCAGGACGGCGGGGTCCGCCGGATCCGCCGGGACGAGCGGCAGCACGGAGCTGACGGTGCGCAGCCGCGGGCCGACGGCGGTCGGCTGGTCGTCCGCGGCGTCCTCACCCGACGACGGGCCGGCCGGCTTTCCGAGCAGCTCGGTCACCGCGACCGGGCCGCCGGAGACGGACAGAGTGCCGCCGGAGTAGCCCGCCGGCAACGCGACCGCGACCGTGCCGCCGCCGGGAACCGTGACCGCGCGGCCGTCGAGCCGCGCCGTCGCCGGGCCGTCCGGCGCCGCGAACAGCACTGCCCCGGCCGCGCCCCGCGGGAGCGGCGGAACATCCAGATAAGGCACCGGAGAGGGCTCCGCCAGCGGGCGGCCGCCAGCCCTGACGCCAGCCGCCGCGTCCGGCGCCCGCCCGTCCGCGGGCAACCCGTCCGCGGGCAAGCCGTCCGTGGGCAACCGAGTGCCCGCGACCCAGACCGCGCCGTCCGGAGCACCGGACGGCAGGCGCAGGCCGGCGACGACCGGTACCGCCCCCGCCGCCTCGACCAGCACACCGACGGACTCGCCGCGGGGAAGCGTCAGCGGGATCGAGACCGCCTCGCCGCCGGGCACCGTCACGGCGCCCGGGCCCGCCGGACTGGTGGGCCGGCCGCTGGCCGTCACCAGCCGGACGAGGACCCGCGCATCCGTGGACGCAGCCGCGACGACCAGCGTGGCGGCGGCCCCACCGGCTCCCGGCGGCGCCAGCACAGGGCCGACCAGCACCGCGCGCCCCGGCGCGGCCGTGCTGGGAACCGGGGCGAGCTCCCAGGCCTCGCCGTCGCTCGGCCGGTCGACCAGCCAGGACGACACCCGCCCGGCCCTGACCTCGACGCCGACCACGGTCGACGCCGCCTCGGGCGCGACGGCCGCGAGCCGCTGGCTCGTGGTCTCGCCGGGCGGCACCGCGACCTCGGTGACGGCCGGTGCCCGGCCGGGTGCCAGGACGTGGACGGCGAGCCGCGCGGGCGCCGAGCCCAGATTCGCCAGGAACAGAAGCGGATCGTGACCGGCCTTCGTCGCCGGGCCGGCGAACCACGTCCAGCCGGCGGACGGCCCGCACCGGTCCCGCGCGGGCCCGGCCACGCCGCCGGGCGCCGTCACCGTCGCCGACAGGTTCGCCACGGCGCTGCCCCGCAACGCCACCGGGCGGCCGGAGGAGACCGCCAGCCGCATCAGCCCGGTCCGGTCGGTCGCCGACAGCTGGGCGAGCGCCGCCAGGCCGGGCGGCGGCTGCTGGGCCGGCGCCGCCGCGAGCCCGGCCCGTTCCTCGGGTGACAGCGCCGCGAGCGCCGTCAGCGCCTTCGCGTCGGCCTCCGACTTCAGGACCGACAGCGCGTCACGGGCATCCGGCGACAGGGCGGCGAGCCCGGAGAGGTCCGACGGAGCGGGCGGCGGGACCGCGACCGGCGGCGACTGGGCGCCGGGTACCTCCAGGTGGCCGCGGCGCGCGTCGCCACGCAGCACAGCCGTCGCCGGCGGGCGCCACGCGGACGAGCCGCCCCCTGCCGCGGCACCGTGCCCCGCCGTCTCCTCGTCCGCCCCCCGCCCGGGCGAGCCGCCGTCCGCGTTGACGAGGATCGCGCCGACCTGGCCACCGGTGCCGGAGCGGGCGACGTCGATCCGGGTCGGCACCCGGCCGGCCGAGCCGAGGTCAGGGCAGATCAGGGCACGGCTGCTCGGCGGGACGCCGACGCGGTAGGCCGTCGCGGCGGTCACCGGCTCCCCCGGAGGCACCAGCGTCGGCAGTCTGTCGGGCACCAGCACCGCCGCGGTCACGATCGCCGCCGTCCCCGCGACGGAAGCCGTGACCGCCGCCGGCACCCGCCCCCACCGGCGCCGCCGGGTGCGCACGCCGCTCATCGGCTCCCCCACCAGACCGCCGCGCCGCCCCGGCGGCGCCGCCACCAGGCTCCGGCCCAGGTCGACACCCCGGCCAGCGCCAGGGCACCGACGACCGCCGCCTCGACGAGCACGAGCGCGCGGTGCGGCGTGTGGTCGTAGCGCACCCGGACCTCGGCCGCCGGGCTCCCGGGCACCTCGAACGCCTGCGCCCAGCCCCAGGCGGCGACGGGCGTGAGCGGACGGCCCGCCAGGGTCGCCCGCCAGCCGGGGTCCGCCGGTTCGGCCAGCACCAGCAGCCGGCCGGCCGGCCCCGCGGGCAGCAGCCCGTCGGACGACGTCCCGGAGGACGCAGCCGGCGCACCCGTGGTCACCTCGGGCCGGGCGGGCGCGAGCGGCGCGCCGGGACCCATCGCCGCCCGGCCGGCAGCCGCGGCGCGGGCCGCCGCGACGCTGCCCAACGCCTGGCGGCCGGATGGCCCGGCGGTGCCGGAACGGGCGGTGACGGCCAGCCCGGGAGGCAGCAGCCGCGCCCGCGCGGCGGCGCCGACGCCTGGCGCGAGCCGCCAGTAGTAGCCGGTGGGCCTGGTCTGGTCGCGTTCGAGGCCGTCGGAGGCGTCGAGCGCCTGGGTGAGCCGGCTGGTCGCGCCAGCCGGCCCGTAGGCCTGGGCCGTGTCCGTGGACGCGGCGGCGCCCGCCGGGACGAACACGGCGCCGGCGCCGAGGGCCGGGAGCGCTGAGGCACCCCACCCGCCGCCGACCGTCAGGTCCGCCACGACGGCGGCGAGGAACTCGGCCGCCGGCCGGGACGGACCGCCCGCCGCGTCGACGATGGTCGGGCCGTGCCCGCCGGTCAACGTGTACGTCACGCCGCTGGCCGACGGGCGCAGCACGAGGGTGCGGCCCGCGCCAGCCGCCGCGGCGGCCATGGCGTCGCCGCTGGCCGCGAGGGCGCCGACCTGACCGGTCGCGCCGGCGTCGACCCAGCCGCCGGGGTCGGGTGGGGTGCCGAGCGCACCCGCGGCGCGCGCGAACAGCAGGGCCGGCGCGAGGACGACAAGGGCGGTGAACGCCGCGGCGCGGCTCCCCGCGAGCCGCCCCGCCGGCGCGGCTCCGGCGGCCTGGGCGGCCATTCGCCGGGTGCGCGGGCCCAGGAACACCGCCCAGGCGGCCGCGACAGCCCCCAGCAGCGCGGCGGCGGTGAGCCCGTCCTGGCCGGTGACCCAGCCGGCGGCGGCGACCAGCCAGCAGGCGCCGACGGCGGGGCGCGCCGGGCGCCCGCCGGCGACCGCGGCCAGCCCGCAGACGAGCACGAACGCGGCGAGCGCGTACCCGTCGCCGCCGCGCGGCGCCGGCTCGTCGACCAGCACCGACAGCGCGCCGACCGTCCCGGTGCGCGTACCCACCCACAGAGCGGGCAGCAGCGGCACGCAGCCAGCCGCGACGACGACCGCGACGCGCCCGGCGGGCCGCCAGGCGCGGTGCGCGCCCCCTGTCGTCGCACCCCCTGCCGTCGCACCCACGGTCGTCGCGCCCACAGCCATGGGCCCGCGGCCGCCGGCGGCGGCCGCGGGTGGGCGCGCGGCCAGGGCGCCGGCGACGAGCCCGACGGCGGCGACCACCAGCAGCCGCGGCGAGCAGGCGACGCCCACGAGCAGCGCCGCGGCGAGCGCCCACACGCCTGACCAGCCTCCGGCCGCCCCGCCGGCGTTCCGGGTTCCGGACGCCGCGGCGGCACCGTAGGACGGGGCGAGCAGCCGGACGGCGCCCCCGAGGATGAGCGGAGCCGCCACGGACGCACCCAGCGCCGCCAGGTTGCCGGCCAGGGCCGCCGCGGTGACCGGGGGCGCGAACGCGTAGCAGGCGGCCAGGCCCAGCCGCGCCCACGGGGTCAGCACGCCGACAGTGCGGGCGGCGCGGTAGGCCGCGAGCCCGGCGAGCGCCGGCGCGGCGACGAGCAGGGCACGCGCGGCGAGCTCGGGACGCCCACCCAGCGCCGACGACAGGGTGGCGAGCAGCGGGGTCCACGAGGGCGCGGGGCCCGGTCCGCCGGGAAGCCCGCCGGCCGGGCCGACCCAGCCGGACCACACCGCCGTCCAGAGGTCGGCCGCGCCGGGTGGCAGCGGCGCTCCCCGCCCGCCGATCCGGCCCATCCCGGTGAGCGCCCAGCCCGCGGCGACGGCGAGCAGCGCGAACAAGACCGCCGGCTGGCCAGGCGCGCGGTCGGCCGCCGCCGGCCTCGGGTCCCTCCCGCCCGGGTCCGTCCCGGCAAGGCGCGCCCCGGCAAGGCTCATCCCGGCCGGGCGCGTCTCGGCCCCGCCCGTTCTGCCGTCCTCGCCGGGGCGGGGCAACAGCCCGCGCAGCGCGCGGGCGGGCACCTGGCGGGCCTCGCGGCGCCGAGCCAGCCGCCACAGCCGTACCGGGTCGGCGAGCACGCTCGCGAGCACGAGCACCTCGGTCACCGCGGCGCGTCCCCGGCCGTGCGCGAGCGCGAGCGCGGCCCGGCCGCAGGCGGCGGCGACCAGGCCGGCCACCGCGGCCGGGACACCCAGCGCGCCGGACTGCGCGAGCCGGACCCGCAGGGCGTCCGCCCGCTCGACGTGGTCGCCGCGCGCGCGGGCCGGCGGGCCAGCCGCGCCGTGGAAGCCGTCGAAGCCGTCGGGGGCGGGGGCGGCGGCGCGCGCTACCGGCGGCGCGGGAGGTATGGCGGGTGCGGGTGGAAGGAGACGGGCTGACGGGACGGCGACGACGCGCATCCCGGCGCGCCAGGCGCGCCAGCACAGGTCGAGGTCGTCGGCGCGGCCGGCGAGCGGGTTCGGCCCGTCGAGCAGCCGCCAGGCGTGCGCGCGGACCAGCGCGCCGGTCCGCTCGACGGCGAGGACGTCGCGGACCGCGAACGCGTCGCCCGGCGCGGGCCGGCGCCGCCCGGCGCGGTCCACGGTGACGCCGACCGGGCCGAGCACGGCGGCCCCCGGGTCGAGCACGGCGCAGGCGAGCAGACGGTCGAGCGCGTCGGGCTCGGGCCGGGTGGACTCGTCGAGCAGCCAGATGAACCCGCTGTCGGGCGGTGCGGCGCCGCCGTGGCGCAGCGCCTGGACGATCGCGCCGGCAGGCGAGGGGCCGGCGACCGGAACGGCGACGATGCGGTCCACCGGGCGGACCTGGCCGGCGACCGCCGCGAGGGCGGCCGCCGGGATGGGTTCCTGGGCCGGTCCGCGCTGGACCGGCAGGACGGTGCCGCGCCCTCGGGAAGCGGCGGACACCGTCACGACCGCGACGACGACCGGCGGCGTGCCCGGCCCTCCGGAGGGCTCCCCCAAGCCCTCCGAGCCGGTCGTGCCGGTCGCGGCGTCCGTGCCGGCAGGGGTGCCCAAACCGGTCGAGGGGCTCAAGCCGCCCGAGCGTGCGGTTCGGCGCGATGGCGACGAATCGCCCTTACGGGCCGCGCCCGGTGGAGGCTCGGTCGGGCCGGTCTGGCCCACCGCGGTCTCCACCGGGTACCCGCGACCGCGCTAGACGGCCCGGCGGCGCTGCTTGCGCCGTTCGCGCTCGGACATGCCGCCCCAGATGCCGAACCGCTCATCGTTGGCGAGCGCGTACTCCAGGCACTCGGCGCGGACCTCGCAGCCGGAGCAGATGCGCTTGGCCTCCCTCGTCGAGCCGCCCTTCTCGGGGAAGAACGCCTCCGGGTCGGTCTGGGCGCACAGCGCGCGCTCCTGCCATTCCATGACCTCACCGAGCAGGTCTCCCAGCCCGATGTCGATCACCTCGGCGAGAATCGGACGCTCGGCGCCGTCGGTGGCGGCGAACGGATTCTGGACCTCGCCGCCACCGACCGCGGTCAGTACGTCGTCGGTGTCGGTGTCGGTGTCGTCGGTGTCGTCGTCCTCGATGTCGGCTTCCCCGTCCACGTCTTCCACGTTCTCGTCGTCAGCGTCCAGGGCGTCGGCCCCGGACGAGTCCCTGGGCGCGGCGGACTCGTCGACGCGGCGGGGAGCCGCGTACGCGAGACCGACCGGGGCGGGCCGCGGAACGCCGCCCGGCGCGCGTGGGATGTCCGGAGGCTCGGGCGCGACCCGTCCGGTGTAGGCCGTCGCAGGGGCCGCCGGCACGCGCAGCTCTGCGCGGGCACGCGAGTCCGCCGGCGGCCTGGGCGCCGGCGGGCGCGGCATGCCCGGGACGCTGGACCGCTGCGCCATCGAGGGCGCGGGCGGCGCGACCACGATGTCGTGGCCGCCAGTCAGATGGTCGACGGGACGTGCGACATCCGCGAAGACAGGGTCGGGCGCGTGCTCGTCGGCGCGCGTCCGCAGGCCCACGGGCGGCGTCGTACGGACACCCGCGTCGGTGTGTTCCATCAGGGACCCCTCCAGACCCGTCGCGGTGCGGTCGGTCACCCCCCGGGCGCCGGCGCGCAGGTAACTGGTGTCCACACCGACCAGGCCGCCATTACCAAAGCGACCCCGTCGGCGGKGGGAATGACACGCCGGTAATTACACGTGCCGAAGTCGACCCGCGTCAACCCTACCGGCGCAACATCTTCTACAACCAGCGACATGACCATAGCTCACAGTCACTGGGCGCCGTGACGGAGGGTCCCCTCTTCCGGGCACCCCGTTACGCGCAGCAGTGGCGACCCACTCAGGATCACCAGGCCATCACCGAGCCGTAGTTCCCCATATACGCGGGGAAATCGGACTTCGTTCAGCGACGGGCATCAGGCGCGTACCCTCCCGGACCACCTTGCAACCACACGGCACAGCCGGCAGTCAGTTACGGGATGTAGTGACTCCGGTGGGTGGCCAGAGGGGGGAGCGCGGAGCGCCCCCGCCCGGGTTCCCCGCTGTCAGACGACGAGGGGAAGGGCGGTGCGGCGTGGCTCCGCCCTGGCCGTGTCCAGACGCTCCTGCGGGACCTCCCCATAGGTGGTGGTCCGCTGCCTGGCCGGGCGGCCAACMAATGCCGCCACCTCCTCGAGCTCCTCGATGGAACGCCGGGAGCCGTGCTGGGAGCCGGCCATCCGGCTGATCGTCTCCTCCATCAACGTGCCGCCGATGTCGTTGACGCCGCCGGCGAGCACGGAACGGCAACCCTCGGTGCCGAGCTTCACCCACGAGCACTGGATGTTGGCGATCGCGCCGTGCAGCAGGATCCTGGCCATCGCGTGCACGGCCCGGTTCTCCTGGACGGTCGGCCCCGGACGGGCGACGCCGGCCAGGTAGATGGGCGCGCTGTGGTGGACGAACGGCAGCGCGACGAACTCGGTGAACCCGCCGGTCTCCTCCTGGATCGAGCGCAGCAGCCGCAGGTGCGCGAGCCAGTGCGCCGGAGTGTCGACGTGGCCGTACATCATCGTCGCCGACGAGCGCAGCCCGACCCGGTGCGCCGTCGTCACGACCTCCACCCAGGCGGAGGTGGGCAGCTTGCCCTTGGTCAGCACCCAGCGGACCTCGTCGTCGAGGATCTCGGCCGCGGTGCCGGGGATCGTGTCAAGGCCGGCCTCCCTGGCCGCGGTCAGCCAGTCGGCCACCGACAGGCCGGTCCTGCTGACGCCGTTCATCACCTCCATCGGCGAGAACGCGTGCAGGTGCAGCCCCGGCGCGGCCCGCTTGATCTCGCGGGCGAGGTCGAAGTAGGCCGTCCCCGGCAGATCCGGGTGGATGCCGCCCTGCACGCACACCTCGGTGGCGCCGACCTCCCAGGCCTCGGTGGCGCGGGTGCCGACCTCGGCGAACGAGAGCGTGTACGCGTCGGCGTCGTCGCGGCGCTGCGCGAACGCGCAGAACCGGCAGCCGGTGTAACAGACGTTGGTGAAGTTGATGTTGCGGTTGACGACGTAGGTGACGTCGTCGCCGACGGTGTCGCGGCGCAGGTCGTCGGCGAGCGCGCACAGCGCGTCCAGCTCCGGCCCGGCCGCGCCGAACAGCGCCAGCGCCTCCGGGTCGGAGATCCCGGCCGGGTCGACGGCGGCGTGCCGCAGCGCGGCCAGCACCTCCGGGTCGCCCCGCCGGGAGGTCGGCCTGGCCGGCCCCTCCAGGGCGGTCGCGGCCCCCACCTCGGGAGCCCCCACCTCGGCGGTCACCGCCGGCCTCGCCGCCGCCCACGTCGCGTCCTCGCCGTTCGGCGGCGCGGCGCGCGAGCCGGTGCCGACGACGCCGTCCACGCCGGTGCCGGCGGCGCTGACCTGGGCGCGCAGCGCGGCCCAGTCGCCGTACACGCTGTCGAAGTCGGCCCGCCGGTCGGTCTCCCGGCCGGCGGAGTCGATCGCGGTGTGCAGGTCGGCCCGCCCGCTGCTGTCGGCGAAGCCACCGTCCGGCTCCTGCCAGGGCAGGCCGACGGGCGCCGCCGTGGGCGCGAGCAGCCCGTCCGGCCCCGCGAGCGCCCCGACGTGCGCGGCCAGCCGCGGATCGAGCCACGGCTCGGCCTGGTACGGCGGGTAGACGGTCAGCCGGGGACGCAGCTCGAAGCCGGCCGCGCCGGTGGCCGCGCGCAGGACGTCGAGCGCCGGCCAGGGCCGCTCGGGGTTCACGTGGTCCGGGGTGACCGGCGAGACACCGCCCCAGTCGTCGATGCCGGCGGAGAGCAGCAACGCGCACTCGTCCGGGTCGACCAGGTTCGGCGGGGCCTGCACCCGCGCGCCGGGGCCGAGCACCAGCCGGGTGACGGCGACCGCCGCGGCGAGCTCCTCGGCGCCCACGTCCGGCTCGCCACGCATCGCGGTGTCGTCCTTGGCCCGGAAGTTCTGGACGATCACCTCCTGGATCGAGCCGTAGGCCCGGGAGACGCGGCGCAGCGCGAAGATCGTCTCAGCCCGCTCGGTCCTGTTCTCGCCGATGCCGAGCAGCAGGCCGGTGGTGAACGGGATGTTGAGCCGCCCGGCATCCTCCAGCACCCGCAGCCGGACGTCCGGGTCCTTGTCCGGGGAGCCGAAGTGCGGGCCGCCCTGCTCGGTGAACAGCCGGCGGGCGGTCGTCTCGAGCATCATCCCCATCGACGGGGCGACCGGCTTGAGCCGGGCGAGCTCGGCCCAGCTGAGCACCCCCGGGTTCAGGTGCGGCAGCAGGCCGGTCTCCTCCAGCACCGCGACCGCGGCGGCCCGCAGGTAGGCCAGGGTGGAGTCGTAGCCCCGCTCGTCGAGCCACTCCCTGGCCGCCGGCCAGCGGTCCTCCGGCCGGTCGCCCAGCGTGAACAGCGCCTCGGCGCAGCCGGCCGCCGCGCCGGCGCGCGCGATCTCGAGGACCTCCTCGATCTCGAGGTAGGCCGCGGGAAGCCGGTGCGGGACCGTCGCGAACGTGCAGTAGTGGCAACGGTCCCGACACAGCCGGGTGAGCGGGATGAACACCTTCGGCGAGTACGTGACCACCCCGGGACGGCCGGCCGACGCGAGCCCGGCGTCGCGGACCCGGGCCGCGGAGGCCGCCAGGTCGCGCAGGTCCTCCCCCCGGGCGGCGAGTAGCACCGCCGCCTCCACGACGTCCAGCGTCGCCCCGTCCCGCGCCCGGCGCAGCGCCCGGCGCAGCGCGGACGCGGGCGGCGGCGGTTCCGGCGAGCCGACATGGAGGGCCGGCAGGGCGTCGGTACGAGAGGAGGAACCGGTACTGGTCAATGCGTCCACCTGATGATCGAACGGCCCGCTCGGTCGGCCGCGCCCAGCACCGGCGGGTGGCCGGGCGGGCGCCGCCGAGGCGTCGGGTGCGGTCAGGACTGTGCAACACACACCGGCGCCCGCGCCAGAGAACAGCACCGGGACACCCCGGCGCGCGAGCAGCCCATACGCGCCGCGGTGCTGGGCTAGGCGGGCGAGCGGCCGGCGTCGCGGGCTCTCGCGGGCGCGCCGGCACCGCGGCGCAGGCCGTCGAGGGTGCCGAGCAGGAAGTTGGTCCGCCGTCTCGCGGCCACGGCGGCGCTGCGGGCCGCGGCGCGCCGGCCTCCGGCGTCGGAAAGGTCGCGGTGGATCTGCTCCCGACGCTCCGYGGCCACCTGGGGGGCGCGGGCGCCAGCCAGGGCGCGGTTCATGGATGCCGACAGGGAGTCGAGGCTCTTCGCGCCGCTGTTGGCGGTGCTGGAGCTACTGGCGGTGCTGGAGTTACTGGTCCTGGCGTTCCGGCTCTCGGACATGGCAATCCCTTCAGCGAACCCGGCGCCGGCCCCACTGCCGCGAAGAGTCGTGATGGTGTCGCTCACCCACCGAGCCCGGGTGGGCCCATGGCGGGCACTGGCCCGGGTCGTTCCAGTGGAGATCGGTGGAGCCGCGCCGACATGACTGTTGGATTCAGCTCCACTTTCACAGGTCTCTCGGGGAAGAATCAAGAGGATTGTGACCACAATGGCAAAGCAGCCCAACCGGCCCAACCGGGTCGAGCCGCCAGCCAGCGCGTACAACCGACCTCCGGCGTCCACGTCAACTCGCGCAGGCCCGGACGGACAGGCACGCGGCACTCTCCATATACGGCCTCTGCCCGGGCTGGGTGTCGTTACCCTGATCGGGTGCCACGTAACCGCCAGGAGGTCCCGCGCGAGGAACGGATTGACGCGCTCCTCGCCGTCGCTGAGGAACAGTTCCTCGCCCGCGGCTTCGCCGGAACGTCGGTGGCGGAGATCGCGCGTGCCGCCGGCATCGAGCCGGGCTCCGTGTACTGGTACTTCCGCACCAAGGACCACGCATTCGCGGCCGTGCTCAACCGGCTGCTCGACKGGGAGATCGACCGGATCGGCCAGCTGCCGGGCGAGCCGGCCGACCGGCTGTTCGCCGCGCTGGACTCGGTCGAGCGCCGCCGCACGCTGCACCCCTGCGTGGCCGAGCGAGCACCACATGCCCCGCCGGTGATGGAGTACCACGAGCGGCTGCACGAATGGCTGCACGGGCTGGCGCTGGCCGCCGTCGCCCATCTGGTGCCGGCGCCCGACCAGGAGACCGCGGCCGACGCCGTCGTCGCGACGATCGAGGGCGGCCTCGCCAACCCGGCGCCCACCCGCCCGACCAGCTTCCTCGTCCGCTACCTGCTAGCCGCGCTCGCCGTCTAAAGGGCCAAAGGGCGTGCGAAAATGATCTTCTTTCGCACACCCGGAGGCCGTTGTCCCCGGGATGACCGACGGACGCGCCACAGCCGCCACAGCCAGAAGCGCCTCGCGACCCAGGGTCGCGAGGCGCTTCGAGACGATCAGAGAAACGATCTGGATCAGGGGCTGGTGCCGCCCATCGTCGGCGATGCCGACGGGATCTGGGTGTTGGCACCGTTGAGGGCGGCGATGGGGCCGTCCTCGGTGACGTCGAGCGTGCCGCCGGAGGCGCCGGACTCGGGCGCTGTCGGCGAGTCCCAGGTGGCGCCGTCCAGGCCCGGGTTGGAGTACTTCTTCACGAACTCGAAGACGGCGTCCGAGGAGACCGTGCCGCAGCGCTGGGTGCGGTCCCAGGCGGTGAGCACGAAGTGCTGGTTGTCGGCGAAGACCGACCGGGTCCACGGGACCGCGATGAACCGGCTGCCGGCGGCGGTCGCGATGTTCTTCAGCTGGGTGATCTGGTCGCTCGGCAGCTTGGAGTCGTACCAGCCGATCACGAAGCCGTGCTCCATGTTGTGCACCGCCCGCTCGATGCGGATGCCCGAGTTCGGGTTGTAGAAGCGGATCGCGTCCGGCAGCGGGTCACCGTCGTGGTTGCCGGACGACGGCGGGGTCTGCTTGTAGTTGACGGTCTGGTCGGCGGTCACGTGCGTCTGGCCCTGCTGGGCCTGGTTGAGCACGCCCGTGCAGCTGGCCGCCTTCGCCGCCGCGGAGGCCGCGGCCACGTAGCCCACCTTGTGGGTGGCCGCCGCCTTGTGGTTGCTCGAGATCGTGAGGGTGAGGACCACGGCAAGCAGCACCACCGCGAGGGTGCCGGCCGTGCCGTAGATGAGGATGGCGCGTCGGCGTTCCTTGCGCTTCTGCTCGCGGCGCAGCGCCTCGAGGCGGGCGTTGCGCTCGGCGGTCTTCTTAGCCACGGTCGAATCCTACGAACTGCCAAATGTCAGCGGTGGAGGAGGAAGGTTCCAGCGTCTCGCGCCGGCCGTGGCGCGGCCGGCGCGGCCGGGTGCCCGACGGCCACGGCGCCCAGCGGAGACCAGCCCGCCGGCAGGTCGAGCACCCGGCGGACCACCTCGGCGCAGAAGATCGTGCTCGACACCCACGCCGAGCCGAGCCCCTCCGTCGCCAGTGCCACCAGGAAGTTCTGCACCCCGGCGCCGCCGGCGACGGTGAACATCCGTTCCTCCGCCCCGGCCCGGCGGGCATCCGGGTAGGCGTGCGCGCCATCGTCGGTGATCAGGGGCACCACCAGCACCGGGGCGGCGGCCAGCACGTCGCCGCGGCGCAGCCGACGGGTGACGGCCGCCTCGTCGAAGCCGTCGCGGCGCAGGTCGTCGGCCCAGGCGGCCCGCATCTCGGCGAGCAGCTCGGCCCGCCGCTCGGCCACGACGACGAACCGCCACGGGGTGGTGTGATGCGGCGCCGGGGCCGTCACGGCCGCCGCGACGGCCCGCTCGATCGCCGCCGGGTCCACCGGGGCGTCGGTGAACGCCCGGACGGTGCGCCGCTCGGTCAGCGCCGCCCGCCGGGCCTCGAGGGTGCCGAGCCGGAACAGGTCCTCGGCCGGCGGGCGGACGACCGACCGCACGCCCCGCCCGTCGTCCGGCACGGCCGCGAAGCCACGCACCAGCGCGACCGGGGTGCCGGTCAGCTTGCCCTTCACCAGCTCCGCCGCCGCGGCGAGCTGGTCGGCCTCGGCGACCTCGGTCATCCCGAGCTCGTTGCCGTAGCCGTCGACGTCGCCGATGTGGCTGCGCAGCGCCGCCATCCCGGCCAGCCCGATCGCCTGGTCGACCACGCCACGCCGCCAGGGCCGGCCGGCGGTGTCACTCACGACGACGGCCACCTCGGCGCCGGTACGGGCGGCGAGCCCGGCGCGCAGCCGCCGCGCGCTCTCGTCGGCGTCGAGCGGCAGCAGGGCGAGGCTGTCCTTGGAGATGTTCGAGGCGTCCACCCCGGCCGCGGCCAGCACGAAGCCATGGCTGGTCTCGACGATCCTGGTGGGACCGCGGCTGGCGACGTCGCGGACGGTCTCGGCCTCGACGGCGGCGAGGCGAGCGGCCTCCCGGTCACCCGTCACCCGGACGATCCGGCCCTCCGCCTTCGAGACGATCTTCGAGGTGACGACGAGCACGTCGCCGTCGACGAGCACGATCCCGGCGGCGGCCACGGCGGTGGCGATCGCGGCCGCCAGGTCGTCACCCGGGCGGATCTCGCCGATGCCCGGCACCGGCATGATCCGCAACCCGCTCCGCTCCGGGTCGACGGCGCCCGCCCGCGTGCTAGACACCGGCCAGCTCCAGCGCGGCGCGCACGATCGCGACCGTCGCGTCCAGGTCGGTCATCAGCAGCGGGTACGCCGCCACCCGGGCCCCCGGCACGGTCACGCCGGCATCGACGGTGTCGACCAGCCAGCCGTCGAGCAGGCCGTCGGCCGAGCCCGGTGGGGTGCCCTCGCCGGCCCGCCGGGCCCCATAGTGGCGCCCGACGGCCTCGGCGGATGTCTCGACGCCGATCGCGCGCAGGCAGGCGTCCGCCATCCCGCGCACCGGGCTCCCGCCGATGATGGGCGACACCCCGACGACCGGGGCCGGCGTCTCCCGCAGCGCGTCCCGAATGCCGGGCACCGACAGGATCGAGCCGATCGAGACCACGGGGTTCGACGGCGGCAGCAGCACGACGTCCGCCTCGGCCAGCGCGTCGAGCACGCCGGGTGCCGGCTTCGCGTCCGCCGCTCCCACCGAGACGATCGCCTCGGCCGGCACCTCGGCGCGCAGCCGCAGCCACCACTCCTGGAAGTGGATGGCTCGTCGGCCCGCCTCGTCGGTGATGACGACGTGCGTCTCCACCCGGTCGTCGCTCATGGGTATCAGCCGGACGCCGGGCCGCCAGCGCTGGCAGAGCGCCGCGGTGACGTCGGACAGCGGGAAGCCTGCGGCGAGCATCTGGGTGCGGACCAGATGGGTGGCGAGGTCCCGGTCGCCGAGGCCGAACCAGGCGGGGCCGACGCCGTACTCGGCGAGCTCGGCCCGCACGGTGAAGGTCTCGTCCTCGCGTCCCCAGCCCCGTTCGGCCGAGATGCCGCCGCCGAGGGTGTACATCACCGTGTCGAGGTCGGGGCTGATGTTCAGTCGATGCAGGATGATGTCGTCGCCGGTGTTGCCGATCACGGTTATGTCCGCATCCGGGAGCGCCGCCTGCACCCCACGCAGGAACCGCGCGCCGCCGATGCCCCCAGCCAGAGCCGTCACCTTCACGTCTGGCAAGGCTAGTACCGGCCGGCTACGTGAGTGCCGCCGTGTGCCGAACCGTGTTGCTTCCAAGCGGCCGATCGTCGAATCGCGGCCCCGCCAGCACGACTGGCGGCGAGCCTGATCCCGTGTGTGGCGCTTGTCCGGAGGCCGACTGGCGGGGTGGGGCCGCTGCCCGGCCGCCAGCCGGACCCGAGTCGTTACCATTCGCGCTATGAAGATCGGGCCGGAAACCCGGACAGGACGTCTTGCGCAGCGGTTTTCACTGAATCCACTGTTTCAGCGGTTCGGGCCGTCGATCGTGCCGCCGATCGACCGGGCGCTGCACAAGGTCAGCGGTGGACGGCTGATGATCGGGCAGATGATGCTGCCGATGGTGATGCTGGAACACACCGGGGCGCGGACCGGTCAGCCTCGGCGCACGCCGCTGGCGACGATGCCCGACGGCGACGGCTTCTGGCTGGTCGGCAGCAACTACGGCCGGTCTGGGCACCCGGCCTGGACGGCGAACCTGCTGGCGCACCCGGATGTCGCCGTGGTGCACAAGGGGAAGCGGCGCGAGCTGCGGGCCCGTCTCGTCGACGGCGCGGAGCGCGACGAGGCCTGGCCTCGGCTGACCACCTTCTGGCCCGGCTACGCCGCCTACGCGAAGATGAACGACCCCTCGCTCGGCGGCGGCCGCGTCCTGCGCGTCTTCCGCCTCGACCCGCGCTAGACCAAAGTCCACGCGATGATGGCGGAGCCTCGCGTGGACGGAGGCCGCCAGGACACGGCA